>UQXG01000127.1 GCA_900544945.1 uncultured Eubacteriales bacterium | reverse complement strand
GGGACACGACCACCGAGCAGCCGATGTTGCAGCCGAAGGCAAAGGCGATGAAAATCAGGGTGATCTCATAGCTGTTGCCCACGGCGGCCAGGGCATTCTCGCCTACGAATTTACCGGCGACAAAGCTGTCGGCCAGGTTGTACAGCTGCTGGAAGATGATGCTGCCGAAAAGGGGCAGACAGAATTTCCAAAGAACCGTTTCCGGGCGGCCTACGGTCAAGTCCTTATTCATGGCATTTCACCCCCAGCTTCTGCTCCAGAAGGCGAACAATGATGTCCGCGCAGCCCTGGGTGCCCAGAGAGCTTGTGGAGAGCATGGCGTCGTAGCTTTCCGGCTTGCCCCACTCGGTCATGGCGTAGAAGTTGAAGTACCGGCGGCGCATCCGGTTGATCTTCTCCATCCGCTCCCGGGCTTCCTTCTTGTTCAGGCCGTTCCGGGCGGCGATCCGGTCAATACAGTCGCCCTCGTTGCCATACAGGAATACGGACAGCACATTTCCCTGGCTTGCCAGAATGGAAGAAGCGCATCTGCCGATCATCACCGAGGATTCCCGCTGAGCAATTTCCGTGATGGCCTGCTTTTCCGCGTTATAAGCGTGATCGCCGGCGAAATAGAACAGCCCAGACATATCTGCCGTATCGGCAAAGGGGTTGCCGCTGATGGGCAGCAGCATGTCCTTCATGGTCTCCTCATGGGTGGCCAGGAACTGGGTATCCATGCCGCTTTTCTTGGCGGCCTCCTGAATGAGCAGCTTATCATAGCAGGTAACGCCCAGCTTTCTGGCAACCAGCTCGCCGATTTCCCGGCCGCCGCTGCCGTATTGACGGCCGATGCAGATGGTATATTTCTTTTCCATTTTCTTTGTCCTCCTTGGGTTTGAGTCATTGACACCTAAAAACGGCTATAGTATAATTCCCAAGGAACGATATGTAAAATAGATATTTGATATACTGGACCTCAATTTAATTTATGGAGGATGAGATATGGCAGTTTCCATGGAGCATTATCGGGTGTTCTACCAGGTGGCTCGGTGCGGCAATATCACCCAGGCGGCGGCAGCCCTTTACAGCAGCCAGCCAAACGTGACCCACGCGGTGAAGCTGCTGGAGGGGGAGCTGGGCTGCAAGCTGTTTCTGCGGACGAACAAGGGCGTTCAGCTGACCCCGGAGGGAGAGCTGCTCTATTCCCATGTGGCGCCTGCCATGGAGCACATCCGCCGGGCAGAGGAGGAGCTGAAGCTGACCACCCGACTGCGGATGGGAAGCATTTCCATCGGAGCCAGCGAGGTGGCTCTGCACTGCTTCCTGCTGCCGATTCTCCGCCGGTTCCGCTCTGCCTATCCGGGCATTCAGATTCGGGTGAACAACTATTCCACCCCCCAGGCAGTCCGGGCTCTGGAGGAGGAAATGGTGGATCTGGCAGTGGTCACCACCCCGGTGGAGCCCAGAAAAAACCTGAGCCAGTTCCCGCTGCGAAAGGTGCAGGAGGTGGCGGTGTGCAGTCCGGGGCTGGGTCTGTTTCCCGCCCGACCCATTACGCCCAAGGAGCTGTCGGAATATCCTCTGATCAGCCTGAGCCGGGACACCATGACCTACGGCCTCTACGAGGAATGGTTCCGGGTGGATGGCCTGCCCTTTCACCCGGACATTGAGGCGGCTACGGCGGATCAGATTCTGCCTCTGGTGAAAAACGATCTGGGCATTGGCTTTGTGCCGGAGGATTTTGTGGCACGGGAGACGGGCTCGGTGCGGCAGCTGGAGCTGACCCGGGCGCTGCCTGCCAGAACCATCTGCCTGCTGGAGCAGCAGACCCGGCCTCTTAGCCCGGCGGCTCGGAAATTCCGGGAGCTGGTGACGACGGCTCGGGAATCCAAGGAAAAACCCATTTGACATTTCCGCGCGTTCTATGTAGAATGAGCGAAACGGAAAGGAGTGTTCTCCATGGAAAAAAAGTGGTGGCATGATAAGGTCGCCTATCAGATTTATCCCAAGAGCTTTCTCGACACCAACGGTGACGGCATCGGCGATCTGGCAGGAATTCTGTCCAAGCTGGATTATCTGAAAGGCCTGGGCATTGACATTCTCTGGCTGTCTCCCATTTACCCCTCGCCCTTTGCCGATCAGGGCTATGACATCTCCGACTATTACGGCATTGCCCGGCAGTTCGGCACCATGGAGCAGTTTGACGAGCTGCTGGCCCAGGCGAAAAAGCGGGATATGCACATCATCATGGATCTGGTCATCAACCACTGCTCCAATGAGCACGAATGGTTCCAAAAGGCTCTGGCCGACCCGGAGGGGGAGTACGCGGACTACTTCTATTTCCGCCGGGGCAAAAACGGCAATCCTCCCAGCAATCTGCGCTCCTATTTCGGCGGAAGCTGCTGGGAGCCGGTGCCCGGCACGGACAAATACTATTTCCATATGTTTGCCAAGGAGCAGCCGGATCTGAACTGGGAAAATCCGGTGGTGCGGCAAAAGCTCTACGACATGGTGAACTGGTGGCTGGACAAGGGCCTTGCGGGCTTCCGGATCGATGCCATCATCAATATCAAAAAGGATCTGTCCTTCCCGGACTATCCGGCGGACGGCCCGGACGGCCTGGCCATGTGCACCAAAATGGTGGACAGCGTGGAGGGCGTGGGAGATTTCCTGGCAGATCTGAAAACCCATACCTTTGCCAAGCACGATGCCTTCACCGTGGCGGAGGTGTTCAACATGAAGCCGGAGGAGCTGAAGTGCTTTATTGGTGACGACGGATATTTTTCCACCATGTTCGACTTCAGCGCCCATATTCTCAGCACCGGGGCTCACGGCTGGTATGATGCTCCGGATATCGATTTTGCCCGGTGGCGGGATGTGATTTTCCGGTCTCAGGAGGAAACCCAGGGAATCGGCTTCAAGGCGAACATCATTGAAAACCACGACGAGCCGCGGGGAGTCTCCCGGTTCCTGCCGAATTATGCCCGCAAACCCATGGGCAAGAAAATGCTGGGTACGGTGAGCTTGCTCCTGCGGGGCATTCCCTTTATTTACCAGGGTCAGGAAATCGGCATGACCAACGCCCACTGGGGCAGCATCGAGGAATTCAACGACATCAACACCAAGGATCAGTACCGGGTGGCTCTGGACGCGGGGCTGACCGAACAGCAGGCCCTGGCCGCCTGCGAGAAAATGAGCCGGGACAACGCCAGAACGCCCATGCAGTGGGATTCTTCCCCCAACGCCGGCTTCACCACCGGCACCCCCTGGCTCAAGGTCAACGACAATTACCCGGAAATCAACGTGGCCGCCCAGGAGAACGACCCGGATTCCGTGCTGAACTACTACCGCCGCCTGACGGCGCTGCGGAAATCCCCGGAATACCGGCAGCTGTTCACCTATGGCAAATTCCGTCCAGCTTTTGAAAGTTCCCACCGGATTCTGGCCTATTACCGGGAAAAGGACAATCAGCGAGTGCTGGTGGCGGCGAATTTCGGCAGGGAAATCCAGCATCTGCATTTGCCCGGAACCGTGAAGAAGACCCTTCTGACCAATTCCGGCCGGGAAATCACCGGCTCCGCCATGACCCTCGCCCCCAGCGAGGTGGTTGTGCTGGAACTGGCGTAAGCCGGAAACCAATGAAAAAACGCAAAAGGCTCCCTTTGTACAAAGGGAGCCTTTTCGGGTTTATCGGATATTCCCGTTTTTGAACTGGGCCATCATCTCGTTGGTCAGACTGTAGTCATCGGGTTGAAGCACGATGTCCTCCCGGCGTACCCAGGCGGCGTATTTCAGCTCGCCCGGATCCATGGTGATTTCCTCGCTGCCGTCCAGGTCACAGTAGAAGCCCAGCAGCAGATCGTTGGCAATGCCCCAGGGCTGGGATTTATAATAGGTGATGTTCTTCACCCGGATACCGGCTTCCTCCATAACCTCCCGCACCACGGTCTCCTCGGCGGTTTCGCCGATTTCCGTGAACCCGGCAATCAGGGCGTTGTGGGCAAAGCCCTTCCGGTACTTGGTCAGAAGCAGCTTTTCCCCATTCCGCACGCCTACGATGACCGCGGGCATAATCCGGGGATACACGGTGTTGCCGCAGGCGCAGACCGTGGCTCGTTCCCGGGTTGAATGGGTCATGGCCTTGCCGCACCGGCCGCAGAACCGGTTGTCCCGGTACCAGTCGGACAGGTGCTTTCCGGTGAGAATGGCGAACATCATTTCCCGGGGAAAGCGATCACTGCCCCGCAGGGCACGGACATCCGCAAATTTCCCCTGGGGCAGGGGAACATCACCCGCTGCCCGGAAGAAACGGCTGCTGTCCAGGGTGAACAGATAGGTAAAGGGGCTGTCTGCCGGAAAGTCCTTCACCCGGGGCAGGCCTCTTTCCGTCAGCAGCACTTTGCCGCCGTCGAAAAAGAGCACATAGTCCTCTGCCTCCGGCAGGGCGGCAGGGTCGTATTGATTGCCCAGCCTGTGGGGCGCAATATCCTGAATCATGACAATTCCCCTTATGGTAAAGCGATTTCCGTCAGCATACCACATTTTTCCCCGGATTGCAATTCCTGAAAAATCGGTGCCTACCCGACAAAAAAGAACCTATCCAAAGGGGTGGGCGTATGATAGAATAGGCAAAAATCCTAAGGAGGCGGGACAATGGCATCGGACAAGGAATATGTGCGCTATGTGCTGGAGCAGCTGTCCGGGTTGGAGGAAATTTCCACCCGGGCAATGATGGGGGAGTACATCCTCTATTATCGGGGAAAGGTGGCGGGCGGCATTTACGATAACCGGCTGCTCATCAAGCCCGTGGCGGCGGCAGTGGCTCAATTTGAGAATCCGATCTACGAAATCCCCTATCCCGGTGCCAGAGAAATGCTGCTGGTAGATCGGCTGGACGACCGGGGATTTCTGACGGAGCTGTTCCGGGCTATGTATGAGCAGCTGCCCGCGCCGAAGAAAAAAGCATCAGGAGGAAACCGAAAAGGATGATGGTATTGTTTTGGATTGGAATTCTGCTGTTTGCCTGGCGGCTTATGGTCTTCGCGTTCCATGCCGCCTGGAGCATCACAAAGTGCGTCCTGCTTACGGTGGGAGTCCCGCTGATTCTGATAGCCCTGTTTTTTGCGGGGATGGTCTATCTGGCGGTGCCGCTGCTGGCCATCGGTCTGCTGGTGTCCTTCCTGCGCCTCAGAATTTCCTGAGGCGACGGGGAGACTTGCGTGGATACCGGTGTGCGGCTGTATGCCGACCCGGCGGCAGACTGGCATCTGACGGCGGATTTGCTGCTGGATGACCGGGACGGCACGTTCCTCTCCTGCTTCAACGAGGAAGAGGGAGCCTACCGGGGGCTTCTGGTGCGAAAGGCCGGGAACGTGCTGTCTGTCCAGGTGGGGGAGGGAGCCGTATTCAGCACTCTGGTCTTTGACGGCGCTCACAATATCCTGGATGTGGTAAAGACCGGCAGCAGCTATACCGTCCGATTCAACGGCGTGCTGCTGGGAACGGCGGACAGCGAAGCCCTGCCCTATTACGGCAGTCTGCTGGTGGGCGCGGAACGGAACTTTGATCTGGAACCGTTCCGGCAGTCGAATCTGACGGTTTGGAGCCTGACGGTAGAATAAAAGCAATTTCCCCGTGGGGCTTTCGGCTCCACGGGGAAATTGCTGCGGGGGAAATGGATATTTGAAAGAGGGAAGAATCAGAGTTATTCTGTCGCAAAATTTGACAACAGTAGTAGTTAGCAACTGCTAACTACATACATATCATAGCGGAATTTGCCCCGTTTGTCAAGCCTCTTTCAAATCTTTTTATTCGCACTTGACAACTGGGGTAATATGTATTATCATTGCGGTTAGAGATTGCTAACTCCGAATAGAAGAATGAAAGAAGGAACTGTCAATGGGAAACGTAATCATTCTTGCAATCCTGCTGGTGATGGTTGTGCTGGCCGTGAACAGCGGCAGGAAGCATTTTAAGGGCAGCGGCGGCTGCTGCGGAGGCGGTGGGGAGGAACGACCCCATAAGAAGCTGGAGGAGCCTGCCATCGGTCAGCGGGTGCTGAGTGTGGAAGGAATGCACTGCGAGAGCTGCCAGGCACGGATTGAGAAGGCCATCGACCGTCTGGACGGGGTGGTCTGCAAGACCAACCTGCACAAGAAGACGGCCACGGTGACATTCAGCCAGCCGGTCTCCGACGATACTCTGAAGGAGATTGTGGAGAAGCTGGGCTACCGGGTTACGGAGATTCACTGAGCGAAAACGTCTGCCCCCGGAGGGATTTTCCCTCCGGGGGCTTTGCGCGGCTGGTTGATGCTGTTACTGGTGTGGCAATGGCATGGTGTTTCGACAGCCTGAAGTGCGAGGGTTCCCCGCACTTTTTTGCCAAAAATTCTTCATATTGTCCGAGCACTTCCGAAATACGAATAATAGTAATCAGAAATATTCGACCCGCTTCCGGCGATGCGGCCGGGGGATCCTTAAGGGGGCGGCTTTTCGGCAGCGCCCCTTAAGCCGGCTTCTTATCAATTTTC
>UQXG01000126.1 GCA_900544945.1 uncultured Eubacteriales bacterium | reverse complement strand
GCTTCATCAGGCGGAAAATCCCTCGCCGTTGGTCATATTTCCGGTTTTCAGATAGACCCTAATTGGAGTTCAGTATCAAAGGATATTTCGCGGAATGCAAAAAAAGAGGAAGGCTGAAGCCTTCCCCTTTTCGAAAAACGAGTTACTTGACCATATTCACGGTCACGTTGTCAGTGCTGGCGGGCTCGGAGACCAGCTCGGAAGAGATCTCCACCTTGCCGGCAGCGATGTCGGCGAGCAGCGCATTGTAGTCGTCAACGCTCCAGTTCTGCAGGGACCAGGTAGCGGTGGGCAGACCCACGGCGTTGTCCTTGGCACCCAGAGAGGTGGAGGTGCCGCCGATGGCGTCCCAGCTGCCTGCGTAGTGCTGACCAATGGCCCACTGAGTGGCGTCAGCCAGACCCTTCATGGCAGAGGTGATGACGGAGCTGGACTCGAAGGACTGGTCAACGTCAACGCCGATGACCTTGCCGTCTTCCGCGCCGGCAGCCGCCGCCACGGAGGAGAACATACCGCCGCCGCAGCAGAAGATGACCTCGGTGCCGTTGGTGTACCAGCCGGTGGCCATGGTCTGCAGCTCATTGGAAGCGGAGAAGGAAGAGCCGTACAGCCAGGAGTAGTTCATGTCGACCTTGACGCCCTTGGCAGCGGCAGCCGCGTCAGCGCCCTGGACAAAGCCGTAGCCGAAGCGGACACAGGCGGGGTTGTCTCCGCCGCCGCCGCCGGTGAAGCCCAGCTTGGTGTAGCCTTCCATAACGGCGGCGTAACCGGCCAGGTAGCCGGACTGCTGCTCGTCGAAGGCGATACCGGCCACGTTCTTCAGAACATTGCCGTCGTCACCGGCTACAGGGTAGCCGTCGATGAAGATGAAGTGAACATCGGGATACTTGGTAGCGGTAGCCTTCAGAGCGGCTTCCTGCATGAAACCGGCGGCCACGACCACCTCGGCGCCGTTCTCACAGGCCAGGGTAGCGGCATCGATCCGGTCGTCATCGGTAGCGTTGCTGCCGTTGGCGGGCTGATAGTACTTGTAGGCCTTGCCATTGGCGTTGGCGTACAGCTTCACGCCGTCATAGGTGCCCTGGTTGAAGGACTTGTCCTTCAGGGTGCCCACGTCGGTGACGAAAGCCACCTGATACTTGCCGTCGGCAGAGGTCATCTCATCAGGGATGTCATCTGCGGAAACAGCAGCGTTGTCAGCGGCAGGGGCGTCGGCAGCGGGTGCTTCGGTAGCGGCAGGCTCGGTCTTTGCGCCGCAGGCAGCCATGCCCAGGGCCAGAGCCAGAACCAGCAGCAGTGCCAGAATCTTTTTCATATTGCATTCCTCCATAAATTGTAGGTATCGGTATCGGAGATACCAGCCCTATTGTCGCATATTTTTCCGAAAAAATCAACACCCAATCCATCATAAGAGCGATTTTCAACAAAAAATATGCTTCTTCAGTGGGAACCTTTGGCTATTTCATATGCGCCCCGGCGGAAAAACTGTAGGGCAGCAGCTGAGAAAGGGTCACGGCCTCGAAGCCGGTGTCATGGATCAGGTAGATTACAAAGTCATCGGCGCAGAATTCCCGCATCACCTGGCGGCAGACGCCGCAGGGAGGGAAGGCACCGGTGATGATTCCGTCCTTGCCGCCGCAGACGGCGATGGCGATAAAATCCCGGTGGCCGTCGTAGACCGCCTTGAAGAAGGCGGTGCGTTCGGCGCAGACCGTGGGGGTGTAGGAAGCGTTTTCCATGTTGCAGCCCTGATAGACGGTGCCGTCGGCGCAGAGCAGGGCGGCTCCCACCTTGTAGCCGGAGTAGGGCGCGTAGGCGTGGGTCATGGCCTCCTTGGCAAGATTACATAATTCGGAAGGTTCCATCGGTTTCCTCCTGTTGAAATTGGTGGCTTGGACGTTCTCTTCCATTCAAGAGAACGCAACGTGCCACCAGATTATGCGAAATTGTACGTCCGTGTGTGTAGGGGCGGCCACTGGCCGCCCGTAAACAGGCAGGGCTGCATGAGCATCAATTTCGAACTTTGCGGGCGGCCAATGGCCGCCCCTACATTGAATCTCGTAGTTTTATAGGAGAATTTCCCTCGCAAAGCTCTTGCCCGGGGTTTCGTAAGGCACGCCCAGCAGCTCGGTGACGGTGGCGGCAATGTCCGCAAAGCTGCCGCGAGTGCCCAGATTCACGGGCTTCACGGCCTTGCCCAGCACCAGAAGAGGCACATACTCCCGGGTGTGGTCGGTGGTGGCGGTGTAGGAGGGGTCACAGCCGTGGTCGGCGGTGATCATCAGAATATCCTCCTCGCCCAGCTTGGGCAGGAAAGCACCCAACCACCGGTCAAACTCCGTCAGAGCCTTGGCATAGCCGTCAATGTCTCTGCGGTGACCGTAGAGCATATCAAAGTCCACCAGATTCACAAAGCACAGACCGTGGAAGTCTCTTGCGGCATAGTCGTCGGTGTGAGCCATGCCGTCGGCATTGCTCTTGTTAAAGACGTGCTCCGTGTCTCCCTGACCGGCGAAAATGTCGTGAATTTTGCCAACGGCCAGGCAGTCCAGTCCCGCCCCGGAGATGGCATCCAGCATGGTTTTCGCCGGAGGCTCCAGGGAGAAGTCATGGCGGTTGGGGGTGCGGGTGAAGCCGGCTTCCGGAGTGCCCACAAAGGGACGGGCAATGACCCGGCCTACGCCGTGATCTCCCCGGAGAATTTTCCGGGCCTTCCGGCAGGCATCGTACAGCTCCTCAAGGGGAACCACATCCTCATGGGCCGCCACCTGGAACACGGAGTCGGCGGAGGTGTAGACGATCCATTTGCCCGTTTCCATGTGCTCCTTGCCGTAATCCCGGATTACATCGGTGCCGGAATAGGGGAGGTTACATAACACGCCCCGGCCGGTGGCCTGCTCGAAGGTATCCAGCACCTCTTTCGGAAAGCCCTGGGGATAGGTGGGCAGGGGCTTGGGGGAGACGATACCGGAAATCTCCCAGTGACCGATGGTGGTGTCCTTGCCCATGGAGGCTTCCGTCAGCCGGGCGCAGGCACCTGTCTGAGGCTCGGCCTTGGGCAGACAGGTAACGCCGTCGATACTGCCCAGCCCTGCGGCGGTCATGTTGGGAATGTCCAGAAACCGGGAGGTGGCGCAGGCGCCCAGGGTGTTCACGCCAATGTCCCCGAATTTTTCGCAGTCCGGCATCTGACCGATGCCGAAGGAATCCAGAACGATGAGAAATACCCGTTTCATATTACCTACTCTCCATGGCGGCGGCCACATCCAGGGCAACCTTCATCATTTCGGTGAAGGCGCTCTGACGCTCTTCGGAGGTGGTTTCCACGCCGCTGAGCACATGGTCGGAAATGGTGCAGATGCACAGGGCCCGCTTGCCGTACCGGGCGGCGTTCATGTAGAGAGCCGCGGCCTCCATTTCCAGAGCCATGACGCCCATCTTCTTCAGACCGTACACGCTGTCTAAGCCCTCGGGCACCCCAACGTGGTCGCCGTAGAACACATCGGAGGAATTCACGTTGCCCACATGATAGGTCGCGCCCCGGGCCTCGGCGGCCTTCACGGCTTCGCTGAGCAGTTCCCAGCTGGCGATGGGGGCGAAGGTGCCGGGCAGATGGAACTGGGCGGCGTAGTTGGAATCGGTGCAGGCACCCTGGGCAATGACCAGGTCATAGAGATGGATGTTCTCCTGAATGGAACCGGCGGAGCCTACCCGGATGATGTTCTCCACGCCGTAGCCGTTGAACAGCTCATGGGAGTAGATGCCCATGGCGGGCATACCCATGCCGGTGGCCATGACGGAGACCTTCACGCCTTTGTAGGTGCCGGTGTAGCCCTGGACACCCCGGACGTTGTTGACCAGCACCGGATTTTCCAGGAAAGTTTCCGCGATGAATTTGGAGCGCAGGGGATCGCCGGGCATGAGCACGGTTTTGCCGAAGTCCCCGGGCTTGGCGGAAATATGAGGGGTGGGAGTGGTAAGCATAGGTGTTTCTCCTTTCATTAGTAGCTGCCGTCGTCGGGCAGGCTCTTGGCAATCTTCACGATCCGGGAGGTTCCCAGCCGGGAGGCTCCCAGCTCGATGAACTTCTGAGCGTCCTCCAGAGAGGAAATGCCCCCGGCGGCCTTGATCTTCACATGGGGGGCAACGTGGGCGGCGAAGAGCGCCACGTCGTGGAAGGTAGCGCCGGCCTTGGAGAAGCCGGTGGAGGTCTTGATATAGTCCGCGCCGGAGTCGGAGACGCACTTGCACAGGGCAATCTTCTCTTCGTCGGTGAGCAGACAGGTTTCGATGATGACCTTCAGGAGCTTTCCCTTGCAGGCGCGCTTCACCGCGGCGATTTCGGCGGTGATGTCGTCCCATTTGGCTTCCTTGGCCCAGCCGATGTTGATGACCATGTCTACCTCATCGGCTCCGTTGTCCACGGCGTCGGAGGCCATGAAGCACTTGGCGGCGGTGGTATCGTAGCCGTTGGGGAAGCCGATGACGGTGCAGATGGGCAGCTTGTCCCCCACATAGGCTTTCGCCTGCTTGACAAAGGAGGCGGGGATGCAGACGGAGGCGGTGTGGTACTTCATGCCGTCGTCGCAGATGCCCCGGATGTCCGCCCAGGTGGCGGTCTGGGTCAGCAGAGTGTGGTCGCACTTGGCGAGAATTTCACGCAGTTCCATAATAAAATATCCTTCCTTTTGATGAATTCAATTAACCTCTTACCAGGAATTTCAGCCTGGGCACTTTTCCTTCCTCATAGGCTCCCCTTCTGGCCGTGGAGACGGATGACCCGGTTTTCCCGGATACCCCGGACGTAGCACTTGTGGCACATGGCGATGTAGCTGTCGTTGCCTCCCAGCACCACCTGGGCACCCTGGGTAATAATGTGACCGCTGCCGTCGATTCGGGCGTTTACCGTGGCCTTGGCTCCGCAGTCGCAGATGGTCTTGATCTCCTGGATGGTGTCTGCCACCTCCATGAGCCGCCGGGAACCGGGGAACAGCCGGGTTTGGAAATCCGTGCGCAGGCCGAAGCACATGACCGGAATGTTGTGCTCGTCCACGATGGCCCGGAGCTGGTCAATCTGAGCCTCGGTCAGAAATTGGCACTCGTCCACGATGATTACGTCGCAGTTTAATTCCCGAATCCCCAGGTACCGGGCGTAGATATCCGTCTCCGGCGGAATCACCTCCACCGCCGCCTCCAGGCCGATGCGGCTGCGCAGAATCTGCTCTCCGTCCCGGGTGTCCGCGCTGGGCTTGATGAGCCAGACCTTCAGGCCGTTTTCCTCGTAGTTGTATTTGGTGATCAAGGCCTGGGCGGTTTTGCTGGAGCCCATGGCGCCGTATTTGAAGTAAAGTTTTGCCATTGTACAGTTCCTCTCTTTCTGGCTTCCATTATACTGAAAGAAGCCCGCCTTCGCAACCCCTTTTTTATGCGGTTTTCACAAGGGAACCCTTGCGTTCTGCCAGGAATCATGATAAGATAAAGAAAAAAGTTTTTTTCCAGATTTTTGCAACCTGCGCCGTCCGTTATCGACTATAGGGGTGAACAACAAAAAAGGAGGAAACTTCCATGAAAAAGTATTTGTCGATTTTTTTGAGCATCGTGCTGCTGATTGCCCTGCTCACCGGCTGCGGGGGTGCCAGCAAGACCGCTTCCAACATGGAAATGGCGGATTATGCCGCAGACGTTGCGGAAGCGCCTATGGCGGCGGAAGCCGCTTCCGGCGCTATGGACAACGGCGGCTCTGCTGCGGACATAACTCTGCCGGAAAGCCGGAAGTGGATTATCACCATGCACATCAGCGCGGAAACCGACGATCTGGATGCGCTGAGTGAAGCTTTGAATGAAAAGATCGGGTCGCTGGGCGGCTATGTGGAGGATCAGAATGTCTACAATGGCAGCGGCACCGGCCGCCGGTATCGCAGTGCCAGCCTCACCGTCCGGATTCCCGCCGATCAGGCGGATGCCTTTACCCAGGATGTGGGGGGCCTTGCGAATCTGGTGAGTCAGAGCAAAAGCGTGGAGGACGTGACCCTTTCCTATGTGGCTACGGAGAGCCGGATGAAGGCCCTGGAAACCGAGGAGACTCGGCTGCTGGAGCTGTTAAGTCAGGCAGAGAATATGGAGGATCTGCTGGCCATCGAGGATCGGCTCACCGAGGTGCGCTACGAGCTGGAAAACGTCACCTCCCAGAAGCGGCTGTACGACAATCAGATTGACTACGCTACGGTGTACCTGTCCATTGACGAGGTGCAGGAGTACACCCCGGTGGAGGAGCCCGGCGTGTGGGAGCGGATTTCCAAGGGCTTCCGGGATAACCTGAAGGGCGTGGGCGAGACCATCGTGAATGTGCTGGTGTGGCTGATCAGTTCCCTGCCTTCCCTGGTTGTGCTGGCGGTGATTGCGGCGGTTGCCGTGCTGGTCACCCGTCCTCTGCGCCGCCGGAGAAAGGCAAAGAAGGAAGCAAAGAAAAAGGAACAGTAAGCCGCCGAAAAACGCACTGGTGCGGGAGCACCCTGGCTCCCTTGTGTAAAGGGAGCTGGCAAAAATCTTTGATTTTTGACTGAGGGATT
>UQXG01000125.1 GCA_900544945.1 uncultured Eubacteriales bacterium | reverse complement strand
ATTCCCACACCAGTCTGCGGACTGGTTCGGAATGACACCGTATCTTTCGGACTTTCTTGACACGCTGAGGAAAGCCCCCGGCGCAAGCCGGGGGTCTTCTGCTTTAGCTCACTCTTCCGAAGCCGGACAGGAAGCTTCCGTCTCTGGCATCCAGAGCCATCAGCTCGCGAATGCCCAACTCCTGGCCGATGGAGTTGCCATCAGAGAACTTGTAAATAACAAAGCCCTCCACCACCAGCACCGGCTTTTCCTGACGCTGCTCCAGATGAAGCCCGGTCAGATTCACGAAGCATTCCACGTCGGTGTAGCCCATTTCCTTGGTGCCAAGACCGAAGCCGTCCATGGTTCCGGCCTGCATCTCCCGCTTCACCGCCGAGATCAGTTCCGCCTGGGTCATAACACCCTCCCCAGTCAGCTGAGCCGGGTCGTAGTACACATCCGCCTGGAAGGAAACCGTGCCATCATTGCTCAGGAAGCTCTCGCCCCAATACTCGGAGCCTTCCTGAGGGGGCTGGGTAGCAATGGTGGTCTCTTCCGGCTCTCCATTGACCATAAGCGACATAAGATTCCGGTATTCCCCTTCCGAAATCTTCGTCAGGTCGAACCAGACGTCGTAGACCTTCCGTTCGGCGATAAAGAAGGTATGCCACCGCCTCACCGTCTGAGGCTGACCGGGTATCACGTCACTTTCCGCCTGGAGATCCCAGTCGCCGTAGAGAGAACTGCCCGCCATTAAGATCAGGCTGGAATCCGAAACATCCGCAACTCCCGCTTCTGCCAGCCAATCAAAGTCCGCATAGGGATTTTCCACAGAATCCGGAATGTCATAGGTGTCAATTTGGCCGACGGTTTCCCCGTCCTTCACAAAGAGGATCGCGCGGTTCTTGCCGGACTTCAGGCTCACATTCTCCGGAAGCATTGCCAGATCAATGGGCACGGAGGAAGAAACCTCCGCCGTGTCACTGCCAAAGCTGACGGTTCTCAGAATGGCGCTCTCAACTTCCGGGCTGACAGTATACCCGTTAAACCACACGTCATAAATCCGGTTTTCCCACAAATAGACATTGTGTCGATTCAAAAGGGTTTTGGGCTGCCCCTCGGGCACGTCGCTGAAAAATTCCACCGTGTAGCCGCTAGCCAGTGTTCCACTGGCCATATAGCCCACATTCTCCATGCCCCACTCCGGGAACACCAGCTCCTCCAGCCAGTCCGCACCGGAGATGTCACTTGGGATTTTGAAAGCCCGGACACCGCCGATGACCGTGTTTCCTTCCCGCAACTCCTCTTCATTTCGATCCTCGCTGGCTTCCAGTGTCAACTGGACGCAGCCCTCCGGGAGGGTGTAATACAGATCCCAGATGCCGATGCTTGCCTCGCCAGTAGTGCCAAATAGGGCGTTTTCCGAAAGCGTGACATAATCCATGAAAATCCAGCCCCGGTCGGTGCGTCCCCAGCCGTCCTTCCTTTCCAGGATGGTAATGGCTGTGCCGGGCTCATATCTGCCCACAACGGCACTGCGGGCACTGGCTTCCGCCCGGATATTCAGGGGCTTTTCGGTCGTTACAACGGCACCCACGGGCGTGCTGTCCGACTTCTGGGGATTCAGGGCGCAGACGCCCAGCACCGCCAGGCACAGCACCGCGCAGATTCCGCTGACCCAGACCTTAGGCCGCCGCCAGCGAGCCATATTCCGCACCCGACCCTTGGTCTCTCCCTCGCCGAAGGCCAGAGGCATACCGGCAATCAGCCGCTTGTGGGTGGCAAGGCGGAGAAGCGCCTGGGAATAATCCGCCCGAATGCCCTCCCCCAGGCGGTCGAGAACCGCCTCGTCACAGCTCATTTCCATATCCTTCCCGCCCAGGAAGAAGGCCAGCCACACCAGGGGATTGAACCAGTGGACGCACAGAGCCAAATAGCCCAGCAGCTTCCACAGGGGGTCACCCCGATGCAGGTGATGCCGCTCGTGGGCGATGATGAACCGCCGCTCCGCTTTTGGCGTGTCCGAGGGCAGGTAGATTTTCGGGGCGATCACCCCCATGACGAAGGGCGTGGCGATGGAATCGGATAGGTACACCTCTCCCCGATAGGGTACCGCCTCCCGAAGCTTTCGGCGAAGGACAGTGTACTGCACCAGGCTGCACCCTGCCAACGCCCCGCCAACAGTCAGCCAGACGGCGGCCGCCAGCGTCATCACCTGAGCGCCGGTTTCCGTTTTTACCGTCTCAGCGGATTCCGCCCTTGCAACTTCCCGTCCAAGCTCCCCGGAGACCGGAATGACCGGCTCCACCGGCCGATAGGTAACGGTGCTCAGCCCCTGGGTCGTCGTCACAGGCAGAGGTTTCAGAACGGACAGCCCCGCGCTCAGGGAAATGGGGCACAGCAGCCGGAACAGAACCACCGCCCAAAGCATGTAGGAATAAATTTTCGGAGCCCGTCTCAGAAGCAGCCGGGCCAGCAGCACCACAGCAATCACGATGCTGCCCGTCAGGCTCATATTGAGTACCCTTTCAAAAATCGCCGTCATAACGCTACCTCCGCATGGAATCGATGAGCTTCTGGATTTCGTCGATTTCCCGGTCATCCAGCTTCTTTCGGCTGCCGAAGGCCGCCAGGAAGGCCGGCAGGGAGCCCTGGAAGGCATCCTGGACGTACTGTTCGCTTTGCCGGGCATAGAACTCCTCCCGGCTGACCAGAGCCGTCACCGTGCCCCCCTGGTTCTGAAACAGCCCCCGATCACACAGCCGCTTGAGCACCGTGTAGGTAGTCGTCCGCTTCCAGCGAAGCCGCTGCTCCGCCAGCTCTGCCAAAAGCCGGGAGGTCAGGGGTGCGTTTGACCAGATAATATCCGCAAAAATGGATTCGATTTCGCCTAAATGATAGTCAGCCATTGGGATTCCTCCTTTGTCTATTTCTTGTAGACAAGTATATACTACAATAAGTAGACAGAATTGTCAAGGACAATTTATTCAGAGGTTCCTTAGGTTTACGGATTGCCACACCAGTGCTGCGGCACTGGTTCGCAATGACATTCTTCGACTGGCTGTACTCAATGACTTGCTGATATACAAAAAGCCCAAGACCAGATGGTCTTGGGCTTTGGAGCTGCTAGCCAGATTTGAACTGGCTACCCGGTTTCCACGAAACCGGGGTTTCGTGGAAGCCTTCGACCTCGGATTGAAATCCTGTCGGCTTACGCCGGCAGAGCGGATGAGGCCGCCAGTTTCCGGATGGAAGATATAAAAAATGACTAAGGCCAAACGGCCTTAGTCATTTTTTGGAGCTGCTAGCCAGATTCGAACTGGCGACCTCATCCTTACCAAGGATGCGCTCTACCGACTGAGCTATAGCAGCATTTTTGACAGCTTTTAGATTATATAATGGATATGCCAATTTGTCAAGGCTTTTTTCATCTTTTTTCGCATCTAGCCGCCAGCCAGATTCAAACCGGCTACCCGGTTTCCACGAAACCACGGTTTCGTGGAAGCCTTACGACCTCAGATTGAAATACTGTCGGCTTGCGCCGACAGAGCGGATGAGGCCGCCAGTTTTTCTGATAGAAGATATAAAAAATGACCAAGACCAAGTGGTCTTAGTCATTTTTTGGAGCTGCTAGCCAGATTCGAACTGGCGACCTCATCCTTACCAAGGATGCGCTCTACCGACTGAGCTATAGCAGCATTTTTGACAGCTTTTAGATTATACAATGGATTGGCTGTTTTGTCAAGCATTTTCTTGCCTATTTCGGCGGATTTTGCAAAAAAGAGCGTACCCCCAAGGAGGCACGCCCTTTTCACAGCTTCTATCCCGGATTACACCAGCTCGATGACTGCCATCTCAGCAGCATCACCCCGGCGGGCACCGGTGCGGGTCACTCTGGTGTAGCCGCCGTTACGGTCAGCATACTTGGGAGCGATCTCCTTAAACAGCTTGTGAGCGACGTCCTCGCTGGTGATGAAGGACAGAGCCTTGCGGTAAGCCGCCAGGTCACCCTTCTTGCCCAGGGAGATCATCTTCTCAACAACAGGCTGCACTTCCTTGGCACGATAGAAGGTGGTTTCCATCTTGCCATTGGCCAGCAGATCGGTGACCTGCTGCCGCAGCAGAGCCTTTCTCTGTGCGCTGGTCTTGCCCAGCTTACGAGTGCCGAACATGAACGTTTCCTCCTTTTGAAAAGGTTAAAGGTTACTTAGTTGTTGCTGCCAGATTCCTCGCTGGCCAGGGACAGACCCATCATTTCCAGCTTCTTCTGCACTTCGTCCAGAGACTTCTTGCCCATGTTCCGAACCTTCATCATGTCCTCGCCGGTCTTGTTGATCAGGTCGGCAACGGTGTTGATGTTGGCGCGCTTCAGGCAGTTGAAGCTGCGGACGGACAGATCCAGCTCATCAATGGTCATGGAAAGCTTGGCATCAGGGCGATCGGCCACCTTCTCCACCACAGTGGAAGAGGTGCTGACCGTATCGGACAGGTTGGTAAACACCGTCAGATGGTCAGACAGGATCTTGGCACCCAGAGACACAGCGTCCTTGGCAGTGATGGTGGAATCGGTCCAGACCTCAAGGGTCAGCTTGTCGTAGTCGGTCTTGTCGCCGACACGGCAGGGCTCCACCGTGTAATTCACCTTGGTTACAGGGGAATAGATGGAGTCGATGGGAATCACACCGATGGGGGTCTGGGGCGTCTTATTCCGGTCAGAGGAAACATAGCCGCGACCCTGGGACAGGGTGATTTCCATATTGAAAGTGGCATCCTCGCCCAGGGTGCAGATGTGCAGCTCCGGGTTCAGGATCTCAACCTCCGCGTCCGCCTTGATGTCACCGGCAGTGACCTCGCAGGGGCCCACAGCGTCGATATGCACGGTCTTGACACCGGCGCAGTGCACCTTTGGAATGATCCGCTTGACGTTCAGCACGATCTCCGTCACATCCTCGGTGACACCGGGGATGGTGGAAAACTCATGCTGGATGCCCTGAATCTTCACGGAAGTCGCTGCATAGCCGGGCAGACTGCTCAGCAGGATACGGCGCAGGGAATTGCCCAGGGTCATACCGTAGCCACGCTCCAGAGGCTCCACGACGTACTTGCCGTAGGAAGCGTCCTGGGGCTGGTCCAGGCAGGTGATGCGGGGCTTTTCAATTTCTACCATGAATCAAAACCCTCCTTAAGTGTGTGGGGGACGAATCCCCCACCAGACAAATACGCATACAGTAGGGGGGAAATTATTACTTGGAGTACAACTCGACGATGAGGTGCACAGCGATATCGAAGTCGATATCGGCCTTGGTAGGCATAGCAATAACCTTACCCTGGAGGGTGTTCTTATCACGATCCAGCCACTTGGGGGCAGCAACGAAAGCGTCGTCTTCCTTCAGCTTCTTGAAGAAAGCGTTGGAAGCGGCCTTCTCGGAAACGGCGATCACGTCACCGGTCTTCACCAGGTAGCTGGGGATGTTGACACGGCTGCCGTTGACGGTGAAGTGACCATGGTTCACCAGCTGACGGGCCTGACGGCGGGTGTTGGCGAAGCCCAGACGGTAAACAACATTGTCCAGACGGCGCTCGCAGAAGGTCAGCAGCTCCTCACCGGTGTTGCCTTCCATCCGGTCGGCCTTGGTGTAGTAGTTGTGAAACTGCTTCTCCTGGATGCCGTAAACAAACTTGACCTTCTGCTTCTCGGTCAGCTGAGTGGCATACTCAGACTTCTTCGCTCTTCTCTGACCGCCGGGGTTCTTGTTGGAAGACTTGTTGTAACCCATAGCGGCAGGAGAAACGCCCAGCGTTCTGCAACGCTTCAGCACGGGCTGCATATTCTTAGCCATAAAGCAAAATTCCTCCTATACCTAAATCAGACTCTACGTCTCTTGGGGGGACGGCAGCCATTGTGAGGAATGGGAGTGACGTCCTTAATCATAACAACTTCCAGACCGGCAGTCTGCAGGGCGCGGATCGCAGCCTCACGTCCCTGACCGGGGCCCTTGACATAAACCTCAACAGTCTTCAGACCGTGCTCCATAGCAGCCTTAGCAGCGGTTTCCGCGGCAGTCTGGGCAGCATAGGGAGTGGATTTCTTGGAGCCACGGAAGCCCAGTCCGCCGGAGGAAGCCCAGCTAAGCGCATTGCCTTCCAGGTCGGTGATGGTAACCATGGTGTTGTTGAAGGAGGAGCGGATATGAGCTGCGCCCTTCTCAACGTTCTTGCGCTCGCGACGGCGCTTGACAACTTTCTTTGCATTCTTTGCAGCCATTGATTATCCCTCCTTACTTCTTCTTGTTCGCAATGGTCTTCTTGGGACCCTTGCGGGTACGGGCATTGGTCTTGGTGCGCTGGCCGTGAACGGGCAGGCCGCGACGATGCCGCAGGCCCCGGTAGCAGCCGATTTCGCTCAGACGCTTGATGTTCAGAGCGGTCTCCCGGCGCAGGTCACCTTCGATGATGAAGTGATGCTCGATGGCATCACGGAGCAGCCCCTCCTGCTCCTCGGTCAGGTCCTTGACCCGGGTATCGGGGTCGATACCGGTGGTCTGCAGAACCTTGGCGGCCCGAGCCGGTCCAATGCCGTAGATATAGGTCAGAGCAACTTCGATCCGCTTATCGCGGGGAAGATCGATACCAGAAATACGTGCCATATTCTTTCAGCACCTCCTATTAGCCTTGTCTCTGC
>UQXG01000124.1 GCA_900544945.1 uncultured Eubacteriales bacterium | reverse complement strand
TGCCACGCCAGTGTGAGCACTGGCTCGCAATGACATGGTTCTTTGACAATCTCAACAGGGGTGCTGCCGGACGGCAGCACCCCTGTTTTTTGGTATTCTTTTACTTGCAAAGCTTCGTGGCCACTTCCACGATATGCTCCGCGCTGAGGCCGAACTGCTTCAGCAGAGCCGCGGCGGGGCCGGAATGGCCGAACTCATCGTTGACACCGATACGAACCACCTTGGTGGGCAGCTTCTCGCTGAGCAGCCCGCAGACCGCCTCGCCCAGACCGCCGATGACGGAGTGCTCCTCGCAGGTGATGACCTTGCCGCACTTTTTGGCGGCAGAGAACACCAACTCCTCGTCCAGAGGCTTGATGGTAGCCATGTTGATGACCATGGCGTCAATGCCCTGAGCCGCCAGCTCCTGGGCGGCCACGATGGCTTCGTATACCATCAGGCCGTTGGCGATGATGGCAACGTCGGAGCCGTCGCGCACGACCTCGCCCTTGCCAATTTCAAACTGGTAGCCTTCCTCATGGAAGACGGGCACCGCCGACCGGCCGAAGCGCATATACACCGGACCCACATATTCGTAGGCGGCCTTCACCATGGCCTTGGCCTCCACGTCGTCGGCAGGGCTCATGACCACCATGCCGGGGATGGTGCGCATCAGGGCGAAATCCTCGCAGCACTGGTGGCTGGCACCGTCCTCACCTACGGAAATGCCGCCGTGGGTAGCGCCGATCTTCACATTCAGGTGGGGATAGCCGATGGAGTTGCGCACCTGCTCATAGGCACGTCCGGCGGCGAACATGGCGAAGGAGGAAGCGAAGGGCACCAGGCCCGTGGTGGACATACCGGCAGCCACGCAGACCATATCCGCCTCGGCAATGCCGCAGTCAAAGTGACGGTCGGGGAAGGCCTTCTTGAAAATGCCGGTCTTGGTAGCACCGGCCAGATCCGCGTCCAGGACTACCAGGTTTTCGTGCTCGGCACCCAGCTCCGCCAGGGCGTTGCCATAGCTGTCACGGGTTGCGATTTTCTTTACGTCTGCCATATTACTTGCCCTCCAGTTCTGCCAGGATCGCCTTCAGCTCGCTCATGGCCTGCTCGTACTCGGCATCATTCGGTGCCTTGCCGTGCCAGCCCGCCTGATTCTCCATGAAGGAAACGTCCTTGCCCTTCACCGTCTTCATGACGATGGCGGTGGGCTGTCCCTTGGTCTGCCGGGCGGTATTCAGAGCGGCCTCGATCTGATCGAAGTCATGACCGTCAATGGCTACCACTTTGAAGCCGAAGGCCTCCAGCTTGTCCACGATGGGATAGGGGCTCATCACGTCGGCAACATTGCCGTCGATTTGCAGGCCGTTGTTGTCCACGATGACGCACAGATTATCCAGCTTGTAGTGAGCGGAAAGCATACAGGCCTCCCAGACCTGACCCTCCTGAATCTCGCCGTCGCCCAGCAGGGTGTAGACCCGGTTGGGCATACCCTGATGCTTGAAGCCCAGTGCCATACCGGCGGCGCAGGAAATGCCCTGACCCAGAGAGCCGGTGGACATATCCACACCGGGGACGGTGTTCATGTTGGGGTGACCCTGGAGATAGGAGTCAATGTGCCGCAGGGTGGGCAGATCCTCCACCGGGAAAAAGCCCCGCAGTGCCAGGGCGGAGTACAGACCCGGGGCGGTATGGCCCTTGCTCAGCACGAAACGATCCCGACCCTCCCATTTGGGATTCTTGGGATCTACGTTCATTTCCTTGAAATACAGATAGGTGAACATATCTGCCGCGGACAGGCTGCCGCCGGGATGGCCAGATTTGGCACCATGGGTCGCTTCGATGATACCCATGCGCACCTTGCAGGCAGTCATCCGCAATTGCTTCTTTTCATTGGGGGTCAACGCAATCACTTCCTCATTTTATATTCTTTTTTGGAAAGCTCCGGCATTTCTCCTCAGGAGAAACGGCAGAGCGTTCTTTCCGCTCTTCAGGCAGTCCCGGAAACCGGAGACAATGCCCGGCTGGATGCCGGGAAAACGCAATCGCTTCCCCCCTGGCCGCGCTTTTGCGGCGATATTACGGAGGAAAACTTGTGATATTAACATATTCCCGGAAATCCGTCTACATTATATCACTCTTTTGCCAATTCCGCAAACAATTCCTTGGGATTTGGATTCTTTTTTGAAACGGCCGATGGCGATTTTCCGATCGGGCCCCAATTTCCGCCTTCCTCCCTCAGGAATACTGTCGGCAGAAGGTGTGATTTCCGATGGTGCCCCAGACATCCCCGTTCACCGCACCCGCGGAGAAGAATACCACATCCTTGTCCAGAACATAAGGCCCCTTCCAGGCCCGGCGCACCGCCTCATACTGGACGTGGGTGGGCTTGGCCCGGTAGAGCTGGCTGGCCGCCCGGAACTGATCCGGAGCATGGATGACCCCGGACACCGTGCTGGGGAAGTTGGAGGCCGCCATCCGGTTGAGGATCACCTCCGCCACAGCCTGCTGACCCTCGAAGGGCTCCCCATCGGCCTCGGCGTACACCAGCTTGGCAATCAGCTCTACGTCCTGATCGCTCAGGCTCAGATCGGGATACCGGCATTCCACCTCTTCGCTGCTGGGGTCGATGTAAAGGAAGGGATCGTCGGGAATCTTGGCCGGATCGTAGATCCAGGAGCCGCTGTAACCGCCGATGAGGATTCCCTCCCGGAAGCCGTCCGTAAAGCCCCCTTTCAGGTTCCATTTTTCGTAGTTATTCTTATTGGGGTCGTTGACCGTGACAAGGCCCGCGTCATTGATGCCGGTGAGGACAAGGAAGTGCTGGCCAGTTGTGAAGCCGGACTTGGAATTGACCATGGCGATGACGATCTTGCCCTCCTTGAGCGCCTCCAGAGCCACCCGGACGTTCAGTGCCCGCTTCCAGGGCAGCTGCAAGGTGTCGGACATATATTCCAGCAGCTGAATCTGGTTGCCGGTGTAGCTGGAAAACCAATGTGCCAGCGTGTCCGGACGGTAATCGTAGCCCGTCAGGTAGCTGGCCACCATGGCCATGCTGGTCACGCCGCTGCCGTAGTCGGCAAAACTGCCCTGGCCGAAGCGGATATCCGGATAGTCCGTCTCATAATAATTAGGAACCTTGTCGTACTGTTTCCGATCCTTGGTGGGAATCACCAGTTCCGGCTCGGTGGTCTGGGGAACCGTCTCCCCGGTGGTCTCCGAGGCGGTCTGAGGCAGGGGCTTTTCTGTCTCCTGGGGCTTCGTCTCCTGAATCGCGGCCGCTGTGGTTTCCGCGGTCGTCGCGGGGGCGGTCTCTTCGGAAGTCTCCGTGGGAGCGGCCGTAGTTTCCGGTGCGGCGGTGGTCTCCGGCTCCGCCGTGGTTTCCGGCGGCAAAGTGACCGTCGGCTCCGTTTCCGGCTGGGTGTCCAGAGCCGCATAATACACCGTCTCTCCGGGGCCGCGCAGCTGCGGCTCCGGAGGCAGCGCTCCCAGGAATATCTTCAAAAAAACGCCGGTGACCAGGCACAGTGCCAGCCCCGCCTCCAGCAGAACCAGAATTTTTGTCTTTCTTTTCACAATGGTCTCCTTTGTCTGTCCCGGCCTTTTCCGGCATTCCGGCAAGGCACCCGCGCCGCTTCCGTCCGGGAAGCGGCGACTTCCTCAGTATGAGGGAATTATATCAGCCCCCGGGGAGAACGTCAACGGTTTCCTCCCTCTATTTTTTTCACGACAGCCCCAGGAACCTCCGTTAAAATGATAGCTGTCCGAATCTATATTTTCAGGAGGTAATTTATGGAAGTACAAACCCAAATTCAGGCAGATCTGCAAATCCCGGAGGGTACGGCGGTACCCGTCATGCAGCACGACGGGCTCACCCGCCGACTGCTTGTCACCCTGCTTTCCGGCGGGGAGAGCTGGCAGCCCCCGGAAGGAGTCACCCCGGCGGTGGGCTATGAAAAGCCCGACCGAACCCGGGGTCTCTATGACCGGATGCCCGACGGCACCGACGCCGTGACCCTGGAGGGCAATGTGGCATCGGTTCTGCTGCCGCCCCAGATGCTCAGCACGCCGGGCACGGTTCTGGCCTGTCTCGTATTCCGGGACGCGGCCCAGAACCGGCTGACCACCTTTCCCTTCCGGCTGCTGGTTCAGGTAAACCCGGCAGCCCAGGCTCCGGACGAGGAGGCTCAGGATCGGCTGAAGTGGCTGGAAGAGAAACTGGAGGAATATCTGACCCAGGCCAAGGAAAGCGGCCGCTTTACCGGCGAAACCGGCCCGGCGCCCAAGCTTCTGGGGCAGGAGGTTGCCTTCCAGGTCAGTCCGGATTACCGGACGGTGCCCACGGGTGCCTGGCTGTCTCAGGTACCGAAGCCCGCGCCGAAAACCTACGTCTGGAGCCGTACCGTCGCCCACTACGATTCCGGAGATGTCATCACCTACAGCGTCAGCCGGAATGGTGCCGATGGGCTGGGGGCCGTGTCCAGCGTCTGCGGGGTAGCCGCGGACGATCAGGGGAACGTTCCTCTGACAGCGGCGGACGTAGGCGCGCTGGCCTGTGTCGGAGGCGCCGTTCAGGGGGACATTCAGATGAACGGCGGCAAAATCACCGGTCTGTCCGACCCGGAGGCGGCTCAGGATGCCGCCACCCGGGCCTTCACGGAAAAGCAGGCCGCTGCCGCCCTGTCGGGAGCCAAAACCTACACCGAGGACTTTGCCAAAACCAGAATCGTCTCCTTCCTGCTGTCTCCCACCGGCTGGCAGGGCAGCGCCGCTCCTTACACCCAGGCGGTCACCATTTCCGGACTGGAGACCGGTCAGCGTCTGATGGCCTATCCGGTTTACGGCACCGACCAGAACGGAAATCTGGCCATCCGGGAAGCGGCGGGGAACGTGAGCTTTGCCAAGCGCACGGATACCGGGCTGGTTTTCACCTGCCTGGAGGAAAAGCCCACTGCGGCCATTTCCGTCACCGCAGAGATTTATCGGTAAATCCGGGCAGCAAAAGGCTCCCCTTGCTGATCAAGGGGAGCTGTCTCGTGCGTCCCCCGCAAGCACGAGACTGAGGGGATCAGAACTCTCTTATTTTGACAGTCTCAGGGCGCGGTGCATAGCACTGCGCCCCAACGATTATTTACTTACTTTCAGTGCTTTCCGGGACTGTCTGTCCTTCACATGCCGCTCCAAATTGGGAACCAGGATGATACACACCAGCGCCGCGGTGAAGCCGCCGTTATACAGGCAGTAGCCGCCGTGGAGGGAGGGCACAGAAGTTACCAGCAGATAGTGCATCATTGCCGCCACGAAGCCCCACTGCCAGCCGTACTTGTCCGTCACCGGGCTCAGACCGTTGGCGTAGCACAGGCCCACGCAGATGGCCTGGGCGTTGATCACATAGCTGAAAGTACCGCCCAACAAGGCAGACAGCAAACCGCAGACCCAGGAGGCCACGGCGTAGCCCAGCATAATGGGCAGCACGTTCCCCGGATGGGAGCCGGAATTGCAGGTAGAGAGCATACAGAAAATAATACCGAAGGTCACGCCGTTGAAGGTAGCGCCGATCAGATTATAGTAGCCCAGGATAAACAGGCCGAACACGCCCACGTTCATCAGAAATACGGCATTGCCGTAGGTGCCGGAGAAGTTGTTCACATACTCCGGGTTCGTCATCAGACGCCAGTAGTCCTTGGGGCGGCAGCCCATGGCGAAGGCGCAGAGCACACAGGCGCCGAAGAGAATCAGGCAGAAGGTATTCACCGTAGCCCGGGAGGCGATTTTCAGCAGCGCCGCGTCCGCCCCGGCGGGGAGCTGAACGCCCAGAGTATTGTGCAGGGTAGCATTCAGGAAAAACGCCATCATGCCCACCGGCAGAGCGGCAGAGTACAGATCAAAGCCCTTGTGCACCTTAGGCGAATGGGCAAGCCCTGCGGGCAGGAAGAAGCCGATGCAGAAGCCCACCACCAGAGCGATCAGAATTCCCTCCAGGTTGAAGCCCACCGCATCCGCATTGGGATAGCGGATCATCAGGTCGGTGATCAGCGGGGCAATGCCCGTGGAGAAGAGCATGGCGTTGACGTTGGGGCCGAACTTCTCCCGGCGCACCAGGCAGTAGATCATCACGCCGAAGAAGGTGGGCCAGACGTTCAGAATGTTGATGCCCCAGGAGGCGAAGCCCAGAGTCAGAATAAAGGCCAGGTTGGACACGTTGTTGGGCGTGCCGCCAAAGACAATGTACAGCAGCAGGCACAGATAGCCCACCAGAGCCATATTCAGGAAGGTGGCACTATAGCCGCCTACGGCGAAATAGTTGGTAGACAGCTTGCTGGGCTGACTGAGAATCTGCCACAGGCCGGGGATCATACTTCCCCTATCCGGCATAAAAAATGCCGCAACCAGGAAAAACGTGGCGAAACAGCCGAAAAACAGCTTCAGAAAGTCGCCCTCTCGCATAGAATTGATTTTTTTCATTCCAGACACCTCCGTAAGAAATAGGGCAATCCAGCCCCAAACTGAATTGCCCAGACGGTCGGCATATTTACACCCGCACTCCACCGTGGTCAGCCACGAAATCCGTCAGTCATGCGGGGTCGTGTTTTTATTGTACGAAAGCTTTTTCGCTTTGTCAACCGCTACTTACGAAATTCGTTGTTTTATTTTGGGAAGCTCTGAATAAATCGGCAAGAGCTGGTAGCGAGAGATTTTGTTCTCAGG
>UQXG01000123.1 GCA_900544945.1 uncultured Eubacteriales bacterium | reverse complement strand
TCCTGCGGCCTAATAAAACGCTTTTAAGCGTTTTATTAAAAACTCGTATAAAAGGAGGAAATCAATATGTACGAAGATTTGTTGACCCGGCGTTCCGTCCGGAAGTACACCGACCGGCAGGTGGAGGACGAGAAGCTGGACAAGGTGCTCACAGCGGGACTTTACGCCCCCACGGGCATGAATAACCAGGCACCCATTCTGGTAGCCGTCCGGGACAAGGAGACCCGGGACAGGCTCTCCCGGATGAACGCGGCGGTCATGGGAGCCTCCGGGGATCCCTTCTACGGTGCGCCCTGCGTGATTGTGGTGCTCTCCGACCCGGAGCGAATGACCTGGGTGGAGGATGGCTCTCTGGTGCTGGGGAACCTGATGAATGCCGCTCACAGCCTGGGGCTGGGCAGCTGCTGGATTCACAGAGCCAAGGAGTGCTTTGATACCCCGGAAGGGAAGGCACTGCTGCGCGCCTGGGGCGTGCCGGAGAATTACCGGGGCATAGGCAACTGCATTCTGGGTTATGCCGCGGAAGAGCCGGAGGCGAAGCTCCGCAAACCGGGCAGAATCATCAAAATCTGAGTAAAACAGGGCACTGCCAATACCGGCAGTGCCCTGTTAACACTATATTCCATCCGATAGCGTTCGATAAAATCACCGATAGCAACCCGGAATGCTTTGACGCAGTTCCGGCGGTGCGGCCGGGGGATACTTAAGGGGGCGGCTTTTCGGCAGCGCCCCTTAAGCCGGCTTCTTCTCAATGTTCTTGCCGGGACAAGAACATTGCCCCCGGAGGGACTGACACCGAAACCTCCTGTGAAGCTGACGGCGATGCAAAAAATCTCGGATATGAGCTATTCTCAGGGAAATTTTTGGATGCCAAGGAAAGGGCGATGCCGATAGCGGCACCGCCCTTTCCTTATATAATCTTATCCGAAGAAGCCCACCAGGCCGATGATAAAAATCACAAGGACAATCACCGGCAGCACATAGGTCATGTAGGGGCGCATCCACTGGGCCACCTTCAGACCCGTGCCCTCGTTGGCCTCGGCCATGAAGTTCTTCCAGCCCCAGCCGTAGCGGACAGTGCAGAACAGCACGAACAGGGCAGAGCCCAGAGGCAGCATCACATTGCTGACCATAAAGTCCTCGCTGTCCAGAATGTCATGACCGGCAATGGGACGAACACCGCTCCACAGATTGTAGCCCAGCAGACAGGGCAGGCTCAGCAGGAAAATGCCGACGCAGCAGATCAGGCAGGCTTTCTTCCGGCTCCAGAGCGTAAGCTCGCCTACGCAGCAGACGATATTCTCAAACACCGCCAGCACCGTGGAGAAGGCGGCGAAGGTCATGAACAGGAAGAACAGGCTCCCCCAGAACCGACCCAGGGCAATGTGGTTGAACACGTTGGGCAGGGTCATGAAAATCAGAGCCGGGCCGCTGTTCACGTCCACGCCGTAGGCAAAGCAGGCAGGGAAGATGATGAGGCCGGAGCACAGAGCCACCATGGTGTCCAGCAGGCTTACCCGGACGGCTTCGCCCATGAGCGCCCGCTCCTTGCCGATGTAGCTGCCGAAAATGGCCATGGCGCCGATGCCCAGGCTCAGGGTGAAGAAGGACTGGTTCATGGCGCCGACAATCACGTTTCCTACGCCGATTTCCAGCATCCGGTCAAAATCCGGCACCAGGTAGAAACGCAGACCTGCGCCGCCGCCGGGCAGGGTCATGCTGTGCAGGGAGAGCAGGAACATCAGGACGATCAGAGCCATCATCATGACCTTCGTGACCCGCTCCAGACCTTTCTGGATGCCGATGGAAATGATGGAAAAGCCCAGAACCACGACGATTGCCATGTAAACGGTCATCTTGCCGGGGCTTGCCAGCATTTCCCCAAACTTGGCCTCCACCGCCGCGGTATCCAGACCCACAAAGACGCCTCTGGCGGTGTCCACAAAGTACTGGAGCATCCAGCCGGCCACGGTGGTGTAGAACATCATCAGCATGACGTTTCCGAGGAGGCACACATAGCCGTGCCAGCCCCATTTGCTGCCGTGCTTCAGAGCCTGATACATTTTCAGGGGGCTTTTCTGGGCAGCCCGACCCATGGCAAATTCCATGGTCAGCACCGGCACGCCCAGCACCAGCAGAAACAGCAGATAAATCAGAACGAAAGCGCCGCCGCCGTACTGGCCGGTCATCCAGGGGAATTTCCAGACGTTGCCGATGCCGATGGCGCAGCCCGCGCTCAATAGAAGAAAGCCTAACCGGCTTCCCAGATGTTCACGTTGCATATTACTTCCTCCAAACCGAAATCTCCTAAATTATACCGGATTTTCCGAAGGAAGTCAAATGTTTTCCCGGGAAATTCCGTCGGCATACCGCTTACCCAGGGAGAAGCCCCGGCCCCAGACCTCGGTGACCTGACTGATTACCAGAAAGCATTCCGGGTCAATGTCCCGGATCAGCCGCTCTATCCTCGGCAGCTCATGGGCGGAGACCACGCTCAGAAGCACCTCCGAGGGGACATGCAGATATCCGCCCTCGCCGTGGAGCAGGGTCACGCCCCGATCTGCCTGGGAGAGAATGGCGTCCCGGATTCTGACAGCCTCCGGGCTGATCACCTTGATTTCGATTTTTGCAGTGCCGAAAAGCAGAATTTTGTTCAGTGCCACCGAGGTGACAATCAGCAGAAGAATTCCGTAGAGCAAATCCTCCGCCGTATGATAGAGCATCTGGCTGAGGATAATGCAGAAATCAAAGCACCACAGGCTGACGGAAACGGGAATCCGGAATTTTTTGTGGAGTATCAGAGGGGGGATATCCATACCGCCGGTGGATGCGCCGCCCCGGATGACGATGCCCAAGGCAAGCCCCAGGCCCAGACCGGCAAAGAGGGTGTTCAGCAGAAGATTGTCGGTGATTAACGGATTTCCCAGCAGGCGGTTCAGCCCCTCCAGGGCCAGAGGATAGAACAGGGAGGAGAAAACCGTAGTCAGGGCAAACTGCCGCCCCAGGATCCACCAGCCCAGCCCCAGCATCAGCAGGTTGAACAGAAGAATAAACACCGGCATGGGAAAGCCGGTCAGATGGTTCACCGTCAGGGCAATGCCGGTGGTGCCAGTGCTGATCAGCCCGGCGGGCAGCAGAAACAGCTTTACTGTCAGGGCGTACAGGCAGTTGCCCAGCAAAACCAGGAGAAAGCGGAAAATCCGTCCGAAATTGTGTCTACGCATGGTCTGAATTCCTTTCCGAAAGCACGCCAGCCGGAGGCAGACGGCAGATGTTCCCAGTATAGCGGGAAAAACCGGGCGGGTCAATGGGAAAAGCTTGCTATTTGGTTTGATTTCCGTACATCCCGGCGTCGGGTAGAAGACATCGGAAAGAATGTTCACATTTGGACTATTTACTTTCCCTAGGAAAAATGGTATAATGAGCCCCAGTATCCCAAAGGAGGCAATAAATGCGCCGCTATTTTGAAGAATTAAAGGATTTCACCAAGAAGGGTGATATGTTTTTGCTGGGCATGTGCGTGTGCCTGGCTCTGTTCGGCGTGGTGGCGATTGCCAGTGCTACCTCGGCGGATAAGTTCGGTGAAAGTAATTTCAAATATCTGGCCATTCAGCTGGTTTCCATCGGTCTGGGGGTGGTGGTCTACGCCATGGTTTCCTCCATCGATCTGGATTACCTGTCCGAGCACCGGGCGGCTCTGGTGATTTTCAACGTGCTGCTGCTTCTGCTGCTGATTCCCTTCGGTACGGACAACAACACCGGCAACAAGAGCTGGCTCCATTTTCCCGGCATCCCGGTGAACATCCAGCCTGCCGAAATCTGTAAAATGACCTATATCGTCATTATGGCCTCGGTTATGTCCTCCCATCAGAACCGAATTTCCCACCCGGTGTCCGTCATTCACATGGTCTATCATCTGGGACTGCTGGTTGGCCTGAACATGGTGCTGTCCGGGGACGCAGGCGTGTCCCTGATTTTCGTGTTCATCTTCATCGGCATGGCCTTTGCCGGCGGCGTGAGCCTTTGGTGGTTTGCCCTGGCCATCGGCGGCATTGCGGCCATGTTCCCCATTCTGTGGCAGTTTTTGGGCCAGTATCAGCGGAACCGAATCCTGATTCTGTTTGATCCCACCGTTGACCCTCAGGGCACCAACGAACGGTATCACTCTAAAATCAATTTGCAGTCTCTGACAGGCGGCGGCCTGACAGGCCAGGGCCTGTTCAACGGCAACCGTACCCAGAGCGGCGCTCTGTTTGCCCAGCATACGGACTACATTTTCTCCTCCATGGGTGAGGAGATCGGCTTCATCGGCTGTGTGTGCATCATGCTGGCGGAGCTTGCCATCATTGCCCGGTGCGTCTATGTGGGCATCCGGTGTCAGGACTATATGCGCCGGCTTGTGTGCTACGGCGCGGCTTCCGCGCTGATGTTCCAGCTGATGATTAACGTGGGCATGTGCATCGGCGTTATGCCCGTTATCGGCCTGACGCTGCCGCTGATCAGCTACGGCGGCTCTTCCGTTGTGACCATCTTCATGATGCTGGGGCTGGTGTCCGGCGCCTATGCTAGGCCTTCCTCTCTCAGCCACGAACGATATGTCCAGCCCTATCGAGGGTAGTAGACAAAAAGGAAAAACCGGGACATAATTTGCCGAAAGGCGATTATGTCCCGGTTTGTATATGGCGCTACCTCAACTATGGACATAGAGCCCAAAATCCCTGCCTTGCGGCAGGGATTTTGAAGGAAAACTTACTTGGAAGCACCGGCGATCTGCGCGGCGACCTCAGCGGCGAAGTCGTCGGCCTTCTTCTCAATGCCCTCACCCTTGACATAGTGAATGGCATCGACGAAGGTGACCTTGCCGCCCAGCTTCTTGGCAGCGTCGGCAATGTAGCCGGCCACATCGCCCTTGTAGAGGTCGGAGCGGACGAACTCCTGCTGCAGCAGGCAAGACTCCTTGTAGAAGGCGGCCATCTTACCGGCGGCAATCTTCTCCTTGACGGCAGCGGGCTTGTTAGCCATCTTGGGGTCGTTGTCCATCAGAGCCACCTGAACCTGGAGCTCATGGTCAACATCGGCCTGAGGCACCTGGGACTTGTCCCAGTACTTGGGGTTCATAGCGGCAATCTGCATAGCGACGTTCTTGCCGATCTCGGTCACGTCGATGTCGCCTTCCACAGCCAGGTTCACCAGAACGCCGTGGGTGCCGCCTGCGTGAACGTAGGCAACGGAGGTGTTCTCGGGGAAACGGGCGAAGCGGCGGATCTGCATGTTCTCGCCGATGGACATGACCTTCTCCTGCATGACCTCGGTGACGGTCAGGTCGGTGCCGGGGTACTTGCAGGCCTTCAGAGCCTCCACGTCGGCGGGGTTCTGCTCGGCCACGATCTGAGCCAGCTTCTTGACCAGATCCATAAAGGCATCGGTCTTGGCGGCAAAGTCGGTCTCGGAGTTGACCTCGATGACAACACCGCAGCCGTCAATCACGGCAGCGTAGGCAACGCCCTCGGCGGCAACCCGGTCGGCCTTCTTGGCAGCCTTTGCCAGACCCTTCTCACGCAGCCAGTCCACGGCCTTGTCCATATCACCGTCGGTGGCCTGGAGAGCCTTCTTGCAGTCCATCATGCCGACGTTGGTCATTTCACGGAGCTTCTTAACATCCTGAGCGGTAAAAGCCATTTTTTCTTCCTCCTGATACTCTATTTGTATGGTAGGTCAGCTTATTCGGCAGCGGCCTCGGCGGCAGCCTCGGGAGCGGCAACCTCGGTGTCCTCACCCTGACGGCCCTCGATGGCGGCGTTGGCCATGGCGGCGGCGATCAGACGGATGGCACGAATGGCATCGTCGTTGCCGGGGATGACGTAGTCGATCTCGTCGGGATCACAGTTGGTGTCCACAATGGCGACAACGGGAATGTTCAGCTTCTTGGCCTCGGCGATGGCGTTGCGCTCCTTCCGGGGGTCAACGATGAACATAGCGGCGGGAATCTTCTTCATTTCCTTCACGCCGCCCAGGTACTTCTCCAGCTTGGCGATCTCGCCCTGGTGCTTGATGACTTCCTTCTTGGGCAGCATGGCGAAGGTGCCGTCCTCTTCCATCTTCTTCAGCTGAGCCAGACGGTCGATACGGGAACGCATGGTGCGGAAGTTGGTCAGCATACCGCCCAGCCAGCGGGAGTTGACGTAGTAACCGCCGCAGCGGGCAGCCTCTTCCTTGATGGCGTCCTGAGCCTGCTTCTTGGTGCCGACGAACAGGATGTTGCCGCCATTGGCGGAGGTGTCACGGACGAAATTGTAGGCCTCCTCCAGCTTCTTAACGGTCTTCTGCAGGTCGATGATGTAGATACCGTTACGCTCGGTGTAGATGTAGGGGGCCATTTTGGGGTTCCAGCGGCGGGTCTGATGACCGAAATGCACGCCGGCCTCCAGCAGTTGCTTCATAGATACGACAGCCATTTTGATATTCTCCTTTTGTTTTTTCCTCCACCCCGATCATCCCGCGCCGCCCGCTCTGAATCTCAGGGCACTTGGGAGCGCAATCCCCGGGTGTGTGGCATTGTGTGTCATAGGCCAAAGCCCATGCCGAACTATTGTACATGATGAGCGCGGATTTTGCAAGTATTATTTCCAAAAAAATTGAGAAAAAACCGTAGGGTCAATCTGAAAACCGGAAATATGACCAACGGCGAGGGATTTTCCGCCTGATGAAGCCA
>UQXG01000122.1 GCA_900544945.1 uncultured Eubacteriales bacterium | reverse complement strand
AGAGAAACCGCAAGGGGGTATCAAAATGATTCGAAGGATCATCCAGATCGATCAGGAAAAATGCAACGGCTGCAGTGCCTGCGCCGAGGCCTGCCATGAGGGCGCTATCGCCATGGTGGATGGCAAGGCGCGGCTCATGCGGGACGATTACTGCGATGGGCTGGGCGACTGCCTGCCCGCCTGTCCCACCGGGGCCATCACCTTTGTGGAGCGGGAGGCCGCCGCCTACGACGATAAAGCCGTCATGGAGAACAAGCAGCGGAAAATGCAAAAAGAGGGCATGACCCTGCCCTGCGGCTGCCCCGGCAGCCAGGCCCGGAACATTCAGCGCCAGGACGCGCCCGCCGTGGAAACACCGCAAGCCCAGCAGACGAGCCGCCTTTCCCAGTGGCCGGTGCAGATCAAGCTGGTGCCGGTGAACGCCCCGTATTTTGACGGCGCACGGCTGCTCATCGCCGCCGACTGCACCGCCTATGCCTACGCCTCCTTCCACGAGCGGTTCATCAAGGGGCACATTACCCTTGTGGGCTGTCCCAAGCTGGACAGCGTGGACTATTCCGAGAAGCTGACCGAGATCCTCCGGGAGAACGACATCAAGAGCGTCACCGTCGTCCGCATGGAGGTGCCCTGCTGCGGCGGGCTGGAGCTGGCGGCGAAAAAGGCGCTCCAGCAGAGCGGGAAGTTCATCCCGTGGCAGGTGGTCACCGTCACGGTGGACGGTCGGCTGAAGGAAGAATGATAAACTCATCAGAAAAAAGAAAGGAAGAAGCACAATGAAGTATGTATGCAGTCTTTGCGGTTGGGAATACGACGAGAGCGCAGGTTATCCGGAGGGCGGTATCGCGCCGGGAACGCCTTGGAGCGAGGTGCCGGAGGATTTTGAGTGCCCCCTGTGCGGCGTGGGCAAGGACAGCTTTGAGGAGGCGTGAGCTTTCTGCAAAAGGAGTAAAGACGATGAGCTATGAAAACTGGAAGGACAAAATCAGCACATTCGAAGTGATGGACGTGCGGGGCAAAAAGCTGGACTTCTTCCCCGCATTGAAGGCAAAGGCTGCCGCGCTGAAAAACGGCGAAGGACTGCATATCATCCAGACCTTCGAGCCTGTCCCCCTGTACCCGGTGCTGGCCCTTATGGGCTTTGAGCATCACACGGAGAAGGTGAGCGGCAGCGAATACCACGTCTGGTTTTATCGAGTGAGGAAAGGAGAATAACCGCATGAGCTACGAAAACTGGAAGGAGAAAGCGCAGGGGTTTCAGACCGTGGATGTGCGCCATATACAGGGCAGCTTTTTTGAAGGGCTGAGGAAACGAGCCGAGGCGTTGGAGGTGGGCGAAGGGTTACACATCATCCAGACCTTTGAGCCGCATCCGCTGTACGCTGTCATGGAGGGCTTGGGCTACGATCACCACACCGAGCAGCGGGGTGAGGCGGAGTTCCATGTCTGGTTCTGCCGCACAGAGAAGAAGGAAGGCGACAGCTCCGCTCCCTTCAAGCCGCTGGCTCTTTTGAACTATCCCATGATCGACGAAAAGCTGGGGCAGATCGCCGTGGATTTCTGGGAGACCACATGGCAAAGCGAGAAGCGCACGCTTCCCTACGAAACGCGGCTGCTGCTGTCCCTGACCAACGCAGTGGGCGCAGGTCGGATGCGACAGGCGGCGCGGGAGCTGGTAAAGGCATATATCCACGGTGTGGAGAGCGCCGCGTTGGACGACGTGTTCGAGCTGCTGGCATGGAATCAGGGCATCGGCTTTTTCAGCAGCGAGATCGGCCCCTCGGCGCTGTTTCAGGCGTACAAGCTCATTAAAAACGGCGAGAAGCAGGGCAAGTCCCGGGAGGATATCTGCAGTGCGCTGCGCGAGAAATTCGGAGAGAAGAACCCGGAGATGCAGGTTCTGAACTAAAAAGCAGAAGGAGACGAACGACAATGGATAACAGGATGTTTTGTTTTCAGTGCGAGCAGACAGCAGGCTGCGCTGGTTGTACTGGAAAAGCCGGCGTCTGCGGCAAAACCACTGAGGTGGCGGAGCTTCAGGATCAACTGACTGGCGCTCTGGTTGGACTGTCCCGTGCGGTAGATAATGCCCCGGATACGAATGAGGGGACTTGGCGGCTGATGATCGAGGGCTTGTTCACCACCGTCACCAATGTGAACTTTAACGAAAAGACTATCCGGGATTTGATTGACCGGATACATGCGGAAAAGGCACGGCTGGTGCCCAACTGCTATAACTGCACCTCTCGCTGTGGGCGGAACGACGACTATGACATGCACCTGCTTTGGAGCGCACAGGAGGATGTGCGCAGTCTAAAATCTCTGATCCTTTTTGGTGTGCGTGGCATGGCGGCGTACGCCTATCACGCCATGGTGCTGGGCTATACGGACGACGCTGTGAACCGCTTCTTTGCCAAGGCGCTGTTTGCCGTGGGCGAGGACTGGGGCATGGACGAGCTGCTGCCCATCGTGATGGAGGTGGGCGAGAAGAACCTCCAGTGCATGGCGCTGCTGGATAAGGCCAACACCGAGACCTACGGCACGCCCACGCCTGCTACCGTCCCGCTGACGGTGGAGAAGGGGCCGTTCATCGTCATCACCGGCCACGATCTCCACGATTTGAAACTGCTGCTGGAGCAGACCGAGGGCAAAGGCGTCAACATCTACACCCACGGTGAAATGCTGCCTGCCCACGGCTATCCGGAGCTTAAAAAATACCCACACCTCAAGGGCAACTTCGGCACGGCGTGGCAGAACCAGCAAAGAGAATTTGCCGGCATCCCCGCGCCGGTGCTGTTTACCACCAACTGCCTGATGCCGCCGAAAGCAAGCTACGCCGACCGTGTGTTCACCACGGCGGTGGTATCCTATCCCGAAATCACCCACATCGGTGAGGACAAGGATTTCACCCCTGTCATCGAAAAGGCATTGGAGCTTGGCGGCTACAACGAGGACAAGCCGTTCACCGGCATCAACGGCGGCAGCACGGTCATGACCGGCTTCGGTCACGGTGCGGTGCTGAGCGTGGCGGATCAGGTGATCGAGGCGGTAAAGAGCGGCGCGATCCGGCACTTCTTCCTGGTTGGCGGCTGCGACGGTGCGCGCCCGGGGCGCAACTACTATACCGAGTTTGTCAAGCAGACACCTGCCGACACTGTGGTGCTGACGCTGGCCTGCGGCAAATTCCGCTTCAACGACCTGGATCTTGGGACCATCGGCGGGCTGCCGCGGCTGATGGATGTAGGACAGTGTAACGACGCCTACGGAGCTGTGAAGATCGCGCTGGCCTTGGCGGACGCCTTTGGCTGCGGGGTCAACGACCTGCCTCTGTCTCTGGTGCTTTCGTGGTATGAGCAGAAGGCGGTGTGCATTTTGCTGACGCTGCTGCACCTGGGCATCCGAAACATCCGCCTTGGTCCGACGCTCCCGGCGTTCATCTCTCCCAATGTACTGAACTATCTGGCGGAGAACTTTCATATTGCCCCGGTCACCACGCCGGAGGAGGATCTGAAGGTGCTGCTGAAGCGCTGACAAACCGTAATGCGGCTGCGGAGAGGAATATCTCCGCAGCCGCCCTTTATTGAAAGCAATCATGAGTGGCGCGGCCATTTATCCGCGCCACTCATGAGCGTTTACTTTTTGGTTCTTTGCTTTGATACTCCTACACGCTGCCGGCTCCAAAGCATGCTTCTCATGTCAGAGCACCCGGAGAAGTGAAGAAAACTGCTTACTTCAACAACCCAGCATCTGTATCTTAACATAAGATTTATGGCTCGGTGCTATAATAACCTCAGCAAACCGGGCAATCGCCAAGGAAAGGATAGATTAGGACCATGAAATCACGACGGGATGGCATTCTCATTTTATGTATAGTGCTTATTGCTGCCATACTTGCAGGCTGCGGCGCAGCCGAGCAGCGACCGGCATTGGAAAGGATCGAGTACACAAACCTGAACGACAGCGGATCAAGGGAACTTTTGAAGGAGCTGCTCTCTGCCGCAGGCGTATCAGACGGGCGTATTCAGAGCTTTTTCCGCCGTGTGGACCACTTTAATGGCAGCGTGAAGCAGGAATGGCTTACGGATGGCTTTGAGGAAGCAGAACTGCTGTATACGAAATATGACCCTTACGCTATGCAGGACGAATGGACGGCGAAGAACGGAACGTTTCCGGGCTATAACTGCCGGATCACTGCCATGAGCCTGTTTGGGGACTTCCTCTCCGTGAGCGCAGACTCTCAAATCAATGCCGGTGAAGATGTGCTGTTTGTGGACGAGGAAACGCTGAAAACAGATCCCGATGCGCTGGGCGGAAGCAGCTTTGCAGATTTCCGCGCACTGTATTCCTCCATGAAGGCGGAGGATACCACGGAGATTAAGCGTCATGTACAAACCGTACAAGAGGAATGGGCTTCCCGCGGCGTTGCCTTTCGGGAGAATGAACGGATCCGCCTTATCACGGTATTCTTCCACGATAAGCCGACCGAGGAGAATTCTCTGCTGTTTGTCGGGCATGTTGGCGTACTTTTGACGGCGGAGGACGGGACGCTGTACTTTGTAGAAAAGGTTGCCTTTCAGGAGCCGTACCGGCTGCTGCGTTTTGCTGATCGCACGGAACTGAGCGATTATCTCATGGGCAAGTACGATGTCTCCTGGGGACAGAGCACGGCGCGCCCGTTTATCATGGAGAACGATGAACTTATGGAAGGCTGGCGTCCAAACCCGGACAGTGCCGACGCAGCGTATCATTAGGGCGCAGCACCATGGCGGATCGCGTGGAAAATGCAATAAACAGGAGCCAACCGGACGGTAACGCCGGTCAGCTCCTGTTTTCTTTTTATTTGCGCATAAGGCTATTCTGCGCTTCCTCCCAGGGGAAGGGCTTTCCTTTCAGCACAGACCTGCGCAGATAGGAGAAGGTCTCCGCTTCGCCCTTCTCGGCCAGCATCCCCAGAATGAAGCGGAGCTGGCGGCTGGTTTCCGGGTGCATCAAATCCTTTTCCCGGCTGCGCTCAAAGTATTGCAGGGCGGAATCGTCCCGGTAGGCTTTGCCCTGATAGGTCATGCAGGCCGCACGGCGATCCATCACCATCTCCACAAAGTACTGCCGGGGCATGGGGACAGGCTCATAGCACTTCGTTTCCCGGTTCATGTCCGTCCAGTATTCGTAGTGGTGGCGGTTGCGCCCCTTGTGGTGCATCCACGCCTCGCTGTAGCCCTTGTCCTCCCGCTCGGCGGCGTTGGGACTGCGGTTGCCCTGATAGTACCGCGCCCCCGTCCAGAATTCCGTGGGGGCGTATTTGCTCAGGTCGTGGGTCAGCCCCTGACGGTACAGCCCCACCCGAAAGCAGCCCAGCATCACCAGCCAGCGGTGCTTGGTTATGGTTTTGAAATGCTGCCACGGTTTCACACAATTCCCTCCCAACGTAAGGTGCGGATTTTAGCCCTCGGCCACCACAATCTCCGAGACTTTCAGGCCGGGGTTGCGGCGGCAGGTGAAGTCGATCGCCCAGAAGCTGGAGAATACCAGCAGACTGCGGCCGCGATAGTCCTCCAGAAGCTCCGCGTCGGAGCCGAGATTCAGATCGGTCAGGTCGCCGGGGTATTCGTCGATCAGGCGAATTTCCTCGTAGGGCAGCATATCCATCCGCAGATCCACGCCGTACTCGTTTTTCATGCGGTACTGGAACACGTCAAATTGCAGCGTACCCACGACGCCCACGATGACTTCCTCGTAGCCGGAGCCGGGGACCTTGAAGATCTGAATGGCGCCCTCCTGCGCGATCTGCTCGGTGCCCTTGACGAACTGCTTGCGCTTCATGGAATCCTTGGCGGATACCCGGCAGAAATGCTCGGGGGCAAAGGTGGGGATGCCGGAATATTTGAACTTCTTCCCCGGAACGGTGATGGTGTCGCCGATGGAGAAAATGCCCGGGTCAAAGACGCCGATGACGTCCCCGGCGTAGGCTTCGTCCACGATCTCCCGTTCGGCGGCCATCAGCTGCTGGGGCTGGGAAAGACGCATTTTCTTATTGCCCTGCACGTGGAAATATTCCGCGTCCCGCTGGAACTTGCCGGAGCAGATGCGCATGAAGGCCAGACGGTCCCGGTGCGCCTTGTTCATGTTCGCCTGAATCTTGAAGACGAAGGCGGAGAAATCCGGGCTGAATGGGTCGATCACGCCGCAGTCGGCGGTGCGGGCGAGAGGGGGCGGCGTGAGCTTCAGGAACGCTTCCAGAAACGGCTCGATGCCGAAATTGGTCAGCGCAGAGCCGAAGAACACAGGCGACAGCTGCCCGTCCCGGACGGCCTGCATATCCATTTCCCGTCCGGCGGACAGAAGCTCTACGTCGTCGATGAGCTGCCGGTGCTTTTCCTCGCTGTCCAGCAGCTGGGCGACCTGGGGGTCATACAGATCGATTTCCAGTTTGTCCGCCCGCTTCTTCCCGGAGATGCCGGAGAAGAACAGCAGCTCGGCCTTCTCCCGGTCGTAAACGCCCTGAAAATCCTTGCCGGAGCCGATGGGCCAGTTCATGGCGTAGGTCTCGATGCCCAGCTCCCGCTCCACCTCGTCCAGAAGGTCGAAGGGGTCCTTGGCCTCCCGGTCCATCTTGTTCACGAAGGTGAAAATGGGAATGTGGCGCATGGCGCAGACCTTGAACAGCTTCCGGGTCTGGGGCTCCACGCCTTTCGCGCCGTCGATGACCATGACGGCGGAGTCGGCGGCCATGAGGGTGCGGTAGGTATCCTCGGAGAAGTCCTGGTGGCCGGGGGTGT
>UQXG01000121.1 GCA_900544945.1 uncultured Eubacteriales bacterium | reverse complement strand
TTTTTCGACAGTCTTGCCTCTCCCTATGGGAGAGGTGCCGCAAAGCGGCGGAGAGGGTTTTATTTGCCCTCTCAGTCAGCTTCGCTGACAGCTCCCCCAGAGTGGGAGCCAAGGAGGAACGGAGTGCCACATTCCACTGGTTCGCAATGACATCCTCTATTTCGGCACACAAAAAAGTGGGCGGCCATCGGCCGCCCACGCTACTATATAAGATAGAAAAGATCACACCCGCTTCAGCGGGGCGGAATTGTCCTGCGCCAGCAGAAGATCGGTGATAATATCGTTGCTCACCAGATACCCCTTGGGGGTCAGCACCCACCGGCCCGTGTCGGTCTGGGTGGCGTGGAACAGCCGGCGCTGCTTTTCCAGCACGTCTTCCAGGGGGTCAAAGGGCAGCAGGAAGGTTTTCTCGTATTCCTCCCGCTCAATGCCCTGGCTGGTGCGAAGCCGGAGCATCAGATATTCTCCCGCCCGCTCCCGGATGGGAATCTCCTGCAAATCCTCCATAATGTCGCCGCCGTCCCGGATGCCGGAAATGTAGGCCTGCAAATCCCGCTTCAGGGTATACCGCTTCCCCGCGAAATCCGAGCTGGCTCCGGGGCCGAAGCCCAGGTATTCCCCGCCGGTCCAGTATTTCATATTGTGCCGGGAAACCAGACCCTTCCGGCAGAAATTGGAGATTTCGTACTGCCGGAAGCTTCTGCCCCGGAGGGTCTCCACCGCCGCCAGATACATATCCGCCTGGGTGTCCTCGTCAGGAAGATTCAGAGCGTCCTTCACCTGGTAGAAGGGGGTTCCTTCCTCCACCTTCAATGCGTAGCAGCTGATGTGCTCCGGGTTCAGCCGGAGGACGTTGTCCAGGGTCGCCGTCCAGTCCAGCAAATCCTGACCGGGCAGGCCGTACATCAGGTCAACGGATACATTCCGGAAGCCTGCCTTGCGGATGCGCTGATAGGCCATCACCGCCTGGGAGTAGGTGTGGGGGCGACCCAGCTTCTTGAGCATTTCGTCGCTGTCGGACTGAACGCCCAGGCTGATCCGGTTGAAGCCCTCGGCTCGGATCCGGTGGAGGAACCGGTCGGACACGGAGTCCGGATTGCACTCCACGGTGATCTCCGCGCTGTTTTCCACGTCAAAGTTCCGGCGGATGGCGGTGAGAATCACGGCCAGACCGTCGGCGCCGAAGAAGCTGGGGGTGCCGCCGCCGAAATAGACCGAGTCCACCTTATAATTGGGAGCCAGCTCTCCGGCCTCCTTGATGTGATCGCACACCGCGTCCAGATAGCCGTCGAAGAGGTTGTCCTCCTTGGTGGCCAGGGAGTAGAAGTCGCAGTACTGGCATTTGCTGCGGCAGAAGGGAACGTGTACATAAATGCCCAGAGGCTTCTTGTCCGGGCGTTTGGTGAGAATTGGCATAAATCGGGCCTCCTGAGATAACCTTGCTATTTTGGGAGCACCCCGGCTCCCTTGTGTAAAGGGAGCTGGCTCGCGCGTCTCCCGCAAGCGCGAGACTGAGGGATTGTTAAACTGGGTGAGTTCTGATCCCCTCAGCCCCAGTGTGCGCACTGGGGCAGCTCCCCTTGGTCAGCAAGGGGAGCCTTTGCGGGGAACAGGTTAATCTTCGTCGAGTTTCAGCACGGCCATGAAGGCCTCGCTGGGCACGGATACGGAGCCGAAGGTGCGCATCCGCTTTTTGCCCTCCTTCTGCTTTTCCAGCAGCTTCTTCTTCCGGGTGATGTCGCCGCCGTAGCACTTGGCCAGCACGTCCTTGCGCAGAGCCTTGATGGTCTCCCGGGCAATGATCTTGCCGCCGATGGCCGCCTGGACGGGAATTTCAAACTGGGCTCTGGGAATATTGTCCTTGAGCTTTTCACAGATTTTCCGGGCTCTGGGATAGGCGTTGTCCGCAAAGAGGATGAAGCTCAGGGCATCCACCACCTCGCCGTTGAGAAGAATGTCCAGCTTGACAAGGCGGCTGGGTCGGTAGCCGATGAGCTCATAGTCCAGGCTGCCGTAGCCCCGGGTTCGGGACTTCAGGGCGTCGAAGAAATCGTAGATGATCTCGTTCAGGGGCATTTCGTAGTGGAGCTCCACCCGGTTGGCGTCCAGATACTCCATATTCTTGAATTCGCCCCGGCGGTTCTGGCACAGATCCATAATGTTGCCCACATATTCCTGGGGGGCGATGACGTTGACCTTGGCGTAAGGCTCCTCCGCCAGCTGAATGTCCGCGGGATCCGGGTAATCCAGGGGGGTGTAGACCATCAGGGTCTCCCCGTTGGTCTTCGTCACCCGGTACACAACGTTGGGGGCGGTGGTGATGAGGTCAAGGTTATATTCCCGCTCCAACCGCTCCTGGATGATTTCCATATGCAGCAGTCCCAGAAAGCCGCAGCGGAAGCCGAAGCCCAGGGCGATGGAGCTTTCCAGCTCATAGGTCATGGAAGCGTCATTCAGCTGCAATTTTTCCAGAGCATCCCGGAGGTCGCCGTACCGGGCACCGTCGGCGGGGTAAATGCCGGAGAAGACCATGGGCTGCACCTGCCGGTAGCCGGGCAGGGCTTCCGGGGCGGGATTTTCCACGGTGGTGACGGTGTCGCCGACCCGGGTGTCGGCCACGGTTTTGATGGAGGCGGTGATGTAGCCCACTTCTCCCGCACCCAGGGCATCCTGGCTCACAAGGCCTGTGGGGCTCATATTGCCCACTTCCACCACCTTATAGACCGCTCCGGTGGCCATCATCCGGATATCCATGCCGGGCTTTACCGTGCCCTGCTTGATTCGGGTGTAGACGATGACCCCCCGGTAGGAATCGTACTGACTGTCGAAAATCAGAGCCTGCAAGGGGGCGTTCCGGTCGCCGGTGGGGGCGGGCACGTCCCGGACGATCATTTCCAGCACGGAATGGATGTTGATGCCGTTTTTGGCGGAGATTTCCGGGGCGTCCTGGGCGGGAATGCCGATGATGTCCTCCACCTCGGTTTTCACCTCGGCGGGACGGGCGGAGGGCAGGTCGATCTTATTGATGACGGGCAGCACCTCCAGCCCCGCGTCAATGGCCAGATAGGTGTTGGCCAGGGTCTGAGCCTCCACGCCCTGGGAAGCGTCCACCACCAGCACCGCGCCTTCGCAGGCGGCAAGAGAGCGGGAGACTTCATAGTTGAAGTCCACATGCCCCGGAGTGTCGATGAGGTTCAGGGTGTAGCGCTCCCCGTCGTCGGCGGTGTAGCCCAGGGTGACGGCGGTGGCCTTAATGGTAATGCCCCGCTCCCTTTCCAGCTCCATGGAGTCCAGCATCTGCTCTGCGCGGATGCGCTGGTCGATGGCATCGCACTGCTCCAGCAGACGGTCTGCCAGGGTGGACTTGCCGTGGTCGATATGGGCGATAATGGAGAAATTTCGGATTTTGGACAGTTCGGTCATGGGCGTGCACCTCGCGTAGAATTGGGGCGCGCGGCTCAGGCAAAAACCGCCATAAGGGCGCACCAGGTCATTTTCTCCATTATAGCGAATTTTTGCCCAAAAGTAAACTGTATGTTTTCCCGAATCCTGGGGAAAACTGTCCGGGAAGGGGAAAATAATTGACCAAAAACGAAAAAAAGATTGGACTTTCCCCTTGCCGAACGGGGAAAAAGAGAGTATAGTTTAACGGCATGAGAATTTTCGAAGATTTACACATAAAAGAGGGGTACCGCTGATGAGCACACCGAAAAAGGAAAATACCAATATGGAAGAGGTTCAGGCCGCGCTGCAGGCACTGATCGCCCAGGGCAAGAAGGAGGGCATGATCCGTCTGTCGGATCTGAACGCCCAGCTGGAGAAGCTCCAGCTGTCCCCGGAGAAAATTGAAGAAATCTATGACCGGTTCGAGGCCATGAATATTCCGCTGATTACCGCGGAGCTGGAGCTGAACGACGACACCATGCCTATGGACGATGGGGACATCGACCTGAGCGGCCTGGAGGAGGAAGAGCTGGTTGACCCTGTGGATCTGGCCGCTGAGTACAGCCTGGACGATCCCGTGCGGATGTACCTGAAGGAAATCGGCCAGGTGAAGCTTCTCAGCGCCGAGGAGGAGGTCGAGCTTGCCAAGCGGGTCTCCGAGGGAGACCAGGCTGCCAAGAACAAGCTGACGGAGGCCAACCTCCGGCTGGTGGTGTCCATTGCCAAGAAGTATTCCGGCCGGGGTCTGCACATTCTGGATCTGATTCAGGAGGGCAACACGGGCCTGATTCGGGCGGTGGACAAGTTTGACTGGACAAAGGGAAACAAATTCTCTACATATGCCACCTGGTGGATCCGGCAGGCCATCACCCGTGCCATCGCCGACCAGGCCAGAACCATCCGGGTTCCGGTGCATATGGTAGAGGTCATCAACAAGGCTACCCGGTGCAACCGGAAGCTGGTTCAGGAGCTGGGTCGGGAGCCTACCGTGGAGGAAATCGCCAAGGAGCTGAACCTGCCCGTTGAGAAGATCATCGAGGCCAACCGCACCGCCGCCGATACCCTGAGCCTGGATACCCCCGTAGGCGACGAAGAGGATACCTCCATCGGCTCCTTCGTGGAGGACGAGCGGACCCCCGGCCCCGCGGACGCCACTTCCAACGCCCTGCTTGCCGAGGCGCTGAAGGAGATTCTCGATACCCTGACCGAGCGGGAAGCGGATGTGCTGCGGATGCGCTTCGGCATGTACGACGGCAGAACCCACACCCTGGAAGAGGTGGGTCAGATCTTCGGCGTTACCCGGGAGCGGATTCGCCAGATTGAGAACAAGGCCATTCGGAAGCTCCGGCATCCCAGCCGGGCGAAAAAAATCCGGGACTTCTACTGCTGAGCGAAAACCAATCGAAAACCTGCGCGGGCGGCCATTGGCCGCCTGCTTTTTTATGCCCATTTCGGGGAACGGAATCGCCTCCAGCTTTCCATCGAGGCATCGTCCAACGCATGTCATTGCGAACCAGTGGTGCTCCGCGCAGCGAATCAAAATCTGAATGACTGCCGGTGGCAGTCATACCTTAATGTAGCGCAGGCTGGTGTGGCAATCCCCCTCAAATGTCCGAGAACCCTCGAAAGAGTGCCTTGCCTCTCCCTATGGGAGAGGTGCCCCGCAGGGGTGGAGAGGGCTTTTTACCCTCTCAGTCACTGCGTGACAGCTCCCCCAGAGTGGGAGCCAAGGAGAACGGATTGTGACCGAAGGGAATCCTTGGAAAGAGCCACACCAGTGCTGCGTTACACTAAGGTATGACTGCCACCGGCAGTCATTATTATTTTAGATTCGCTGCGCGGAGCACCACTGGTTGCAATGACAACCTCTATTAGGGCGTATCCGGAAAAACGATACCGAGCGGTACCCAAAGGCCTTTCGATTACAGACCAGCCAGCGCGCGCATTGCCCGCCGGGGCACCCGGCAACTGCAATTCAAATTGTTCATAATTTCAAAATGCGCAAAAATAGGGGTTGCATTCTGGAAAACTTGGTGATATTATGAATTTGCATTTGCGGGAAACTTGCTTTTTCGCAAAGGGAAACGAAAAGGAGCGATTCTATATGCAGGAAAAGAAAAAACTGTCCCTGGCGGCGCAGATCTTCATCGCCATGGTGCTGGCCATCGTGTTTGGCCTTGCCATGCAGAGCTGCGCGGAGTTTGCCAACAATTACATCAAGCCCTTCGGCACCATCTTCCTGAACCTGGTCAAGTTCATCGTGGTTCCCATTGTGCTGTTCTCCATCATGTGCGGCATTATCTCCATGAGCGACATCCGTAAGGTTGGCTCCATCGGTCTGAAAACCGTGATTTATTACCTGTGCACCACCGCTTTCGCCGTGACCATCGGTCTGGTGGGCGGCAACCTGTTCAAGGGTGCCTTCCCGGTGGTGGCCACTACCGACCTGACCTATGATGCCTCCGCGACTACCTCCTTCATGGATACCCTGGTGAACATCTTCCCCTCCAACTTCTTCAAGCCCATGGTGGAGGCCAATATGCTCCAGGTCATCGTTATGGCCGTGCTGCTGGGCTTCTCCATCATCCTGGTGGGCGAGAAGAACGCCAAGGTGGTCTCCGCCTTCAATGACCTGAACGACATCTTCATGAAGTGCATGGAGCTGATTCTGAAGCTGTCCCCCATCGGCGTGTTCTGCCTGCTGTGCCCCATCATTGCCAGCAACGGCGCGGCCATCATCGGCTCCCTGGCTATGGTGCTCCTGGCTGCCTACATCTGCTACATTTTCCATGCGCTGCTCGTGTACTCTCTGACCGTGAAGGCCATGGGCGGAATGAGCCCCGCCAAGTTCTTCAAGGGGATGCTCCCCGCCATCATCTTCGCCTTCTCCAGCGCCTCCTCCGTGGGCACCCTGCCCATTAACCTGGACTGCGTGACCAAGCTGGGCGCCAAGAAGGAGGTTGCCTCCTTCGTCCTGCCTCTGGGCGCTACCATCAACATGGACGGCACCGCCATCTATCAGGGCGTGTGCGCCATCTTCATTGCCGCCTGCTACGGCATTCAGCTGACCCTGCCCCAGATGCTGACCATCGTGCTCACTGCCACCCTGGCCTCCATCGGCACTGCCGGCGTGCCCGGCGCGGGCATGGTGATGCTTGCCATGGTGCTGACCTCCGTGGGCCTGCCGGTGGACGGCATTGCCCTGGTTGCCGGTGTTGACCGGATTTTCGACATGGGTCGTACCACTGTCAACATCACCGGCGATGCCGCCTGCGCCATCATCGTCTCCCACGTCGAGGAGAAGAAGGAGCAGAAGCTGGCCGCCAAGGAGTAAGTTTCCGGAAGCCGCCGCCCTATGGGCGGCGGCTCAGCGTGTCAAAAAGCCCCCAATATACGTTG
>UQXG01000120.1 GCA_900544945.1 uncultured Eubacteriales bacterium | reverse complement strand
GCCCTTCAGGCAATTAAAATCTTTTTTAAAGATTTTAATTGGAGTTCAGTATAAGGAGCTGCTTTGCGTCTGTCACCGAATGTCCTTCCCTGTAAGAAAATCACCGGATTTTGTATCCCCCTAGGGGGCTTCCGATCCTGCTGTTTCTCTGATAGAATCAGAGATAGATACTCGCGGGCATTTTCCGCAAAGAAAGCAGAAGGAAAGGAAACCAAAAAAATGAAGAAAATCGTTACGATGCTGCTGGCACTGGCTATGCTGCTGGCTATGACCGCCTGCGCGGGCACTCCGGAAGCGGCAGCACCCGCCCCGAAGGAAACCACCGCCCTCCAGGCCGCCTCCGAAGAAACCACGCCGGATACCCGGATGATTACGGACGGCATGGATCGGAGTGTGGAAATCCCCTATTGCGTGGAGCGTATTGTATGTGTCGGTGTCGGTGCGCTACGCTATACCTGCTATGTAGGCGGTGCCGACCGGGTCGTCGGGGTGGAGGATTACGAAAAAGAGCCCGGCATGAGCCGACTGTACAACTATGTGAATTACGATTTGTTCAAGGATTTGCCGGCAATCGGAACCAACGGGGAGCCCTTCGCGGAGGAAATCATTAACGTGGATCCCCAGGTGATCGTCATGAGCAGCTACGCCAGCCAGGATCCCGACGAGCTGAGCCAGAAAACGGGCATCCCCGTTGTAGTGGTTCCCGGAAGCGATACCACCCTGGATGAGAAAGCCTATGTCACCATCCGCATTCTGGGAGAGCTCTACCAGCTGGAAAGCCGGGCAGAGGAGCTGACCGCCTATCTGAAGGCCATCCAGAAGGATCTGGACGAGCGGACTTCCGCCATTGCCGAGGAGGCAAAGCCGTCCTGCTATGTGGGCGGCGTGGCCTTCAAAGGTCAGCACGGATTTGAGGGAACAGAGGCCTATTATGGCCCCTTTGAGCTGATTCATGCCAAGAACCTTGCCAATACCACCGAGCAGACCGGTGCCTTCAACATCGACGTGGAGCAGGTCCTTTCCTGGGATCCGGATCTGATCTTCCTGGATTTTAACGGAATGAGCCTGATTAGCGAGGACTATGGGGCGCACCCGGATTTTTACAATGCGCTGACCGCCGTCAAGGAGGGAAAGGTTTATTCTCAGATTTCCTTCCGCTCCTATGCTTCCAACCTGGAAACCGCCCTGGCGGACGCTTACTATGCCGCCTGCGTCATGTATCCTGAGCAGTTCCGGGATATTGACCCTGTCGAAAAGGCCGGGGAGATTTTCACCGAGCTGCTGGGCAGCAATCCCTATTCTGATCTGGAGGAAGCCGGCTATGCGTTCTGCCAGATTACCCTTGGCGCCTGAACACCAGCTGACGGACTACCGAAAAAACCAGATTCGCAGCACCCTGTTCCTGGTGCTTCTGGCGCTGCTGCTTCTGGTGTCCGTGGTGCTGTCCCTGCGTGCCGGCTCCTATAACACCCCGGTGGCGGAGCTTATCCGGGGAATCTTCGGACGATCCGCGGATAAAAAGATCAATCTGGTGATTCGCAATAACCGAATGCCCCGTATCTGCACCGCCATTGTGGCGGGAGCGGGGCTTGGGCTGTCCGGCTGTATTTTGCAGGCCATTCTTCACAATCCCCTGGCCTCCGCTTCCACCCTGGGTGTCTCCCAGGGAGCAACCTTCGGGGCGGCCTTTGCGATTATCACCCTGAATCTGACCGGCGGTGTGGGAATTTCCCTGTGGTCCTTCCTCGGCTCCATTGCCGTGGCGGCGGTGATTCTGGGACTGTCCCGGCTGAAGCAGGTTTCGGCAGAGGGAATTGTGCTGGCAGGTGTGGCGATCAGCTCCATGCTGGGCGGCGCAACTACCCTGATTCAGTATTTCGCCAACGAAATCCAGCTGGCAAATCTGGTGTTCTGGACCTTCGGAGATCTGGGAAGCACCGATTGGGGCGAGCTGCGGGCAATGACCGTCATGGTTCTGATTCTGATTCTGTATTGCGTCAGCCATCGCTGGGACTATAACGCGCTGCTCAGCGGGGAGGAAACCGCCATAAGCCTGGGCATTCATGTACAGAGGCTTACCCTGACGAATATGATTCTGTGCTGCCTGACCTGCTCTGTCATTGTATCCCGGGTGGGACTGATCAATTTCATCGGACTGGTGGCGCCGCACATTGTGCGCATGGTGGTAGGCAATAACCATGTGTACCTGATTCCCGGCTCCGTCCTTGCCGGCGCGACGCTGCTCCTGCTGGGAGATCTGCTGGCCCGGGTGGCGATTATGCCCATTATCCTGCCCATCGGCGCCATTACCGCATTCCTGGGCGGGCCGCTGTTCCTGTATCTCCTGTTCAAGGGAGGAAAGGGAAAATGATGGAAGTGAAAAACATCTCCTACCACTACCATGGCGGCGGAGAGGTTCTGAAGGACGTAAATTTTACTCTGGAACAGGGTCAGTTCCTGGCAATTCTGGGAAACAACGGCGTGGGGAAAAGCACGCTGCTGAAGTGTCTGAACAAAATTCTGAAGGCGGACTCCGGGGAGCTGCTTCTGGACGGGGAGAATATTCTGCAAATGAGCAACCACCAGGTTTCCCGGCGCATTGCCTTTGTCTCCCAGACGGTTCCCAATACCCAGATGACGGTTCACGATGTGGTCATGCTGGGAAGACGACCCTATATGAAGTGGGGATTTACGGAGAAGGATCATCAGATCGTCCACAGCGCCATGGAGCGGCTGAACCTGGAATCCCTGCGGGGACGGTTTCTGAATCAGCTCTCCGGCGGTGAGCGGCAGAAGGTTATGCTGGCAAGAGCGCTGGCCCAGCAGCCGAAGCTGCTGCTTCTGGACGAGCCTACCAGCAGCCTGGACATTCACAACCAGTATCAGGTGCTGGAAATTGTGCGGGAGCTTTGCCATCAGGACGGCCTGACTGCCGTTGTCGTGATTCATGATCTGAATCTGGCGCTCCGGTTCTGCGACCGGTTCCTGCTGCTTCGCCAGGGTCAGGTGTATGCCAACGGTGACTACAAAGTTCTGACCCCGGAGGCGCTGAAGGCTGTGTACCAGATTGACGGCCGGGTGGTAGAGGTAGAAAATCAAAGAATGGTTCTGGTGGAATCGTGAGCCACCCGGAAGAGAAAGGACGGATGATTATGGACGAGAACAAAGCGTTGTGGAAAAAATGTGTGGAGTTTCACGGGCACGAATGCGGCGGCCTGACCATTGGCTACAAGGCCTCGCTGTATGCCATCGAGCTTCTGGAGCTGGAGCTGGGCGGCGGCGGAAACGCGGGATGCCTGTCGGCGGATGAAGAAATTGTATGTATCAGCGAAAACGATGCCTGCGGCGTAGATGCCATCCAGGTGATTCTGGGGTGCAGCATCGGCAAAGGCAATCTGCTGTTCCATATGCGGGGCAAGCAGGCGTTTACCTTCTTCGACCGGAAAAACGGGAAGTCTCTTCGGCTGGTTCTGAAACCGAAGCCGGAGGGCATGACCCGACAGGAATCCTTTGCCTATTACCAGAGCTGCGCCCCGGAGGATATGTTCCGGGTAATGGAGGCGAAGCTGCATCTGCCGGAGGCGGCGCGGATTTTTGATTCCTATCCCTGCGCGTGCTGCGGCGAAAGCACCGGAGCCAATTGGATCCGGCTTGCGGGGGGAAAGAAGCTTTGCCTGGATTGTTACGAAACCTACGACCGATTTGATGTATAATGGAAAGCAGGGGCATCCGGCAGTCGCCGGATGCCCCTGCTCAGCGTGTCAAAAAAGTCCGAAAGATACGTTGTCATTCCGAACCAGTCCGCAGACTGGTGTGGGAATCCCCCGGTTAAACGTAAGAACCGATGATTTAGGGACGAAAATGTTTGAAAATCAGGGGGATTGCCACGCCAGTGTGAGCACTGGCTCGCAATGACACGGTTTTTCGACAGCCTCAGCAGGGGCATCCGGCGGTTGCCGGATGCCCCTGCTTTTCCCTTGCTGAGGAAAAAATACCCCCGAAAGCAGCGCTTGGAAGGTTCCCAGGGCTGCTTTCGGGGGATTGCCGTATTTACAGAACGTGAACGTTTTCCGGGTCGAAGGTCAGGTGGCAGCTTTCGCCCACCTGATAGATCCGCTTGTTCTTGGGGTTGGGGTCGGTGAGCTTGACCAGGGTATCGCCTACCCGTACATGGTAATTCTGATAGGAGCCCATGAAGCAGGACAGCACCACCTTGCAGGGCAGGCCGCCGGTTTCCTCCAGCGCCGCGGCTTCCGGCCGCAGGACAATGGTGTAGTCCTTACCCACCTCCATGCCGGGCACGGCAGCGGCGTGGCAGATGTCGCCGGACACGTTCAGCCGGGCACGGCCGTTTTCCAGGGCTTCCAGCTTGCCCTTCAGGAAATTGGCCTCGCCGATGAAGTCGGCCACGAACTCATTGACGGGATGGTAGTAGATTTCCTGGGGGGAGCCGATCTGCTCCACCACGCCGGAGCGCATGATGATAATCCGGTCGGACAGAGCCATGGCCTCGCTCTGGTCGTGGGTGACGTAAATGGCGGTGATGCCCACTTCCTGCTGAATCCGGCGGATTTCCGTCCGCATGGTCACGCGCAGCTTGGCGTCCAGGTTGGAAAGGGGCTCATCGAAAAGCAGAACGCTGGGCTCGATGACCAGGGCTCTTGCCAGTGCCACCCGCTGCTGCTGACCGCCGGACAGCTGATTGGTCATCCGGCCTTCCATGCCGGACAGCTCCACCAGGTCAAGAATCTTCATGACCCGCTCCTTGATTTCCGCCTGGGGCACCTTCCGGAGCTTCAGGCCGTAGGCCACGTTGTCGAAAACATTGTAGTGGGGAAGCAGCGCGTAGCTCTGGAACACCATGGCAGTGTCCCGCTTGTTGGGGGTCAGAGCGTTGATGGGCTCGTCTCCCAGATAAATTTCGCCCTCGTCCGGGCTTTCAAAGCCGGCGATCATCCGGAGCGTTGTGGTTTTGCCGCAGCCGGAGGGGCCCAGCAGCGTCACAAACTCGCCGGGAGCGATGGTCAGGGAGTTATCCTTGACGGCGTAAAAGTCCTTGCCGGTTTTGGGATCCTGGTAAATTTTGGAAATGTGCTCCAGGCGCACACCTTTTTTTACTTTCTCCATGGTTTACTTGCCCTCCTTGATCTTTCTGCTGGTGCCGAAGTGTTTGGTGACCAGGTTCATGAGCAGCACGCTGCCGTAGGTAATGCCAATCAGGATGGTTGCGAAGGCGCAGGCCAGGCTGAAGGAGCCCTTCTCGGCAAACTCGTTGATCTGCACGGTGATGAGCAGGAACTGGGGCGTCACCAGCAGAATAATGGCGGAAATTGCGGTGATGCTTCGCACGAAGGCGGTGACAAGACCGCTGAGGAAGGAATCCTTAATCAGCGGCAGGGTCACGGTCATGAACACCCGGAAGCTGTCCGCGCCCATGTCATAGGCGGATTCCTCGATGGATTTGTCGATCTGCCGCAGGGCGGAAATGCCGCTGCGGGTGCCGGTGGGCAGGGAGCGAACCACGAAGACAATGATGAGGATGGCACCGGTGCCGTAAAGCCCTTGCAGCAGGCCCGTGTGGAACAGACCGCCGGAGAAGCCCCGGATGTAGCCCACGCCCAGTACCGTGCCGGGCACGGCCATGGCCAGCATGGACACCGCCTCGATAAAGCCCTTGGCCTTGAAGTTCCGCTTGACTACCAAGTAGGAGATAATCATGCTCAGAAGTGCCGTAATGGGGGCGGAGATCAGACTCAGCACGAAGGAATCCCGGAAGGCCTGGAAGCCGTGGTACCGGGAGAACACCAGCTTGAACCACTTGCCGGTGAGGGGGAAGAACTTGTAGCCCCAGGTGGGGAAGCAGGCGCCGATGGGCACGCAGATGTACATCAGAATGACGAAGAGGGCAACCAGGGTGCACAGCACGGTGAGCGGAATCTTCACGCTTCTATCCGTAATGAGCATCCGACCCCGGGAGGCCTTGCCCGTCAGGGTGGCGGCGGTCTTGCGCTCCAAGTAATACTTCTGCACCGCGAACATGCCCAGGGTAATGCACAGCAGCACCACGGCCATGGCGGCGGCACCGGCCTTGTCGTAGGCACCGGTGATCTGTAAGTAGATGGTGGTGGCCAGGGTGTCATAGGAGCCGCCGATGATCATGGGGTTGGCAAAGTCGGCAATGGACTCAATGAAGGTCACGAGGAAGGCGTTGCCAAGACCCGGCAGCATCAGGGGCAAAGTCACGCTGGTGAAGACCTTCCAACGGGAAGCACCCATGTCCCGGGCGGCTTCCTCCAGGGAGGGGTCGATGTTCTTGAGCAGACCCTTGAGCATCATGTAGCAAACCGGGAAGAAGGTGAGGGTCTGGACGATGGCGATACCCCAGAAGCCATAGACGCTGTTGTCGTAAATGCCCAGCAGGAACCGGGTGATGATGCCCGCCTTGCCGAAGAGCATAATCATGGAAAGGCTCAGCACAAAGGGAGGCGATACCACGGGCAGCATGGAAACTACCTTAAATAGGCCGCCAACGAACTTGTCCATGCGGACGTAGACTTCTACATAGGCAAAGAGCAGGCCTACCAGGGTGGACAGAATGCCCACCAGGAAGCCAACCTTCAGCGTGTTGGTAATGGCCCGGGTGAAGGTGGGCATGTCAAAGATTCGCCGGAACACATCCAGGCTGAGCCCGCCGTCTCCCACAAAGCTGTCCACCAGGAGGATTGCCAGGGGGTAGAGAATAAAAAGCGTGAGGAACGTAATCAGCACGACAATGGTTGTTACCAGAATGGGGTCACCCATCAGTTTTTTTCGGTCCAGAGCCGCGCTTTGGGTAGTAGCCATAGGCCTTCTCCCTCCTTATTGAGATGGATTTCGGAAGCACGGATAATACTGAACTCCAATTAAA
>UQXG01000119.1 GCA_900544945.1 uncultured Eubacteriales bacterium | reverse complement strand
GCAAGCTGGCTTACGGATGCGGCATACCCCTTGCGGGTACATACAGTATTCCTCCACTTTTGAACCCTTCGGCTAGGGAAAAATCTCTCGCTCCCAGCTCTTGCCGATTTAATCAGAGGTTCCCCTATGAACAAAAAGGAGGCATTCCCGTGGAAAAATATATCATGGCTCTGGACGCGGGTACTACGTCCAACCGGTGCATTCTCTTTAACGCCGCAGGTGAGGTCTGCTCCATGGCTCAGAAGGAGTTCACTCAGTATTTCCCCCAGCCCGGCTGGGTGGAGCACGATGCCAATGAGATCTGGTCTACCCAGCTGGAGGTGGCCCGGCAGGCCATGGAAAACATCGGAGCCACCCCGGGGAGCATTGCCGCCATCGGTATTACCAACCAGCGGGAAACCACCGTGGTCTGGGATAAGAAAACCGGTGAGCCCATCTGCCGTGCCATCGTCTGGCAGTGTCGCCGAACCAGCCGGTATTGTGACGAATTGAAGGCCAGAGGGCTGACGGATGCCTTCCGGGCAAAAACGGGACTGGTCATCGACGCCTATTTTTCCGGCACCAAGCTGCGCTGGATTCTGGAAAACGTGCCCGGCGCGCGAGCCCGGGCAGAGCGGGGAGAGCTGTGCTTCGGCACGGTGGAAACCTGGCTCATCTGGAAGCTTACCGGCGGGAAAGTCCATGTAACGGACGATTCCAACGCCTCCCGGACCATGCTCTTTAACATCAATACCCTGTGCTGGGACGAGGAGATTCTGAAAGAGCTGAATATCCCCCGGTGTATGCTTCCGGAGGTGAAGCCCAGCAGCGGCCTGTACGGCTATGCCCTTCCCCAGTTCTTCGGGGCGGCAATTCCCATTGCGGGAGCGGCGGGGGATCAGCAGGCGGCTCTTTTCGGTCAGACCTGCTTCAGCCCCGGAGAAGCGAAGAACACCTACGGTACCGGTTGCTTTTTGCTGATGAATACGGGCAAAAAGCCGGTTTTCAGCCGGAACGGCCTGGTGACTACCATTGCCTGGGGTCTGGACGGGGAAGTGGAGTACGCCTTGGAGGGTTCCATTTTCGTGGCTGGGGCGGCACTGCAATGGCTTCGGGACGAGCTGCACCTCATCGAATCCGCCCCGGAGTCCGAGTATCTGGCGCAGAAGGTGGAAGATACCAACGGCTGCTATGTGGTGCCGGCCTTTACCGGCCTGGGAGCGCCCCACTGGGATCAGTACGCCCGGGGAGCCATTGTGGGATTGACCCGGGGGGTGAATCGGTATCACATCATCCGGGCTACCCTGGACAGCCTGTGCTATCAGACCCGGGATGTGCTCCGGGCTATGGAGGCAGATTCCGGCATCCGGCTGACGGCACTGAAGGCAGACGGCGGTGCCTCCGCCAACAACTATCTGATGCAGACCCAGGCGGATCTCATTGACGGCCCGGTGCTCCGTCCCAAGTGCGTGGAGACTACCGCCATGGGGGCGGCATATTTAGCGGGTCTTGCCGTGGGCTACTGGAAAAGCCGGGAGGATGTGCGGAAAAACTGGGCCATCGAGCGCACCTTCGTCCCGGCCATTGACCCGGCGGAGCGTGAAGGGCGTCTGCGGGGCTGGAACCGGGCGGTGAAATGCGCCCTGGGCTGGGCCCGGGAGGAATGAAGAACAGCGGAGCCGCAAAACGGAATTGCGGCCCCACTGCTTTTGGAAATTCTTCATTCAGGAATGTAGGGGCGGCCAATGGCCGCCCATTCTTTTACGGAAATTTTTCAAAGTAAGCGGGCGGCCAATGGCCGCCCCTACAGGATTTTTCGATAGTTTTCCGTATTTTAGCAGGTCACAATGCCTCGGTAATGGTGCCGCCGCCGACTACCATGTCGCCGTCGTAGAGCACCACTGCCTGGCCGGGGGTGACGGCTCGCTGGGGGTCGTCAAATTCCACCCGGGCAAAGCCGTTTTCCTCCGGATAAACCGTGCCCGGCTGCTCAAACTGACTGTGCCGGGTTTTGACCGTGACTTTTTGGGGCTTTTCCAGGGTTTCAAAGGGATACCAGCACCAGTCGTTTGCCCGAAGAGCAGGGGAGAAGAGAGCTTCGTTGGGGCCGACGGTAACGGTATTTTGAGCCATATCCTTGCCGCACACATACACCGGCGCGCCCAAGGCAAGCCCCAGGTGCTTCCGCTGACCCTTCGTGTAGCAGACAGCGCCCCGGTGACGGCCTACCACATTGCCCTGTAAATCCAGGAAATCTCCCTGGGGGTAGACTTTTCCGGTGTACCGCTGCAAAAATTCCCCGTAATCCCCGCCGGGGACAAAGCAGATGTCCTGACTATCCCGCTTCCGGGCGTTAATAAAGCCGTTTTCCGCGGCGATTTCCCGAACCTGAGTCTTTGTCAGCTCTCCCAGGGGGAACTGAATGTGCGATAGCTGCTGCTGATTCAGGCAGGCCAGAAAATAGGTCTGATCTTTGGTCACATCCGCCGCCTTATATAATAGGTAGCGCCCCTTTTCCTGCCGGATCCGGGCATAGTGGCCGGAGACCACCCAATCGCAGCCCAGCTCCAGAGCCCGGCGGAGCAGCCGGTCAAATTTCAGATACCGGTTGCAGTCAATGCAGGGATTGGGGGTCAGACCCTGTTCGTAGCTGTCGGCGAATTTGCGCATGACCTGCCGGTCGAAATCCTCGGTGAAATTAAAGGCGTAGTGCCGGATGCCGAGCTTCGTGGCTACCGCCCGGGCGTCCTCCACATCCTCCAGGGAGCAGCAGGTGCTTACTTCCGTGGGGTTTTCGTACAGGCGCATGGTGGCGCCGATGCACTCGTAGCCCGCTTGCTTCATCAGAAGGGCAGCTACCGAGCTGTCCACGCCGCCGCTCATGCCGATGAGCGCACGCATATTGTTCATATAGTGTCCTCCAAAGTTTCCTTTCCCTGAGTATATCAGGGGCTTTTCCGATTGTCAATGGTACGCTTCCGGGGAAAAGGGAAAGAAGTTACAGCCTGATATCCGGATTTTTCATTCTTTCTGGGAAAAAATGACAAAATTCGACGTTTCCTTCTGCTATCATGGAAGGGATATCCGAGGGAAGAAAAAGATAGTAACAAAAATGTAATTATTTTCAAAAAAGGTATTGCAATTTGTAAACAGGTCTGTTATAATACCGTTACTTACATAAGAAACAAAGGAGTAAGAGCTTATGAAGAAGAGATTTGCATGCGCATTGCTGGCTCTCGTTCTGCTGGTCAGCCTGGTGCCTGTCACCACCATGGCTGCCGATCAGAAGATCAGCGAAGCGGCGATTACGGTTCTGAAGCAGTTAACAACCTTTAAGAAGGAGTGCTACTATGTGGCGGGCTCCGAGTACCGTGTGGGCTACGGCACGGTATGCCAGGAGAAGCATCACTTCGACTCCTACGGTGTGCCCAAGGCCAGTGAGAACAAGCACACCATCACCGAGAAGAAGGCCGATGCCGCTCTGCGTACATATCTTGCCGAGCTGGACAAGAAGGTCAACAGCTTTGCTTCTGACAATAAGCTGTCTCTGACCCAGAGTCAGCATGACGCTCTGGTGGTGTTCAGCCATGGCTACGGCACCTCCTGGATGTCCGGCACCGGCGCGCTGAAGACCGCCATCGTGAGCAAGGCCGGCGTCAACGAGATGCTGAACGTCATGAAGAGCCTGAACGACAAGCAGTACAACCGCCATCAGGTGGAAGTGAATATGTACTGCAACGGCAAGTACTCCAATACCATCCCCTCTAATTTTGCCAAGGTCACCTATGATGCCAACGGCGGCAAGATTGCCCAGGGCAATGGTGAGACCTATACCATGAGCTTTGACGCCTCCGCCTCCGCCGATCACATCAGCGCCACCAACGGCAGCAACAAGCTTCTGGGCTGGTACACCGATCCCACCGGCGGCGAGTGGATGCCCAAGCTGAACGCCGACTGCGCGGGCAAGACCCTGTACGCCCACTGGCAGGTGGCCGGCAACACCGGTGAGGATGCCAAGTATACGCTGTCCGTCAAGAAGCTGGCCTCCACCACGGTCTACATTGCCGCTGAGGTCAAGCCCACCGAGCTGAAGGACGCGAACGGCAAGACCGTCAAGGTCAGCGGCGATGTGGAGATCACCAAGGACTGCCTGGACGCGAACGGCACCCGCTGGGGCTATGTGGATTCCGTAGGCGGCTGGGTGAAGATCACTACCCCCAAGGCCGATGCCGTTGCCGGCAGCGTGATTGCCACCGCTACCGTCTCCTACAACGGCTATCTGAACGTCCGTGACAGCGCGGGCACCGACGGTAAGATCGTGGGTGCGCTGGCCAAGAGCGCCACCGTGGATATCTACGAGATCAAGACCGTCAACGGCCACCGTTGGGGCAAGTGCGATAAGGGCTGGATCTGCCTGACCTACACCACACTGAAGGAAGTCTCCGGCAAGACCATCACCGATACCGGTGCCAGCGCCTACGCCTTCACCGGCTCCGTCAACGCCGACGTGACCGTCTATACCGCCCCCGGCGACGCCTCCGCCAAGGTCGCCCATAAGGATGCCCAGGGCAATATTTACGACTACGTTCCCAAGGATACCAATATCACCATCAGCAGCCTGTCCGTTGGCTCCTACGGTGCCCAGAAGGCTACCTGGGCCAAGATCACCTGGAAGAACCCCGAGAAGGACAAGAACGGCAAGGCTACCACCGCCGTCAGAAGCGGCTGGATTGCCATCGCCATGACCGGCGACGCCGTGGGCGACGACAACGGCTTCCATGTGAATCTGGATCCCGTGATGTACACCGTGGTCAGCGATACCACCAATGTCCGTAAGAATGCCGGCGACGGCGCGGAGCTGGCTTTCACCCTGAGCAAGGGCGTGGAAGTGGAGGTCAGCAAGGTTCGCCTGGTGGGCGAGAACATCTGGGGCAAGATGACCGTGAAGAAGGCCATCGCGTCCGATAACGTGGGCAACAAGACCGGCTGGATCAACCTGGCCAGCAAGTATGTCAAGCGTACCAACGAGATCAAGATTGAAGAGGACACCAAGGACAGTGACGACCATGACACCGGCCTGATCGCCACCGTCATCAACACGGACACCGTCAAGGTTCGGAAAACCGGCGCTCTGTACGGCGCGGTCATCGGCTCCCTGAACCGGGGCACCACCGTCCGGGTCTGGGAGGCCAAGAAGGATAAGTCCTGGTATAAGCTGGATACCAACCAGAACGGCACCTACGATTATAACGGCGATGGCTGGGTCTCCGCCAAGTATCTGGAGGTCAAGGAAGGCACCGTCGGCGGCAACAAGACCACCACTGACAGCAAGGGCAACACCGTCACCACCGACGGCACCGGCACCGGCGTGGTTGCCAATACCTACTCCGGCGTGAACGTCCGCCAGGGCGCGGGCACCGGCTACGCCGCGGTCGGCAAGCTGCTGCCCGGCACCACCGTCCAGATTCTGGAGCTGGCCAACGGCGGCAAGTGGGGCCGCACCGACAAGGGCTGGGTCTGCATGGACTACATCACCATGGTTTCCTACAACCCCGCTTCCTCTACCACCACTGCCGATCCTTCCAAGGGCACCGCTGTAGACAACCTGGATAAGGTGGACAAGACCACCACCACCGCTGTCTACACCGGCAAGATCATCAACACCGACGGCGTGACCGTCTTCAAGGAGCCCATCAACTACGATCCCTCCGAGGTGGATGCCATCGCCGAGAACACCGTCCGCACTCTATCCAACGGCGCGGCCGTCACCATCCACGAGCTGGCTGAAGTGACCCGCACCATCAAGTCCGACGAGGACAGCTTCGGCGGCGATAAGACCTACACCACCATTACCTCCGTCACCTACTGGGCCCGTACCAACGACGGCTGGATCATCGACCCCGAGTCCAACATCCAGCTGACTGCTCTGGACGAGAAGGTGCATACCCTTACCGGCGCGGATACCCTGAAGGTTCGCAAGAGCGGCTCTCAGGATGCCGAGGTTATTGATGCTCTGAAGAAGGGCGACCAGGTCAGCGTTACCGCTCTGAACATCGAGAAGGACAAGGTCTGGGGTCGGATTGAGACCGATGAGGGTACCGGCTGGATCCGTCTGGACTACATGTCCGAGGGCAAGTACTATGTGGAGGAGAAGAAGCCTGAGGCCTCCACCCCCACCACTCCCTCTACTCCCAGCATCGGCAATACCGGCAACACCGGTACCGGCGGCTTCACCACCACCGGCTACAAGTACAAGGGCAAGGTCATCAACGCCAACACCGTCAATGTCCGTGCTTCCGCCTCTACCTCCGCAAGCGTCACCACCAAGCTGAAGAACGGCGCGGCTCTGGTCATCTACGAGACCACCATCGCCGAAAACATGGCCTGGGGTCGCTGCGACGCAGGCTGGATCTACCTGTACTATGTGGATCTGGATCCTGCCGGCAACAACGGCGCCGTGGACGCCCGTGTGGTCTACAACGACAACACCGTGGTTTACACCGACGTCAACAAGACCGCCACTGCCGGAACCTACGCCAGAATGTCCGTTGTGGACATCTACGAGCAGGTGGGCAAGATGGTTAGAACCGACCTGGGCTGGGTCAGCACCGACGACCTGCTGTAAGGCCAAAGCCGATAACCCCACAGGGAAACCTGTGGGGTTATTTTTATAAGGGTATACTGAATAATAATTCAGACAAAATCTTCCGGGAGAAATCCGCCGGGAGAAGAATCAAATAACCGAAGGCCTTATCGGAAAAATGTACTTCTGCTCAGAGCGGACACCTATCCTTCCGGGAAAAACCAGGAATTGCCGAGGAAGATAGCCTTTGTGGATAATGGCAGGAAACCGGCCGGATTTTCCTGGAAAAAGAGACATAATTCCGAAAAGCGGCAGGTTTTGGAAAAAGTGGGCTTTAGCCGTTGACAAATGAAGAGGA
>UQXG01000118.1 GCA_900544945.1 uncultured Eubacteriales bacterium | reverse complement strand
AGGAGCATAGACTATGTTCAAGAGCACACCCCAGGATGCCTGGCTCATCGTTGGCCTTGGCAATCCCGGTAAGGAATATGAACGTTCCCGGCACAACTGCGGCTTCCGGGCCCTGGACATTCTGGCTGGAAAACTGAACGTCAAGGTGGATAAGCTGAAGTTCCAGGGGCTTTACACTCAGACAACCTACAATGGCATCAAGCTGTACCTTCTCAAGCCCCAGACCTATATGAATCTGTCCGGTAAGTCCGTAGTGCAGCTGTCCGCCTTCTTTAAGATTCCGCCCCAGCGAATTATCGTCCTGTTTGACGATATCTCCCTGGCTCCCGGACGGCTGCGGGTTCGGGCAGAGGGTTCTGCCGGAGGACACAACGGCATCAAATCCATCATCCAGGAGTTGGGCAGCCAGGACTTCCCCCGGGTGAAAATCGGCGTTGGCGCCAAGCCCAACCCGGACTACGACCTGGCGGATTGGGTGCTGGGCAGCTTCTCTGCCCTGGACGAAAAGGCTATGGCCGTGTCTCTGGAAAACGCCGGTCAGGCGGCACTTGCCGTCATCGACAAGGGGGTACCGGAAGCGGCCAATCGGTTTAACGGTTCCCATCCCTGACCCCATAAATGAATTCATTTCCCCGAAATGGAATGTAGGGGCGGCCATTGGCCGCCCGAGAATTCTGTCATTTGTTATGCGCAAAACCGCTCTTTTTCGGGCGGCCATTGGCCGCCCCTACACTTTTATCGTAAAAAATCGCATAGATTCCAGTCTTTGTAATTCTCTGGAATTTGTATTTTTCAAACTCACGGAAAGAGAAGAAACTTCTCTTTCCGCGTTGCCGCGTTCCGAAAAATGAGGTGAAGAAATGATCGAACAGCTGTTTTCCCTGCTGAAAAAAATGCCCGAATACACCGGGGCTCTGGAAAGCCTCCGGCAGGGAGAAAACATTGCCATCACCGGCATCGGCCAAATTAACCGGAGCCATATCTTAGCCGGGCTCTGCCGGGAGCTGGGGAGACCCATGGTGCTCCTGTGTCAGGACGACATTGCCGCCCGGCGGCTTCAGGAAGAGCTGAAGAGCTTTCTGGAAGCGGATGTGCCGATTCTGCCCGGCCGGGAACTGACCCTCTACGATGCCGCCGTGGTGTCCCGTTCCTGGGAGCAGAAGCGGCTTCGTCAGCTCTATGATCTGTGTCAGGGGCGCACCCCCATTCAGATTATGAGCTGGGAGTCTATGAGCCTTCGCACCATGCCTCCGGCAATCCTGAAGGAAGCTTCCTTCCGGCTGGAAATTGGCAAGGAATATTCCATGGACGATTTGACCGCCCGGCTGGTGGCCGCGGGCTACAGCCGCTGCGGCATGGTGGAAGGGCCGGGACAGTTCGCCCTCCGGGGCGGAATCCTGGACATCTTCTCCCCGGCAAATGACCAGCCCATCCGGGCGGAGTTCTTCGGCGATGAGCTGGATACCATGGGCTATTTTGACCCCCAGACCCAGCGGCGGAACGAGAACACGGAATGCGTCACCGTCCTGCCCGTAGGCGAGACCCAACCCGGGCTCCACCCCAGAGGGCTGGGCGGCCTATGCCACGACCTGACAAATCTGATCGCCCGGCAGAAACGGCGAAAAAACGTCAACGAGCTTCTCGTCACCACTCTCAGCCGGGACTTAGAGAAATACGAAAATAGCCTGCACAATCCGGCTTCCGACCGGTATATGGCTCTGATTTATCCGGAAATGGCCACCGCAGCCGACTACATTCCGGAAGATGCCCTGGTGGTGCTCTGTGACCAATCGAGCCTGCACCGTGCCGCCCGAAGCCGCAGTGACGAGATGGGGATGCAGCTGGACAGCCTCCTGCAAGCCGGTCTGGTGGCCGGGGAGCTTTGCGACTATGTGTGCCAGTGGGAGGATTTCTGCGCCGGGCTGAAAAACAAGACGGTGCTGTTCTTCGATACCTTCGGCGGAGCCTCCTATCCTGAGGATTGCCCGCCCAAGCAGCTGTATCCCATGACCGCCAAGCAGCTGCCGGGCTACGGCGGCAATCTGGACACCGCCGCCTCGGATTTGCAGCACTACCAGAAGCAGGAATTCGGTTCTCTGGTGCTCTGCGGCACCCGGCGGCGGGCGGAGCTTTTGCAGGAAATGCTCCGGGGCAAAAATTTGTCCTCTTTTATCTGCATTCCCCTGACCACCCTGCCGAGTCCCGGACAGATTCTGCTCACCGACGGCAGTCTGCCCTATGGCATGGAGTATCCCCTGAGCCATCTGGCCATTCTCACCGAAGGCCAGCTGCTCTCCCGTGGGGAAGTCAAGAAAAAGGCCGCTCCCAGGAAGAAAACCGGCTCCACCAACCGGCAGAAGCTCAGCGCCTTCACCGATCTGACCCCCGGCGATCTGGTGGTTCACGAAAACTACGGCATCGGCCGGTTCGTGGCCATGGAGCAGATCAAAGTAGACAATGCGGTGAAGGACTATATCAAAATCGCCTACCAGGGCAGCGACACCCTGTTTGTCCCCGCCACCCAGCTGGATCTGGTGAGCAAATACATCGGCGGCGGCAGCGAGGACAGCAATGTCCGGCTAAATAAGATCGGCTCCGATGCCTGGCAGAAGACCAAGGCCAAGGCTCGGAAGGCCGCCAAGGATATGGCCGGGGAACTGATTCAGCTCTACGCCGCCCGGAAGCGTCAGCCGGGCTTCGCCTTCGCCGCCGACTCCCCCTGGCAGAAGGAATTTGAGGACAACTTCCCCTACCCGGAAACCGACGACCAGCTGCGCTGTATCGCAGACATCAAGCGGGATATGGAGTCCCCCACTCCCATGGATCGGCTGCTCTGCGGCGACGTGGGCTTCGGCAAAACGGAGGTGGCTCTGCGGGCGGTGATGAAAGCCGTGATGGACGGCAAGCAGGTGGCCATTCTCGTGCCCACCACGGTGCTTGCCCAGCAGCACTACACCACCGCTGTAGCCCGGTTCCGGGGCTTCCCGGTGAACATTGACGTGCTCAGCCGGTTCCGCACCCCCAAACAGCAGCAGCAAACCCTGCGCAATCTGGCGGCGGGCTCTGTGGATCTGATCATCGGCACCCACAAGCTGCTGCAAAAAAGCGTCCAGTTCAAGGACTTGGGGCTGCTGGTCATTGACGAGGAGCAGCGATTCGGCGTGACCCACAAGGAGCGTCTGAAGGAAATGTCCAAGGGGGTGGATGTGCTGACCCTGTCCGCCACCCCCATTCCCAGAACCCTGAATATGGCTCTGTCCGGCATTCGGGATATGTCCACCATTGAGGAACCCCCCGCAGACCGGTACCCGGTGCAGACCTTCGTCCTGGAGCACAACAACGCCGTCATTGACGATGCCATCCGCCGGGAGGTGGAGCGGGGCGGTCAGGTCTATTACCTCCATAACCGGACGGAAACCATCGATCAATGCGCAAGCGCCCTCCAGCGGCGGATTCCAGGTCTTCGTATCGGCGTGGCCCACGGCCAGATGGGTGAGGACGCTTTGGGTGACGTGATGCAGGCCATGACCGACGGGGACATTCAGGTGCTGGTGTGCACCACCATCATCGAGACCGGCCTGGACATTCCCAACGCCAACACCCTGATTATTGAAAACGCCGACCGGTTTGGCCTGAGCCAGCTTCATCAGCTGCGGGGACGGGTTGGCCGCTCCACCCGTCACGCCTACGCCTACTTCACCTACCGCCCGGACAAGAATCTGACGGAAATTGCGGAAAAGCGGCTGAGTGCCATCCGGGATTTCGCCGAGTTCGGCTCCGGCTTCAAGATCGCCATGCGGGATCTGGAAATCCGGGGTGCCGGCAATCTGCTGGGCTCCGAGCAGTCCGGCCACATGATGAGCGTGGGCTATGACATGTATCTGAAGCTGCTGGATGAGGCGGTTCTCGAAGAGCAGGGTGCCGCTCCCAAGGCGCCGGAATGCACCGCCGACCTGAACGTCACCGCCAACGTGGACAAGAATTATGTGTCCCGGGGCGAGGAACGGATGGATCTGTACCGGCGGATGGCCGCCATCCGCAACCAGGAGGACGCGGACGATCTGCTGGACGAAATTGTGGATCGGTACGGCGAGCCGCCGAGAGGGGTTCTCAACCTCATCGACATTGCCCTGCTTCGAGCCAAGGCCAAGGAGGTCAGCATCAAGGACATTAAGCAGAAGGCCGGCGACGTACTCTTCACTCTGACCAGCCTGAACTTCGAGGCGGTCAGCGCCCTGTGCGCCGACCCGGATTACAGCAGCCGGGTGACCTTCCTGGCCGCCGCCAAGGAGCCTACCCTGCGGCTGAAGCTGGCCGCCGGGGTGGACAGCCTGAAGCAGAGCAAGGTCTTCATCGACCGCTACCGGGGCTTCTGTCATTCATAAGGAAACTCTGAATAAATCGTCTGCGGCTGGATAGCGGATCTTTTGCCCCCAGTCTGCGGTTTGAAAAATGGGAAATATAGCGCAGCCGTTGCCAGCGAAGCTGGCTTACGGATGCGGCATACCCCTTGCGGGTACACAAAGTATTCCGACCTTTTCCAAACCTTGCCTGAGAACAAAATCTCTCGCTGCCAGCTCTTGCCGATTTCATCAGAGCTTCCTTAAGAAACGCCGGATCAAATGTTAAATAATTATGATGAGCGTTGCATTTCTCCGGAAATATGCTATAATATTGCAAATTATCCCTCAAAGAGGAGGAATCTATTATGTCACAAGGAAAATTTTCCAGCCCCCGACCCCATCGGGAGGAGGAACGGGAGATTGAAAAGGCCTACCGGGATCTGACCCGGAAGTCTGGCAAGAAGCCCCGGGCCGAACGTACCGCCCGGGAGCTGCCCCTGGATGGGGATGCCCTCCCCGCCGAGGACGCTTTTCCCGCTGAGGAGGCTTTCCCCGCCGAGGATATCGCCCAGGAGGCCTTCCCGGCGGAAGATGAGCTGAATCTGGATTTCGACAATCTGACCGAGGAAGCACCCAAGGCCGACCCGGTGCCCAACCGGGTACCGAAAAAGCCTGCCGCCACGGCTCAGCCGGAGCCGCCCGCTGATCCTGCCGCCGAAGATTGGCAGATCGAGGACGCCTTCCGGAAAATCACCGGCAAGCCGGTTTCCCACCGTCGGCACATTCTGGAGCCGGAGCAGGACGAGGTGCTGCCGGATACCCCGGAGGAAGTCCCCAAGGCCTCCGGCGACCGTCCCCAGTGGATGGCCGAGGTGCTGGAATTCTACGAGCAGAACAAGAAGCTGGTGCTGGCCGCTCTGTGCGCCCTGGCCGTCATGCTCATTGTGTTCGTGATTCTGCTGTTCGTCCGCAGCGCGGGGGATCCCTATCATGGCAAGATTCTGAACAACGTCTACATCGGCGACGTAAATGTAGGCGGCATGACGCAAAAGGAAGCCATGGAAGCCCTGAGCGAGGCCGTAGGCGACAGCTATGAAACCCAGAACATGGTCATCGACCTGGCGGGCACCGAGCTGCTGCTGTCCCCCAAGGACTCCGGCGCTTCCCTGAACGTGGCCACCGCTGTGGAAGAGGCCTATCAGTACGGACGGGCAGGCACTCAGGCCGAGCGGGACGCCATTTACAAGGCCTCCAAAACCGAGCCTCACTACATCAGCCTGCTCCCCCACCTGAACCTGAAAACCGATAATATCAAGAAATTCCTTTCCGAAAAGTCCGGCAATGCCGGAAGCACCCTGGCGCAGACCACCTACGGTCTGGAGGGCACTCAGCCGGAGCTGTCCGCGGACAAATTCGACAAGAACGCCCCCTGCCAGACCCTGGTCATCCAGCTGGGCAAGCCCGGCGTGGGCTTTGACCCGGACGAGGTCTACAACCTGGTGCTGGATGCCTACAGCCAGCGGCAGTTCCAGGTCACCGTGGAGAATGTGGAGATTCTCCGGGAGCCGGATCCCATCGATCTGGAAAAGGTCTATAAGGAATTTTATATTGCCCCGGTGAACGCTTCCGTGAATGTCTCCGGAACCGCCGTTGCCGGTTCCTACGGCTATGGCTTCGACCTGGAGAAAGCCAAAAAGCTGCTGGCCGATGCCAAGGACGGAGACGAGATCCGGATTCCCATGGAATACATCGAGCCGGATCTGCTGGGGGCGGATTCCTTCTTCAAGGACACCCTGGGAGAATACCAGACCCGGGGGGACGGCAACGATAACCGCAACTACAACCTTCGTCAGGCCTGTCAGGCACTGGACGGCCGGGTGCTGAATCCGGGAGAGAGCCTGTCCTTCTCCGCCGTGGTCGGCTCCGGCTACAAGTCCGCACCCGAGGACACGGGTCTGGACGACACCCAGGGCGGCGGTCTGGCTCAGGTCAGCTCTACCCTGTACTGCGCGGCACTTCTGTCCGATCTGACCGTCACCTCCCGTTCCGGCCTTGCCCAGATGCCCAGCTACATCGGCAGCGGCCTGGACGCGGACACCGGTCTGAGATTGCAGAATAACCTCAAGTACCCCGTTCGCATCAACGCCCAGTATTCCGGCGGCTATGTGCGCATCAGCATTTCCGGCACCGAGGATCGGGATTATTATCGGATGCTGGGCTCCGAGATCACTCAGACCATCAAGGCGGAAAACGAGTTCGTGAAGTTCCCCTACGGTCACGAGGAAGGCCACGAGCAGGGCGATGTGATCCGGGAAGGCCGGGACGGCTACCAGACTAAGAGCTACACCGTCCGCTACAACCGCACCACCAACGCCCGCATCGGCTCGGACTATGTGGCTACCACCACCTACGCGGCTCTGAGCCGCCAGATTGCCCAGATCGTGGACATCCCGCCGGAGGAAACCACCGAGGAAACCACGGAGGCCACCACGGAAACCACGGAAGCGCCAACCGAAGCACCCACCGAGTCCACCTCCCCCGACTGGGAGAACGGCTGGGAAGCTGCCTGATAATACTATTTCTTAATAAAATGATTTCATCATTTTATTCTGCCGTTTCACGG
>UQXG01000117.1 GCA_900544945.1 uncultured Eubacteriales bacterium | reverse complement strand
TCAGGCGATGCCTTCCTGATTAAAATTAAGATTTTAATCAGGAAATAGTATGAAACTATCACAAATCGGAGGAATCACCAATGACGAGTTTTCTCAACGCACTGCCCGGTGCCGTGTCCCAGGGTCTGATCTGGGGCATTATGGCCATCGGTCTTTACATCACCTATCGGATTCTTGACCTGGCTGACCTGACCGTGGACGGCTCCTTCTGCACCGGCGGTGTGGTCTGCGTTATGATGATTGTAAACGGCAACAGCGTGTGGATTGCCATGCTCTGCGCCTTCCTGGCCGGCTGCCTGACAGGTCTGGTCACCGGCTTTTTCCACACCAAGTGCGGCATTCCCGCCATCCTTGCCGGTATTCTCACCCAGCTGGGGCTGTGGTCTGTGAACCTTGCCACCATGGGCATGAAGGCAAACACCGCTCTGAACGTGAACAACTATAAACTGCTGGTGTCCCTGCGCTACCTTCAGGAGGTCAACAAGGGCACCCGTCCCTTCTACTATCACCCCATTTTCGTAGTGGGCATTGTCACCGTGGTGGTCATCGCCGTCCTGTACTGGTTCTTCGGCACCGAGCGGGGTGCTTCCATCCGGGCAACCGGTGCCAATGAGCACATGGCCCGGGCTCAGGGCATCAACACCAATGTGAACAAGGTGCTGGGTCTGGCTCTGTCCAACGGCCTGGTGGCCTTCGCCGGTGCTCTGCTGTGCCAGTACCAGTCCTATGCGGAGATCAACATGGGTCGTGGTGCCATCGTCATCGGCCTGGCCTCCGTCATCATCGGCGAGGTGGCCTTCAGCCGCCTGTTCCGGAATTTCGCCCTGAAGCTGCTGTCCGTGAGCCTGGGCGCTATCATCTACTATATCGTCATTCAGGCGGTCATCAGCCTGCTGAAGATTGACTCCAACTATCTGAAGCTGATTTCCGCTCTGATCGTGGCCTTCTTCCTGGCGGTTCCCTATTGGAAGAGCCAGCTGAAGCCTGCCAAGGCATCCAAGTAAGGAGGACGCAGTTATGCTGAAAATCGAAAATGTATGCAAAACCTTCAACCCCGGAACCGTCAATGAAAAGGTTGCCCTGCGGGGGCTGAATCTCCATCTTGCCGAAGGGGATTTCGTCACCGTCATCGGCGGCAACGGCGCGGGCAAGTCCACCATGCTCAACGCCGTGGCAGGCGTCTGGGGGGTGGATTCCGGAACCATCACCATTGGCGGCAACAACGTGACCAACCTGCCCGAATACAAGCGGGCTCAGTTCATCGGCCGGGTCTTCCAGGATCCCATGATGGGTACCGCCGCCACCATGCAGATCGAGGAGAATCTGGCTCTGGCCGCCCGCCGGGGAATGCCCCGAACCCTCCGGGCAGGTATCACCCGTGCCGAGCGGGAAGCCTATGTGGAGCAGCTGAAAATTCTGGATCTGGGTCTGGAAAGCCGGCTCACTGCCAAGGTGGGCCTTCTGTCCGGCGGTCAGCGTCAGGCTCTGACCCTTTTGATGGCCACCCTGAAAAAGCCCGACCTGCTGCTGCTGGACGAGCACACCGCGGCTCTCGATCCCAAAACCGCCGCCAAGGTGCTGGAAGCCACCCAGCGAATTGTGGAGAAGGATCACCTGACCACCATGATGATCACCCACAACATGCGTGACGCCATTGCCTACGGCAACCGGCTGGTGATGATGTACGACGGTCACATTGTGGTAGATGTGTCCGGCGAGGAGAAGAAACATCTGACCGTGGAGCAGCTGCTGAACCTGTTCAGCCAGGCCTCCGGCTCCGACGAGGCAGACGATAAGCTGCTGCTGTCCTGATATCGGGTTTCCGAAAATGCGCTGTGTGAACTTCTTCACGCAGCGTATTTTTTCTGTCTTGTGAATAGCAATCCGAAACACCTCTGTGTGCTTCCGGCGGTGCAGCCGGGGATTCTCAATGGGCTAGCTTTTCGGCATTGCCTCCGAAGGGCTTGGCTCACAAGCAACGGCAGTCATCTACTCAAGAAGTGCAAAGCGTGCCCGCAAATCATCAATTATGACAAAACACAATTGATAATGCTATTGCCATCTTGGAAAGCCTCGCTTATAATATGGTCAGAAAGAATAAATTGAGGAGGATATCCCATGCGCTATTTAGGAATTGAGTACAATACCAAGTACACGCCCAAGCTGGATCCCGGTTTTATCCCCTTCGGCGTCTGGATGGACGCATACCTGAAAAATGCAAAGAAGCCCATCGCCATCGCCGTAGAGCGGGACAAGGGGCAGATTTCCGTCCGCCACACCTTTATCCATGGAACGCCGGACATGGCGCAGGCCGATTACCGCTATGTGGAGCGGATGGTCAAGTTCCTCCTGTGGTCCATCGGCGGCTTCCGGGTATCCATCTGCGGTGCGTCCAATATCGCCCAGCAGATGATCCGGGACTACTCTCCCACCGGCAAGCGCGCCTTTGACTTTGACTTCTTCCACAAGCTTTACGAGGTGGATCTGGAAATCCGGGATTTGCCTCTGGAAAGCTGCCCCGCCGCCAATGAAAACCCCCAGCCTCTGGGCGGTCACATGGACGGCTGCCGGATCGGCTTCGATGCCGGCGGCTCTGACCGGAAGGTCTCTGCGGTCATCGATGGGGAGTGTGTCTACTCGGAAGAGGTGGTCTGGTTCCCCAAGCTGAATCCCGACCCCAACTATCAGTACAACGAAATTCTCACCGCCTTCCGCACCGCCGCCTCCAAAATGCCCCGGGTGGACGCCATCGGTGTGTCCTCCGCCGGTACCTTCATCGGCAACGCCCCCATGATCTCCTCCATCTTCTATAAGGTGCCCCGGGAGCGTTGGGATGAAGTGAAGACCTGCTACGACCGTGCGGCTGCCGCCATCGGTGACGTGCCCATTGTGGTGGCCAACGACGGAGACGTGTCCGCTCTGGCCGGTGCCATGGGTCTGGGCGAGGGCAACATCATGGGTCTTGCCATGGGTACCAGCGAGGCCGTTGGCTATGTGGATGCCGACAAAAACGTGCTGGGCTGGATCAGCGAGCTGGCCTTTGCCCCCGTTGACCTGAACGAGGATGCCATGCAGGACGAGTGGTCCACGGACTTCGGCGTAGGCTGCAAGTACTTCTCCCAGGATGCGGTCATCAAGCTAGCCCCCAGAAACGGCATCGAGCTGGATCCCGCTCTGTCCCCTGCCGAAAAGCTGAAGGTGGTTCAGAAGCACATGGCGGAGGGCGACCCCAGAGCCGCGGATGTCTTCCACGACATCGGCGTGTATCTTGCCTACACCGTGGTGCTCTACTCCCACTTCTACAACATCGAGCACCTGATGCTCATGGGTCGGGTCATGTCCGGCAAGGGCGGCGACATCATTCTCGACACCTGCAACGCCGTTCTGGCCGAGGAATACCCGGAGCTGGCAAAGAAGTGTCAGGTCATGCTCCCCGACGAGAAGACCCGCCGGGTGGGTCAGTCCGTGGCCGCCGCTTCCCTGCCCCAGCTGCGCAAGTAACCCTGCAATCCTTTAATACAATACGAAAAATGGCCTATGGGCAGTCGTTGGACGCCCATAGGCCGTTTTTTCATATTTGCCTTATTTTATTGCTGGACAGGCTGTCCGATAACCGTCTTTTTCCGGGAATTTGCGGACTCTCGCCGACACCAAAGGGCAAGGATTCCCCCGATGGCAAGATAGCCCAAGGCGCAGACCATACACAGCAGCACCCCGCCTCGGAAGGAACCGCTGGCATCGTAGATAGCGCCGATGGCGCTGGGGCCGAAGGCGGAACCCAGCGTAAAAAGCATGAGCACCACGGAATAGACCCTGGGATAATCCCGAGGACCATAGCAGGCTCGAATCAGCAAAGGCGGTGTCACCACGGAGGTTGCCATGCCGATGCCGTAAAGCACGGCACCTGCCACCACGGGCAGTGTCTGCGGCAGTAGCAGCAGAACGAAGGACGCCGCCGCAATGAGGCTGCCAGTGAGGCAGCAAACCCGCAAGCCGAAGCGGTCATGGAGTCGACCCAGCAAAAGCTTGCCCAAGGCATTGGTCAGCATGGTCAGCGACACCATGCTGGTGCCAAAGGCAACGGTTCGGCCGGAAGCCTGACAGAAGGCCACAATCTCCGGAGAAAAGCCTACGCAGAAGGTAATGGCGATGGACATCAGCGTGACAAGTCCGGCAGGAACCCAGGCTCTGACGGAAAGACGGGATTGCGGAAGCCCCCTTTGACTGCCCGGAGCCTTTTGTTTTTCCGGGCTCAGGCGAATCAGAAACAGGGAGGCGGTCACAAGCATGACCATGCTCATCAGACCCACCAGAAGGTAAGCGCGCCGCCAGCCCCAGCGTTCTGTGATCCACCCGGCTCCCATATTGCCCAGAATCCCCATGAAGCCGGAAAAGGAGGCGGAAAGGCCTACGGCAAGACCCAGGCTCTTTGGATACCAGTTTTCCAGAATGATGGGAGCCGCGGAGCTCAAGAGCATAGCCCCCGCCAGTCCCAGGAAGAAGGAAGCCGCATACCACTGCCAGAGCTGGGTGAAACCGGCCATAAGGAGGGTAATGCCCGCATAAACCACGGAACTGGCAGTGAGGCTTACCCGGGTATCCAGGCAATAGAGGATTCTGCCCACAAAGGGCAGCAGCAGGCAGGAGGACAGTCCGCTGATGGTTCGGTACAGGGAAATGCCTCCCAGGGAAAAGCCCAGATCCCGGCTGACGGCACTGAAAAAGACGCCCATGCTGTTCTGAACCAGTCCCAGGCTTCCTCCCTGCATGAGGCAGCAGCCCAGAAGCACCACCCAGGCCTTCCGCCGGTTCTCGGCCTTATCCCATGGCGTCATAGAGAATCCGCTCCACTTCCCCATCGGTAATCGGCAGCCGTTCGTTGTCATAGTGGCGCGTGTGGCTTCCGGCAATGATTTTGGGGAAGTCCTCCACTTTTACGCCGAAATCCGCCATTTTCAGATCGCCCATACCGCACGCTTGCTTCAGTTCCTCCGTAGCCCGGACAAGACCCTCGGCCTGGGAACCGGTGGTGCCCAGCAGAGCGTCCGCCATTTTTGCCATTCGAGGCCGGTAGACCTCCTTTTTGGCGCAGTTGGCAAGGTAAGCCCGGCTCAGCAGGGCCAGGCCGCAGCCGTGCACCAGGTTATGATACACGCCGGACAGAGAATGCTCCAGGGCATGCTGAAGGGTCAGGCTGCTCATGGTCAGGCAGAAGCCTGCCAGGGCGCTGGCAAGCGCCATTTCGGATCTGGCTTCTATATCGCTGCCGTCGGCCACGGCACGGGGCAGATACTTGCCAACCCGGGAGAGAATTTCCGGAATGAGAATATCGGAAAGGGGCATGGCCTTGGGGCTTAGATAGCACTCCATGGCGTGGCACAATACGTCATAGCCCTGGAAGGCGGTGTACTTTGGCGGTACGCTGACGGTCAGTTCCGGGTCAATGACGGTAAGCTTGGGGAAGCAGCCGGGGTGGCCGGTAGCCAGCTTCTCTCCCGCCTGCAGGTTGCTGATAACAAAACCCGAGTCGGTCTCGGAACCGGTGCCGGCGGTGGTGGGAATGGCAACGAAGGGCAGGGGAACATTCTTGGGGGTCTGGCGGCCGCCGGAGCAGGCCATGAAATAATCCCAAATGGAGCCGGGGTTCACCGCCATCAAGGCAATGGCCTTGCCGGCGTCCAGAGCACTACCGCCGCCCAGGGCAATCACAAAGTCACAGCCCTTCTCCTTTGCCAGAGCCGCGCCATCGGTAATGTTTTCCACTGTGGGATTCTGCAAAACCTCGTGGAAAATGTGATAGCCGACGCCGGCCTTCTCCAGCTCCCCGCAGAGGGTGGGCAGATAGCCGCAGCGCTGGACGGATTTTCCGTTGGTTGTGACGATGAGGGCGGTCTTTCCGGGAAGGGCCTGCTGGTGGAGTTCCCGAAGCACGCCGGGGCCAAAGACGATTTTTGAGGGATTAAAATACTGCCAGTTCATACAAAACCTCCAAATTTCTAAAAATAGATTTGAAAAAACGTCTGATTTTCGCAAACAATATGTTGATTTCAGAGATTTAATGTGGTATTATGTGGATGTAAAAGTAATGATGGGGTGAGGTTACATGATACAATCACAGAGACGAGAGAAAATCAAGAACAAACTTCTTCAGGACAAAAGCGTTTCCGTCAGCGTGTTGGCAGAGGACTTAAACGTAAGCGGAGAAACAATCCGGCGGGATCTGGAAGCACTCAGCAACGAGGGCTTCTGTAGAAAAACCTTCGGCGGTGCCATTTTGTGCACCAGAAGTACAACAATCATTCCACACACCGTGAAGAAATCCCTGTTCGCCGCGGAAAAACAACAGATTGCCAAAATTGCCGTCCAGGCCATTCGTCCCAATGACTGCATTTTCATGGACAATTCCACCACGGTTCTTGCCCTGTGTGCCGAGATTCGGGACATTCCGCTGACCGTGGTGACAAACTCCGTCAGTGTTCTGCAGGAACTGAGCGGCAGTAAGAATACGGAAATTATCGTCACCGGCGGCAGACTGAATCCCGCGGCTCTGGGGCTTTTCGGTCAGGAAACCCTGAAGTTCCTGAATACCCACTATTTTGACAAGGCCTTTTTCTCCTGCCGGGGTCTGCACCTGCAGCAGTGCGTCTTCGACTCTAACGAGCAGGCCGCCGCAATGCACCAGGCTCTGCTCTCCCGCTCGGCAGAAAGCTTCCTGCTGGCCGATCACACCAAATTCGGAATCTGCGGCTTTACCAACCTGACCTCGGATTTTTCGGAGATTCAGAACCTCATTACCAATCGGCCTCTGGACGAGGCCTGGCGGGCTGCGCTGGACGAGGCTCATGTGTGCTATCGCTGGTCAGTGTCCCAGCCGAATCCGTAAGTATCCTGAAAAAAATGGGATCGTCTGCGCGATCCCATTTTTCTTTTGTTCTGATTGCCGGGAGGCTGCCCCTTGCCCAGCCCTTGGGGCTGGGCAAGATTTGTCCCTCTGGGCAGCGGCTTCCGGCTTTTCTCATACTATTTCCTGATTAAAATCTTAATTTTAATCAGGAAGGCATCGCCTGAA
>UQXG01000116.1 GCA_900544945.1 uncultured Eubacteriales bacterium | reverse complement strand
TAAAATTAAGATTTTAATCAGGAAATAGTATCAGGACGCCTCCGGCACAATCCCCAGGAAATTCCGTAAATACTCCCCATTGCTCTTGAGGTTGCACTCCAGCACGCTGGACGGATACCCATACAGATCAATGGTTTTTCCCCAGGCACTCTGAGGCAGAATCTCGTTGTCCACGGGAATGGTCAGAGATTCCAGCTTCAGATCCTTCACCATGGGAATGAACTCCCAGAGATAGTCGGTGATTTCGTCGGTTGTCATGTCGGTGACGATCATGGGCAGTACCTTTTCCGCCAGGTCGTGGATTTCCAGCAGCCCCATAGAGCGGCAATGCGCAATGACCGAGGTAATGACGCCGCGCTGCCGGGCGGCTCGCTGACGGTCGCTGTCGATTTTCCGGATTCGGGCGTAGGCCAGAGCCTCGTTGCCCGCAAGCACCTGCCGTCCTGGCTGCATTTCGCCCACATAGCCCACTTTTTTCGTCAGATACTCCGCTTCCTTTTCCGTCAGATCCACCTCCACGCCCCCCAGGGCATCGATGATGGAAACGAAGGTGTCGAAGCTGACCTCAATGGTGTGATCCACATGGACGCCGAAATTCTGCTCGATGCATTTGGCCAGCATCTCCATGCCGCCGAGAGACGACCGCTTCCACTGGCTTCCCAGGGCATAGCACACGTTGATCCGGTTCCGGCCTCCGGAGTGACCGGCGTAGGCGGGCAGGGGAACGTAGAGATCCCGCATGAAGGACACCATGCTCAGGGTCTTGGTTTCCCGGTTGACGGAGCACAGAATCATGGTGTCTGCCAGCATGTTGGGCTCGTCCTCCCGGTAGTTGTGGCCCACCAGCATGATGTTTGTGATGTTCTGATCGGAGTGAATTTGCGGCCAGGTGTCCTCGGGACTGGTTTCCCGGGGTTCCTCGGTAGTTCCCATCATCGCCTCCAGCTCCTCCTGGGATAGGGTCGCCACGGTGTTTTCCTCGGCGCTTCGCACAAGACCCACCATATGTTGCAGATAGCCCCCCGCAGCGAGAACTGCCGCCAGCAACACCCCGATCAGGGCGGCCACCGCCGTCAGCCAGATTTTTTTCTTGCTCATGATGTTTCCTTCCTTCTTCAGGCAGAAAAAACGGGCAGCCGCAGCTGCCCGCCTGGGAAAGCCTTACTTTTCCACGATTTCCAGAACGTCCATGGGACATGCCTTGGCGCAGATGCCGCAGGCGATGCACTTGGAAGCGGTGTCCTTGAGAACCATGACCTTCATGGGGCATGCCTCCACGCACTTGCCGCAGCCGATGCACTTCTTCTTATTGATCATGTACACGCCGGTCTTGGGATTCTGGGTGATGGCCTCATGCTCGCAGGAGCGCATACACTTGCCGCACTGAATGCAGGTGTTGGGCTTGGCACCAGTGCCCTTGGCCACGATCTGGATGCAGGACAGGGTCACGTCCGCCTGCTTGTAGAACGCCTCGGAACAGGCGGTCACACACTGCAGGCAGGCCATGCACTGCGCGTCTTTCTTTGCTACCAATTTTTTCATAAAAGGATCCTCCCTAATCCGCGGGAAAGCCCTGTTTCCTTACTTGCGGCGGCCCGGCCTCCCTTCGCAATCCCCCTGACCCGAAAAGAAGCACCTTTTGCCGATTTCCTCAGAACCTTCCCCTTATGTGATATTTCGTATTATACCTGAAAGCCGAGAAAAAAGCAACGGATTTTTGCGATTTTTATATCGATAAAACAAAAAGGAAAGGAGTAATCCGGGAAAATTTACCAGGCTAAACCGGAAAGCAAAGGAAATAATAGCTCTGCAACCAAAATTTCTGGAGGGAATGAAATGAAAGCCTTTGCATCTTTGTTTATGAGTCTGGTTATTTCAGCCGCTATGCTCACCGGCTGCGGCTGTACGAACCGGAACGGGGCGGTGACCACGCCGACAACCCTGCTGCCAACCATTGAGGAAACCACCGTGGCTACCACTCGTCCCACGCAGATGACCACTGCTCCTACCCAGACCGATGAAACCGTGAACCACGGCAACGGCCCGCTGGTGGAGGAGAGCACCGGAGCCACCGCGGCCTCTGGGGAAACCACCCTTCCCGGTACCAACGGCAGAACCAAGCCCAACCAATAAAGCAGGGCAGCCGATAGGCTGCCCTACATAGCTTATAGCTTATAGGATGGTAAGGTAGCGCGAAAGGTTCCGATTCATCCGGGCAGCGGCCTCCTGGGCGGCCTGCCGATAGTCCTGCTCAGGCTGCTTCTGCCAGGCTTTGAGAATGGCTCCGCCGCTGCATACCACCGCCCCGTGGCCGAATTTGTCAAAGGCGTAGGAGCAGTTCTTGGCGTTGGCGCCCACGGCGTTGTATCCGTCCACCAGCAGGAACAGACCTGGGTATTTGGCCCGCAGTGCCTTCAGACTGTCCGGGGCGTTGGCCGCGCTCATGGCGCACACCGGGCTGTAGCCGTTTTTGCCCCGCAGGTCGCTTCCCAGCCGGATGAGAATATCCGCCCCGGCGATGTGCACCAGCCGTCCCCCTGCCAGCAGATCCTGCAATTCCGGGGCCGACCGGTTGGCTGTGCGGATGGCGACAAAAACCGTCTTTTTCCCCTCCCGGCAGCCGGGAAGGAAGGGGGTGATGCAGTCGCTTCCCAGATAGCTGTTCAGCACCACACCGTCGCAGGGAAACTGGGTATCCGGACGGAAAAGCCGGGCAGCGACATTTTGAGCAGAGCGTACTCCCAGAATTTCGGGTGCGTCCAGAACCACATAGTAGCCCAGCCGCTTGGCCTGTTTCAGTACCGTAGTCAGTGCTTCCATCCCCTCAGATCCCAACAGGGCAAAGCTGGAAAAGCTGACCCGAACTGCCGGAACCTGCCCTTTCAGGGTCTCCAGCAGCTCCCGGCATACCCGAGCAAAGGCGGCGGCCTCCGTAGGCTCCGCGGCCAGAACTTCCGCAGGCAGATCCGCCGGAGCGGCAGCCAGCTCCAGCATGACGGGGCTTTTGACCTTCCGGATTTTCTCCTGCAGCACATCGATGGACATAGAACCGCCTCCCAGCGCTTTTTTCTATCATATCACAGAAAATCCCCCTTGAAAAGCACAAATCCTTCCAGATGTGTTTTTTTCGGAACGGGGAATACTAGGCAGGGAAGGAGGGAGTCATATGGGAATGAAAGGATGGGCGCTTACCGCCGGAATCGGCGCGGCAGCCGGCGCGGTAGCGGTGCTGATGATGCCCAGAACCAATCCAACCCGCCGCCTGGCGGCCAAGGCCGCCAACCGGATGGAGGATGTGGCCTGGAAGGTGTCCGATACCATCAACGAAAAGCTGGACGGCATGACCTAAACGGGGTCACCTCATCCGGCAATGCCGGTTGGCAAACAGCCCCCTCCTGCCTTCTTCCGGAGGGCAGGAGGGGGTTTCATCAAGAAAGATGACGGCCATCCTTGTGGCAGGCACAGCACCCGCCGCAGCTGGCGCAGTTGCCGCCGCAGGAGGACTTTCCCTGCTTTTTATCCCGCATCATGATGCGGACAATCAGGATAACCACTGCTAGAAGAACAAGGCCAACAACAATTGTGCCGATATTCTCACAAATCCATTGCAGCATAAAAATCACTCCATTTCAAAAGATAGGATTTGGAGCCGGGCAGACTGCCCGGCTCCGGAATTCGAATATTAAACCTTGGACAGCTTGGTCGCTTCCTTGTAGGGCTTGAAGAGCATATAGAGCATTCCCGCCAGAGCAGCCAAAGCGAAGATCAAGCCGAGCACGTTGGTATTCCCCATGAACAGGCTGCCGAACTGGTTGATCATCAGGGCGATCAGGTAGGCAAAGCCGCACTGATAGCCAATGGCGAACCAGGTCCACTTGGCGTTGTTCATTTCCCGCTTGATGGCGCCGATGGCCGCGAAGCAGGGGGCGCACAGCAGGTTGAACACCAGGAAGGAGTAACCGGTAATGCTGTTGAAGGCAGCAGCCAGGTTCTGATACACGGTGCCGTCGCCGCCGCCGTACAGGATACCCATGGTGCCAACGATATTCTCCTTGGCGACCAGGCCGGTGATGGATGCCACAGCGGCCTGCCAGTTGCCCCAACCAAGGGGAGCGAAGATCCAGGCGATCAGGCTGCCGATCCGGGCCAGAATAGACAGATCCAACTCTTCCTCGCTGAGCATCCGGAAGCCCTCGTCGGTGAATCCGAAGTAGCTGGTGAACCACACAACGATGGTGGACAGCAGGATGATGGTGCCGGCCTTCTTGATGAAGCTCCAGCCACGCTCCCACATGCTGCGCAGAACGTTAACTACGGTGGGCATATGGTAGGCGGGCAGCTCCATAACGAAGGGAGCGGGCTCACCGGCGAACATCTTGGTCTTCTTCAGCATAATGCCGGAGACAATGATGGCGGCCATGCCGACGAAGTAAGCAGAGGTTGCCACCCAGGCGCTGCCGCCGAACAGTGCGCCGGCAATCATGGCGATGAAGGGAACCTTTGCGCCGCAGGGGATAAAGGTGGTGGTCATGATGGTCATCCGGCGGTCACGCTCGTTCTCGATGGTACGGGAAGCCATAACACCGGGCACGCCGCAGCCGGTGCCCACCAGCATGGGGATGAAGGACTTGCCGGACAGACCGAACTTCCGGAAGATACGGTCCAGAACGAAGGCGATACGGGCCATGTAGCCGCAGGCTTCCAGAATGGCCAGCAGCAGGAACAGCACCAGCATCTGAGGCACAAAGCCCAGAACCGCGCCCACACCGGCCACAATGCCGTCCAGAATCAGACCGCTGAGCCAATCGGCCACGTTGGCCTGCTCCAGCAGATTGCCGATGAGAACGGGAATGCCGGGCACCCACACGCCATAATTCGCCGGGTCAGGCTCTTCCCCGTAGCTTTCCAGGGTCGCTACAGCGGCCTTGTAGTCCGCAAGAGAAGCGGTCTCGGTGGTGATTTCCAGGGTCTCCTCGTCCTCGACCTCGTAGGGGAAGTCGCCGGTGGGAGCCTGGCCGTTCTCTTCGACGTAGGCGTCATAGCCGTCTACAATCAGAGAAGCCGCGCTGTACTCATCGGCAGCGTCGTTGTAAGCCGCGGAGCCGATGCCGAACAGGTGCCAGCCGTCGCCGAACAGGCCGTCGTTTGCCCAGTCGGTGGCGGCAGCGCCCACACCCACCATGGAAATGTAGTAAACCAGGAACATGATGACCGCAAAGATGGGCAGACCCAGCCAGCGGTTGGTCACGACCTTATCGATCTTGTCAGAGGTGGTCAGCTTTCCGGCGGAGTGCTTCTTGTAGCAGCGCTTGATGACATCGCCGATGTAAACGTAACGCTCATTGGTGATGATGCTCTCGGCATCATCGTCCAGCTCCTTCTCGGCAGCCTCGATGTCTGTTTCGATGTGAGCCATGGTCTCCTTGGTCAGACCCAGCTTCTGCATGACCTTGTCGTCCCGCTCGAAAATCTTGATGGCGTACCAGCGCTGCTGCTCCTCGGGCTGATCGTGGACGGTGGCCTCCTCGATGTGGGCAATGGCGTGCTCCACAGGGCCGGAGAAGGTATGCATGGGAACGGTCTTTCCGTTCCTGGCCGCATCGATCGCCGCCTCGGCAGCGGCCATCACGCCGTCGCCCTTCAGAGCGGAAATCTCCATGACCTTGCAGCCCAGTGCCTGGGACAGCTCATCGATATTGATCTTGTCGCCATTCTTGCGGACAATGTCCATCATGTTGATGGCGATGACCACGGGAATGCCCAGCTCGGTCAGCTGGGTGGTCAGGTACAGGTTCCGCTCCAGATTGGTGCCGTCGATGATGTTCAGGATGGCATCCGGCCGCTCATCGATCAGGTAGTTCCGGGCCACCACTTCCTCCATGGTGTACGGAGACAGGGAATAAATGCCGGGCAGGTCGGTGATGGTCACATCGGTATGCTTTTTCAGCTTACCTTCTTTTTTCTCCACCGTAACGCCGGGCCAGTTGCCCACGAACTGGTTGGAACCGGTGAGGGCATTGAACAGTGTGGTTTTGCCGCTGTTTGGGTTGCCCGCAAGGGCAATTCTGATATCCATGATACGCTCCTTCTGTTAGCTATGGCTAACACATAATCAAAATCTGGGTTTGTATCCCTATGTACTACCGGGATCTTACTGGATCTCGATCATTTCGGCATCCGCCTTCCGGAGCGACAGCTCGTAGCCGCGGACGTTGACCTCAATGGGGTCGCCCAGGGGAGCCACCTTCCGCACGAAGACCGACACGCCCTTGGTAATGCCCATGTCCATGATTCTGCGCTTGACGGCGCCCTCGCCGTGGAGCTTCACCACGGTCACGGTATCGCCGACTTTCGCCTGCTTCAGTGTTTTCATACCATTTCCTCCTTTTCCTCATTAAACCATAATTTTTTGAGCCATTTCCTGACTGATGGCCACCCGGGACTCCTTCACCTTGACGATGACGTTGCCGCCCATGGTGGTAATCACCGACACCACCGAGCCGACCACGAAGCCCAGGTTCTCCAGATGCTGTTTGACTTCCGGCTTTCCGCCGATCCGCTTGATGACGTATTCCTCGCCGGTATCCGCAACCGTAAGCGGCATGGAGAACACCTTCTTTTTCTGAATTTTTAGATTAGCAGAAGCTAACCTAAGTGTGCTAATATTGGTTAGCTCGCGCTAACCTTTTGTATAATAGCCTAACAGAAACCATTTGTCAAGTGATTTTTAAAGATTCTTCCATTTTGTCCAAATATGACAATTTTTTTCGGATATCCTCAGAAAAAACCTGTCAGAATGCAGAGTCAGGCTTTCCGCATCTATGGGTATCCCGGCAGCTGTCCGCAAGTGTTCTGACCGGTGACAAGGAAAGCTTGCATCTGGCAGACCTGAGACTCCAGCAGGAGCGCATGGAAATGTCCTGCTTCAGACCGAAGCAGGATAGATTCTCCCTCAGTTTTTTTCATGCCGAATTCATAAGGGAAATGGACTGCCTGATTTTTGCCTGCCGTAATTTGAAAGGCAGCTTTGCAGGCTATGGAAGTGTTCATTTTGATAAACTGGAAAGGCACTCATATGACAAG
>UQXG01000115.1 GCA_900544945.1 uncultured Eubacteriales bacterium | reverse complement strand
GCAGGTGGAAAAGACCCGCTGTTTGGGCGTGTTGACGGTTTTCAGATAGGCCCTATTATAACGGGAAATGTATGGGGTTGTCAATAAAAAATGCGCAGGCCGATTCCCCGTTCGTAGGGGTCGATGCCCACATCGACCCAAAAACGCATTGTCCTATGGATGCTACAGTGTCCCTTGCCTGGTTAGCATCCACTTCCGGGGATTATTCTCAATATATTCCCATATTTCATTGTAATCCCTTTGATTCCGAATCACATGATCGTAGTAAGAACGCTGGAAAATCGGCTCCCCGATTTCTTTTGTCGTCAGCGTTTTAATGGAGCGTACAATGCTTGCGATCCGGCTGGCTTGGGGGCTTCGCTTTTCCGCACCCTGTTCCGCCAAGCGAATGAGCATATGAATATGATCCGGCATGATTACATATTTTTCAATCTCTGCGGCATTCTTTAGATACTTTTCCGCAATTTGACCGTACCGCTTCGGGACGATGTGGGCATCGTCCCCTACGATGTTGGACAAGATTGGCCTTCGATTTTGGGTGCATATGGTCACGAAATACGCGCCGCATTGACTGTAGTCATATTCGCCAACCCGAATCTTCTTTCTCTGAGGAAGTTCCATTTTACCACCTATTTCCGAAAATGTTCCTGCATATTCTGCCGGGTCTGCTCCACCTCCAGCTTCAGCTCCCGGGCGGACATCCGCAGCACACCGCTTCGGAAGCTGGACAGCTGCACCAGGCCGTCGGAGGAAGCCACCCGGACGGCGTAGTTGCCGCCGATCTGGTCGGCCAGGGCCTCAATGTATGCGTCCGCCGTCTCCCCCTCCCGGGTGTACACCACCTGAATGTTGTGAAAACGGCTCTTTTCTCCGGGATTTCCCTTCTGTTTGTAGCCGTCGAATACCAGAATCGTCCGGCACTTGGTAAAGCCCGCGTAGCTGCTGAGCACATCGCACAGCTGCCGCCGGGCGGCATCCAGGTCGGTTTTCGCCTGAGCCGCCAGCTCCTCCCAGGCGAAAATCACGTTGTACCCGTCCACAATCAGACACTTTTCCCGGGGCGGGGTGATGGTAATCTCCTCGGTAGCCGGTCGGTTGCCGGTACGCACCCCGTACTGAGGTCGGCGGATTTCGCCAAACTCCCGGCGCATGATGGCTTCCAGCTCCTTGTCCTCCAGCTGCAAATTCCGGGTCAGAAGCTCCGGAGGCTTCTCCTCCTTCAGGCCGCTTTCCAGGTGCATGTACTCCTTCACCTGGTTCCAGGGCACGTTGAAGCCTGCCCCGTGGGCGCAGAATACGGAATCCGGAGTATTTTCCACATCCGCCTCCGGATTGTAATTCGCTTGGGCAATCACCGCTTCCGCATTGTGGCAGGCCTCATAGCCCCGCAGCGTCAGTTGGAGCCGACCCAACCCCTGGGTATAGGCCGCCACGGTCTCGGCATAATCCCGAATTTCCGCCGCCGGAACCTGACCCCGAAGGACGCAGAGATTTTCCACCGTCTCCGGCGGCTCCACCTGACCGCCCATGGTTCGGATATCCGTAATCCCCCGTCCGATCTGCTCCGTAGGCAGGGTCAGTTCAAAATCATACCAGGGTTCCAGCAGAAGGGACTTCGCCTGCATAAGCCCCTGGCGCACCGCCCGATAGGTGGCCTGCCGGAAGTCGCCGCCCTCGGTGTGCTTCAGGTGGGCTTTCCCCACCAAAAGGGTGATTTTCATGTCCGTAATGGGTGCGCCGGTGAGGACGCCCCGGTGGGTTTTCTCCGCCAGATGGGTCAGAATCAGCTTCTGGAAATTGCCGTCCAGCACGTCCGTGGGGCACACCGTGTCGAAAACCAGCCCGGCACCCCGGGCAAGGGGCTCCAGCAGCAGATGCACCTCGGCGTAGTGGCGCAGAGGCTCAAAATGGCCCACGCCCTCCACGGTGTCCGAAATGGTCTCCTTGTAGAAAATCCGCGGATCCTCCAAGGTTATATCCAGGCTGAACCGCTCTTTCACCAGTGCCCGGAAGATTTCCAGCTGCACCTTGCCCATGATCTGCACATGGATCTGGTCTCCCTCCCACAGGAGATGCAGCTGAGGCTCCTCCTCTTCCAGCTGGCGGAGCTTGGGCAGTACCACCGCCGGGTCGGCACCGGCAGGCAGAGCCACCCGGTAAGTCATCACCGGCTCCAGCAGGTTGGGCTTTCCCGCCGGTTCCGCCCCCAGGGCTTGTCCCGCCCAGGTCTGGGTCAGACCGGTCACCGCCGCCAGCGTGCCCGCAGGTATTTCCTCCGGGGCGGTGAATTTCTCCCCGGAGTACAGCCGCAGCTGAACGATTTTCTCCTGCACCGGCTCTCCCTTTGCATTGAGGTAGCTCAGCTGGGTTCTGGGCTTCAGGCTGCCGCCGGTGACCTTCAGCCAGGTCAGTCGGTTTCCCTGGGCATCCCGGGAAATTTTGTACACCCGGGCGGCAAATTCCGCCGGATATTCCCGTTCCGGCGCATATCTATCCAGAATTTCCAGTAATTTATCCACGCCCTCCAACTTCAGGGCAGAGCCGAAGCAGCAGGGAAACAGCTTCCGCCCAGCGATGAGCCCCCGCAGATTCCCCGCCGTCACGCTGCCGGTTTCCAGATAGCTTTCCAGCAGCGCCTCGTCGCACATGGCGGCGTTTTCCGCAATTTTTTCGGGGGCTTCTCCAAAATCCACGCAAGCAGGGGACAGCTGCCGGTGAAGCTGAGCCATAAGCTTTTCCCGGTCACTGCCCGGCAAATCCATTTTGTTGAGGAAGAGGAAGGTGGGTACGCCGTACCGTTCCAGCAGCCGCCACAATGTCAGGGTGTGAGCCTGGACTCCGTCGGTGCCGCTGATGACCAGCACGGCGCAGTCCAGAATGGGCATGGTGCGCTCGGCCTCCGGAGCAAAATCCACATGACCCGGAGTGTCCACCAGGGTGATTTTCCGGTCTGCCGTTTCCAGCCGGGCCTGCTTGGAGAAAATGGTAATGCCCCGGCTGCGCTCTAGGGCGTAGGTGTCCAGGAAAGCGTCCTGGTGGTCTACCCGCCCCAATACCCGTCGGGCACCGCTTTCAAAGAGCAGTGCCTCGGACAGGGTGGTCTTTCCCGCGTCCACATGGGCAAGAAGCCCCACATTCAGGGGGCGTTTTTCGGTTTTGGTCTCCCCGGGCATACAAAGCCCCCTTCCATCATTGCTGCCTTTATTATAGCATACCCATGCCCGTTCGCCAACCGGTTTCTTTTCCCCCGTCCCAATCGGGATTCGAGGAGGTTGATTTCGACTTGTTTCATCATTTATTCTAAAAATTCAGGGTTGATTTTTTAGAGCTTTGTGTGTATTATATAAAGATTCTATGAGAGGGCGTTGCAGGCCCTCCGAATATCATACTTCAGAAGGGAGCGTTGTCCTTTGCTCACCCCATTTTACGAAAAGCTGCATATTACGGATACCGTCTCCGTAATCATCATCTCCATCGCCCTGATGCTGATCTGCGGCTTTGCCGCCACCCGGGTCACCAAACGTCTGCGGCTGCCCAATGTGACGGCCTACATCGTCGCGGGCATTCTCATTGGCCCCTACTGCCTGAATCTGATGCCAGAAAACGTCATCACCGGCATGGATTTCATCGCCGATATCGCCCTTGCCTTTATCGCCTTCAGCACCGGCGAGTTTTTCAAGCTCGACACCCTGAAAAAAAGCGGGGCGAAGGTGACGGTGATCACCGTTTTTGAGGCGGTTCTGGCCTCCATTCTGGTATTTATCGTCACCTATTTTGTGCTGGGGCTGGAACTGAGCTTCTCCATCGTTCTGGCCGCCCTGGCCTCCGCCACCGCACCCGCTTCCACCGTCATGACCATCCGGCAGACCCACGCAAAGGGGGATTTCGTGGACACCCTTTTGCAGGTAGTCGCCCTGGACGACGTGGTTGGGCTGGTGGCCTACAGCATTGCCATCTCCGTTGCCCTGGCCTCCGGCACCGGCACCTTTCAGATGGGTTCCATTCTGAAGCCCATTGCCGTGAACATTCTGGTGCTCCTGCTGGGCGGAGCCTTCGGCTTTTTCCTGAAGCTGCTGCTCCACAAGCGTTCCACGGACAACCGGCTCATCGTCTCCATTGCCCTGCTGTTCGCCTTCTGTGGCATCTGCGCCATGCTGGATGTTTCCCCGCTGCTGGGCTGCATGTCCATGGGCACGGTCTACATCAATCTCACCGACGACAAGCGGCTCTTCCAGCAGCTCAATTATTTCAATCCGCCCATTCTGCTGCTGTTCTTCGTGCGCTCCGGAGTGAACTTTGACCTGGGGGCTCTCGTGAATACCTCCGACAGTATCGGCAGCACCCCCCTGGTGGTGGTGGGAATTCTCTATTTCCTGGTGCGGATTGTCGGAAAGTATATCGGTGCGTTCCTGGGCTGCCTGGCAACGAAAAAGGACAGAAAGGTTCGCAATTACCTGGGCCTTGCCCTGATTCCTCAGGCCGGTGTGGCCATCGGTCTGGCCGCCACCGGTGCCCGGATTCTGGGCGGTGAGATGGGCAACGCCCTGGAAACCATCATCCTGGCCTCCAGCGTGCTCTATGAGCTGATTGGCCCTGCCTGCGCCAAGCTGTCGCTGTATCTGTCCGGCTCCTACTCCACAAAGCTGGAGGATCTGGCGCCCATTCCCGCCCCGGAGCCCGGCCAGCCGCCCAAATCCGAGGTGGAGCTGCTGATTGAACGGATTCAGGCCATCCAGCAGGAGCTTCCCCGGCACAACAATCCCTACTATGAGGACGAGGAGGCCTTCACCGAGGCCGCCGCGGAGCACTCCGCCCAGATGGAATCGTTCTTCACCGCATCCGGAAGAGCCAATCCGGTTATGACAAGGGGGAATAAAAAATGAAACAATGGATGTCCATGGGCGATCCCATCGCCCATCTGCTGGGTGTCTGGAGCGAGGAAATCAATCTCGCCTCCCTGCTGCTGCGGCTCACGCTGATTGTATGTCTGGCGGCCTCCATCGGCTGCGAGCGATCCAGCAAGCGGCACAGTGCCGGTCTGCGAACCTTCGTACTTGTGGCCTTCTCCGCCACGGTATCCACGCTGCTGGATCAATATCTGAATTTGCTTCTGGGCTGCAAAGTGCCTGTGCTGTCCGCCGCCACCCTGCTGGCCGTTACCTCCGTCAGCGCCAATTCCATTCTCTATTCCTCCCGGGGGCAGATCAAGGGACTGACCACCTCTGCCGGACTTGTGAGCTGCTGCATTCTTGGATTCACCGCCGGTGCGGGGCTGTACGCCCTGACCCTGATCGTGTATCTGTTCCTGCTGGGCATTCTGGCCGGGCTTCCCTCCTTTGAAACCTATCTGAAAAACCGCTCCAACCATTTTGAGGTTCACATGGAGCTGAAAAGCAGCGCGTATCTCCGGGATTTCGTCACGGTCAGCCGCCGTCTGGGGCTGCGCATCGACGACATTGAAGCCAACCAGGCCTACGCTGGCTCCGGGCTCAGCGTGTACTCCATCTGCCTGACCATCTGCTCCCCGGAGCTGAAAAAGTACAAAACCCATGTGGAAATCATCCAGGCCTTGTCCTCTCTGGACTACATTTACCACATTGAGGAAATGCACTGACTTTTCAATTTCGCTGAAAAGGGGAGGCAACCGGAATCCAGCACGCCGGGAATCTCCCTCAGCCCAAAGATTCTTCCGTCAGAAACCCGTGGAAAGGTTTCATTTTCCGCCGGAATTCGAAAAAGCTGTCCATAATTCACAAATACCAAAGCAGAAAAAAACTTTTTCTGTTTAGGATTGACAACTATCCCGTTTGTGTTTATAATAATGTCTGTTCAATCCGATACCTGAATCGGCATCGGAATTTTGAGGAACGGAGGAAAACTAGTATGAAAAAGTATTTGGCACTGCTTCTGGCAGTGGTGATGGTTCTGTCTCTGGCCGCCTGCGGCGGCAAGACCGAGGCTCCCGCCGCTACCGAGGCTCCTAAGACCGATGCTCCGGCTGCTACCGAGGCGGCTGAGGCCGATCCCATGAAGGATCTGATCGCCGCGGCTCAGGCCGAGGGCGAGCTGACCGTCTACGGCTCCTGCGAGGAGGAGTACCTGGCCGCTGCCTGTGAGCACTTCCAGGAGCTCTACGGCATCAAGGTCAACTATCAGCGTCTGTCCACCGGTGAGGTTCAGGCCAAGATCGAGGAAGAGAAGGGCAATCCTTCCGCCGACGTCTGGTTTGGCGGCACCACCGATCCCTACAACGTGGTGGCTAAGGAAGACCTGCTGGAGCCCTACGCCGCTCAGAACGCTTCCCACCTGCTCAGCGATATGTACAAGGATCCGGACGGCAAGTGGTACGGCATCTACAAGGGCATCCTGGGCTTCATGGTCAACACCGATGAGCTGACCCGTATGAACCTGGAAGCTCCCGCCGACTGGCAGGATCTGCTGAAGCCCGAGTACAAGGGTCTCATCTGGCTGTCCAACTACAACACCGCCGGCACCGCTAAGCTGGTCATCAACACCATGATTCAGAAGTACGGCCACGACGAGGGCATCCAGTACCTGGTTGACCTGGATAAGAACATCGAGGTTTACACCAAGTCCGGCTCCGGCCCCTCCAAGAACGTGGGCACCGGCGAGTGCGTCATCGGCATCGGCTTCCTGCATGACGGCATCACCCAGATCGTGGACAACGGCTACGAGAACGTGAAGCTGGTCATCCCCTCCAGCGGCACCTCCTTCGAGATCGGCGCCACTGCCATCTTCAAGGGCGCTGCCCATCCCAATGCCGCCAAGCTGTGGATTGAGTACGCTCTGTCTCCTGAGTGCGTGAACCTGGCTGCCCAGAACGGTTCTTACCAGTTCCTGGTCATCGACAATGCCACTCAGCCCGAGGTCGCTATGCAGTTCGGCCTGGATCCCGACAACGTCATGGACTATGACTTCGAGGATGCCAAGAACAACATCGGCACCTATATTGAAGAGGTCATGGCTGCTCTGAACGCCGGCGGCGCTGACACCGGTGCGGATCGCTTCAAGACCGAGTAATTTACCGAACCCTTAGGGCGGCGGCTTCTGCCGCCGCCCTTTTTCGTAACCGCAGACGATTTCATCACCGGTTACTTGATTCGGAAGCACGGATGAAATTCCATCCGCGGATTTGATACTATTTCCTGATTAAAATCTTAATTTTAATCAGGAAGGCATCGCCTGACGGC
>UQXG01000114.1 GCA_900544945.1 uncultured Eubacteriales bacterium | reverse complement strand
GGATGAGGGATTCGAACCCCCGCAAACGGAGTCAGAGTCCGGTGTGCTACCGTTACACAAATCCTCTATATGTGACCCGGGGCCACATGGTGGAGACAACAGGACTCGAACCTGTGACCTCATGCGTGTGAAGCATGCGCTCTAACCAGCTGAGCTATGCCTCCATGTCGGAACAGGATGTATTATACCACGTTTTTCGGAAAAGTCAACAGGATTTTTGAAAATTCTAGGAAAACGGAAAGAAGCACTTGATTTCTGCCTGATTTCTGTTATGCTAACCCGGAAGGGTGGTGGATTTATGAAGTATTCCCATATGTTTCCGGGAATTTTCCGGAGCCGCCCCAATCGGTTCATTGCCCAGGTGGAAATCGGCGGTCAGACGGAGACTGTCCATGTGAAAAACACAGGTAGGTGTCGGGAGCTGCTGGTTCCGGGAGCGGCGGTCTGGTGTCAGAAGTCAGACAACCCGGCGAGAAGGACCCAATATGACCTGATCTCCGTGAAAAAAGGGGAGAAGTGGATCAATATGGACTCCCAGGCCCCGAACATCGCCGCCCGGGAGTGGCTGGCCGCAGGTGGACTGGGGGAACTGCATGACCTCCGCTGGGAGACGGTTCACGGGGATTCCCGGTTCGATTTCGCCTTTACCAGGGACGGAAAGCCCTGCTTTCTGGAGGTCAAGGGCGTAACCTTGGAGGATGGCGGCGTCTGCGCCTTTCCGGACGCACCCACGGAGCGGGGCACCAAGCACCTGCATGGGCTGACCCGGCTGGTTCGGGAGGGGTACGGAGCCTATGTGCTCTTCGTCATTCAGATTGAGGACGTTGTGTCCATGCACCCCAATGACGCAACCGACCCGGCCTTCGGCGCAGCGCTCCGGGAGGCGGCGGCAAACGGGGTGCGGGTGCTGGCCGTGCGCTGCCGGGTGAGGCCGGAAAGTATGGAAATCATCGGCTTTGTGCCGGTTATTATGGAGGAAAGATAGATGAATCACAGTGAATACGCGGCGGAATTGTTTCTGAACGGGCGCAGTTGCTCCCAGGCGGTGGCGGTGGCTTTCTGCGACGTAACCGGGCTGACCCCGGAATTTTCGGCAAAAATGGCCTCCTCCTTTGGCGGCGGCATGGGTCGGATGCGGGAGGTCTGCGGGGCGGTCAGCGGAATGCTGATGGTGCTGGGGCTTCTGTACGGCTATGATGACAACGGGGAAAAGGATCAGGCGAAGAAGGCTCATTATGCCCTGGTTCAGGAGCTGGCCGGGAAATTCCGGGAGAAAAACGGCAGCATCATCTGCCGGGAAATTCTGAAAAATCCCCCCAGCGATCCGGCGCCCACTCCCCGGACGGCGGAATTCTACAAAAATCGCCCCTGTGCCCGGATGGTGTACTGCGCGGCGGAGATTCTGGACGCGTACATCGCCGCTCATCCGCTGGAGAACCGGACGTGAAAGGCCTGATTTACAACCAGCAGACCTGCCGGGAGATTCCCTACGGCCTGCGCTCCTCGGCCCAGGTGGGCTGCGGATGGATTGCCACCTGGAACGCCCTGAAAATCCTGGGCTATACCACGGATCGGGAAGCTTTGGTTCGGTATTTTACCTGGATGCTTCCGGTTATCCACGGCAATCTGGGCACGGCCTTCTGGGCTCCGGAACGGTGCTTCCGCCAGTGGGGCTTTGAAACCAGGCTGGTGTTTGACCGAAAAAAGTTCGACAAAGCCCTGGACTCCGCGGACGCGGCCATTGTTTTCTACCACTGGGCAGGAAAGAAGGGGCTGGGAGCCCACTTCGTGGCTCTGGAAAAAACGGACAACGGCATTCGTGGCTACAACACCTATCGGGATTCCGGCGGCCCGGACGACTGGGGGCGCAGCCTGGAGGTGTTTCTCCGAAAGCGGGGTTATTTCGGCTGTGTGCTTCTGGCAATCCGGAAGAAAGGCGGAGAAAACATTGAAATTGGATAAAAAATACCGGATTCTGCTCCAGGGCGCGCTGATATTCGTATGGCTGACGGATTTGTCTCCCCTGACGCAGACGGACACCTATTACAGTGTGTACCTGCTGTGCGGACTGGCAGGGCTTGCCTGCTTGCTTGCCAACCGGCGGCAGGAAAAGCAGCCTTTGGCGGTGAAAATTTTCGCCGGACTGTTTTCCCTGGCGGTGGTTATGGGAAATTTTGAGCTGTACCAGCCCTTTTACGCTTTGCAAAGCAAGCTGAACCTGGTGCTGGATCTGGCGGGGGGCTACTGCGTGGGCTTTCAGGTGCTTTCCGCCATGTTTTGCCGTCTGCCTCTGCGCCGGGATGCTCGGGAGCGGAAGCACCCGGCGGCGGTATTCTGGGGCGTGTTGGCCGTGATTGCGGTCATTGACCTACTGTACCTCTTCGGTGCCCGGTATCCCGGGGTGCTCACCACGGACTCCTACTCCACCGTCTCCCAGATTCTGAACGGCAACTACAACAACACCATGCCCTTCTGGCACACCATGCTGGTGCAGGTGTTCGTGAAAATCGGGCTGACCCTCTTCGGGGAGATCAACCGGGCGGTGGCATTTTACCATGTGTTCCAGATTTTCTTTCTGGCGGCGGTGTTTGCCTATGCCCTCATGACCCTCTACCAGATCGGCGTGCCCCGGCTTTGCCTGGTGGCGGTGTTCTTTGTCTATGGACTGCTGCCCTACAATATCGTCTACAGCGTGACACTGTGGAAGGACATCCCCTTCGGGGCATCGGCTCTACTGCTGGCCACTGCCTTTTATCGGCTGCTAAAAAGCGTGGACAAACCCCGGCCAAATTGGGTAACTTTCGTTCTTGGCGCTTTGGGGGTGAGTCTGCTTCGCACCAACGGCTGGTTTGCCATGCTGGCGGTGCTGGTGCTGCTGGCCGTCCTTATGCACAAGGAACACAAGAAGCTTTTGTGGGTTCTGACGGGAGTGCTGGCGGTTTCCTGGGTGATGATTAACCCGGTGCTGTGGCTTCTGAAAGTGCCGAAAACCAACATCGTCGAGGCCTTCGCCGTGCCCATGCAGCAGATCGCCCGGGTAGTCACCCAGGAACGGGAGCTGAAACCAGAGGAAGAAGCTTTGCTTTCGGAAATTTTCAACCTGGAGAAAATGAAGGAGGTCTACGACCCCCAGACCGTGGATCCGGTGAAATTCGAAACCTTCCAATACGGAAAAACCGACTATATCCAGACCCACAAGTGGGAATATCTGCGGCTTTATCTGTCCCTGGGTGCTCGGTATCCGGCGGATTACGGGAAGGCCTGGGTGGAGGAAACCCGGGGCTACTGGAACGGAGGTTACTTCTACTGGATTTACCCCGCCCGCTCCTCCCAGACCCCGGTGATGGGCATTGTCCACAGCGGAGAAAACCGGATTGTAACGGCGGCCTTCGGAGCCTGGTTCCGGGCGTTGGAAAAGCCCGCGGCACTGGAACCCCTGTACAGTATTGGCCTACAGGTCTGGATTCTCGCTGCCTGCTGCCTGATAAACGCCCTGAAAAAGAACCGGCAGTGGCTTATCGGGGTCCCGGCGCTGGTGCTGGTGGCGGGATTGTGGCTGGGAACCCCGGTGTACAGCGAATTCCGGTACGCCTACCCCATTATCCTGACCGCACCCCTGGTTCTGATGACAACCCTGTATTCCCCGGAAAAGTAAGAAATGCCCCGGTGCCGTGAAAGAACAGCACCGGGGCATTTCATGTCGAATTCTGCTTGCTTTTCCGAAGGAAATCCGTTACTATAGTTGTGGTGCTGCCAGCACCCCGGCAGGCGGTTCCCCCTTTTCGGGGGTAATCCACTTCTTTTGCCCCCAATCCATTGTGAGAGGGGCGGTGCGTCGCGCAGCGAATCGAATAAACCGATTGCCGGTGGCAATCGCTCCTTAATTTATGGCGTACATGGTTACATGGCAGGATTTATTCCAATTCGGCCTGTTTCTTGTCGCTCTTATCGCCCTGGTTCTCCAGGAGCACGATAATAAAAAGAAGTAACCGCCCAGCCTCCAAGCAAGCGGTTACTTCCTAACCAAAACCTTGGGGGAACCGTCTGTTGGCAACACCCCTGTTTACATGTATTATAGTTCAGAGCAACATTTTTGTCAACCCCCGGTGCCGTGCGGCACCGGGGCGTTGTTTTGTGTTTAGCGGCTTCCCTTGTCGTAGGGAATCCCCTCGGCCTTGGGAGCCCGGGACTTCTTGGAGGTGAAGGCCAGCACGATCAGAGTCACCAGGTACGGGAGCATCCGGTACAGGTGGGAGGAAATGCCGATTTCCGCCAGCATATACACGCCGTCTCCGTTGATGTCGATGCTGGAGTAGGCGGCGGCAATGCACTTGAAGAGGCCAAAGAGCAGGGAGGCGCCGGCAATGTTCAGCGGCTTCCAGTTGCCGAAGATCATAACCGCCAGAGCCAGGAAGCCAAAGCCTGCCACGTCGCCGTTGCTGGTGCAGTTGGTGGTGGTCAGGGCGTAGACAAAGCCGCCCATGCCTGCCAGAGCACCGGAGATGGTGGTGCCGGCATAGCGCATCTTGTAGACATTGATGCCCAGACTGTCTGCTGCCTGAGGATTTTCGCCGCAGGCCCGGAGCCGCAGACCGAAGCGGGTCTTGTAGAGCAGAATGGACATAATGAGGAAGAGCAGAATGCAGATATAGGTGGCGAGGTAGACCTTATTCAGGAAGGTCTCCCCCAGAAAGCCGATGTCCTGGCTCTTGGGAATGCCGAAGGTGGATTTCTTCAGCATGAACCAGGTGGCGGAATCGCCAGTCTTCATATCCAGGATGTTCTGACCGTCGATGATCCGGATGAGGAACAGCACCATGGCGGGAGCCATCAGGTTCAGAGCCGTGCCGCCGATGGTCTGATCCGCCTTCAGGTTGATGGAGGCGAAGCTCAGAAGCAGGCTGAAGAGAGCACCCAGGGCGGCGGCCACCAGCATGGCCAGAATCTCCAGCCCCTGCAGGGTCAGCCAGGAGCCTTGCCGGGCGGCGTTCACGAACACATCCAGATCCTGCATGGAGCGGACAAAGAGGACGCCGATGAACGCGCCGAAAATCATGATGCCTTCCAGAGCCAGGTTGATGATGCCGCTGCGCTCGGCGAACACACCGGCCAGAGCCACAATCATCAGAGGAACCGCGTAAAGCAGAGTCTGCTGAATGATGAATGTCATTTCTTGGCCCCTCCTTTCTCAGCGTTTGCGTCATTGGCGGGCTTTGCCTTTTTCTTCTTGCCTTCCAGCCACATGCGGATGACCAGAGAGAAGGCGCTGAGGTAGACAATGACGCCGATGATTACGTCGGTGATGTACTCGTTGTAGGCGGTGTAGCCCGTCAGGTTCTGGCCGACAATCTTCAGCATAGCCATGAAGATGCCGGTGAAAATCACCGCGATGGGGTTGTTCACCGCCAGCAGCGCCACGGGAATGCCGTTGAAGCCCTCACCGGGCAGGCTCTGATAGGTGGACCAGTAGAACTCCGTATTGCCGGAGAGCCAGTAGAGGGCAGCGCCCGCGCCGGCCAGACCACCGGCGATGGCCATGGAAAGAACAATGTTCCGCTTGTCGTTGATACCGGCGTACCGGGCAGCGTGCCGGTTGGAGCCGCAGGTCTTCAGCTCATAGCCCAGGGTGGTCTTGTTGATGAAGACGTACATCACAATGGCGAAGACAATGGCAATCAGAATGCCGGCGTTGACCTGGGAGTTAGGGAACAGCTTGTCGAGACCCAGCTTGGGGGTCGCCACGCCGTTGAAGGTGGTCTTGTAGACATAGGCGGTCTTGGTGCCCTCGGTGACGTTCTTGAAATTGGACATATCGAAGGCCCAGGTGACGATGTTGGCTGCCAGCCAGTTGGTCATGATGCAGGCCAGAACCTCATTGATGTTGAGGAAGGCCTTCAGGATTCCGGGGATAGCGCCCCACAGAGCGCCTGCCAGAATGCCGCCCACAAACGCCAGAACCCAGATGAGCCCTGCGGGCATGGCGCTGCTGGGAATGCCTAGGGCAATCATCAAAGAAGCCATGGTGCCCATCAGGTACTGACCGGGTGCGCCGATGTTAAACAGGCCGGTCTTGTAGGACACGGCGACGGACAGGCCGGTCATGATGATGGGGGTGGCCCGGAAAAGCATATTGCCTACGGTTCGGCCGTTGAAGCCCCACTCCAGGGCACCGGCAGCGTCACGCCCCTTGCAGAAAATGCCCACAAAGACAATCCGGATGCCGTCCCACAGACCCGCGAGGCCGATGGTCTTTTTGGTCAGGCCTACGATGGTGACCACCACCGCGCCTACCAGCAGGCCAATGAGGATGGAAATCAAAGAAGCCAGCACCTTTTTGGTTGCTTCCTTTTCGTAGAGGCTTGCCAAGCTGTTTTTCATGCCTGCGCTCCTCCTTTCGTATTGCGTTTTGCGCCGGACATGTAGAGGCCCAGCTCCTGCACGTTGGTCTTCTTGGGATCCAGCTCTCCCACGATCTCGCCCTCATACATGACAAGAATCCGATCCGCCAGATTCATGACTTCATCCAGCTCCAGGGAGACCAGCAGCACTGCCTTTCCGGCGTCCCGCTGGGCAACCAGCTGGCCGTGGATATACTCGATGGCGCCCACATCCAGACCCCGGGTGGGCTGCACGGCAATGAGGAAGGGGTTATCCCGGTCGATTTCCCGCCCGATGATGGCCTTCTGCTGGTTGCCGCCGGACATGCTCCGGGCAATGGTCACCGGCCCCTGACCGGAACGGACATCGTACTGATCGATGATCTTTTCGGCGTAGGAGCGCACCGCGTCCTTTTTGATGAAGCCGCTATGCTGGAACTGGGGCTCCCGATAGCGCTGGAGGACGATGTTGTTTTCCAGCGTGTCGTCCAGCACCAGGCCGTGCTTATGCCGATCCTCGGGAATGTGGCTCATGCCCGCCTCGCTGCGCTTGTGGACGGACAGATGGGTAATATCCTTGCCGCAAAGGGTAATCCTGCCGCCGGAGACCTTCTCCAGGCCGGACAGGCCGTAGACAAGCTCCGTCTGACCGTTGCCGTCGATACCGGCGATACAGACGATCTCCCCGGAATGAACCTGGAAGGAGACGTTCTTCACGGCATTGTTCTTGTGGAGCTTGGAGGGCACCGTCATATCTTCCACGTCCAGAACCACCTGGCCGGGCTCCGCCGGAGCCTTCTGAACCTCCAGCTGAACCGGACGGCCTACCATCATGTTGGACAGCTCCTGCTTGTTGGTGTCCTTGATGTTGACGGTGCCGATGCACTTGCCCTTGCGCAGGACGGTGCAGCGGTCTGCCACAGCCATGATCTCGTTGAGCTTGTGGGTGATGAAGAGGATGGA
>UQXG01000113.1 GCA_900544945.1 uncultured Eubacteriales bacterium | reverse complement strand
GGCTCGCAATGACATTGTTCTATTTGGGCACTTTGCTATTTTGAGACAGCTCCATTTTGGAGGAATTCCATGGAAGTTACAAAACCGGATTATTTTGACCGTTTTCGCTGCCTGGCGGGGGAATGCCCGGACAGCTGCTGCAAGGACTGGCAGGTGCAGGTGGACGAGGCCTCTGCCCGGCGTTACCGTGCTCTGCCGGGGGCTTTGGGAGAGGAACTCCGGGCGGCTCTCCGACAGGAGGACGGGGAAGTCTACCTGACCGTTCAGAACGGACGGTGCCCTATGTGGCGGCGGGACGGTCTATGCCGGATTCAGGCAGAGTTGGGGGAGAGTGCGTTGTGCGAGACCTGCCGTCAGTTCCCCCGGCTGACCCACGACTATGGAGATTTTGTGGAGCTGGGGCTGGAGCTTAGCTGCCCGGAGGCGGCCAGGTGGATTCTGGATGAAAAGAGCAGCTATGTGACGGAGAAGAATCCCGGCGGGGAAGACCCGGAATATGACCGGGAGGCCATGGCGGTTCTGAAACGAACCCGGATTCAGGCGCTGAAAATTCTGAATGAGACGGACATTTCCCGGGCGTTGTCCCTGCTCCTGCTTTACGGCTGCCAGGCGCAGGGTGAGCTGGACGGAGAAGAGGAACGCCCCTTTGACCGGGAAGCGGCCTGGGACACGGCCGGAGCCATGGCTCAGCCCGGAGACCCGGCGGCGGTGCTGGAATTCTTCTCCGGTCTGGAAATTCTGACGGATGCCTGGCGGCAACGTCTGAAGGCCCCGGAGGCCGGAGAATGGGACTGCCGGACAGGGAATTTGCTTCGATATCTGGTGAATCGGTACTGGCTCCAGGCGGTGTCGGATTACGACCTCTACGGCCGGGTAAAATTCATGGTGATTTCCTGCCTGGTGCTTCGGACTCTGGGAGAAGATTTCCGGGAAACGGCTCAGCTTTTTTCCAAGGAAATTGAAAATGACGCGGAGAATCTGGATGCCATTCTGGATGCCGCCTATGAAAACCCGGCGTTTACCGATGCCAAGCTGCTGGGGATGCTCTTACAGTAAAAATGGACTGCTGCAAGCATTGCAGCAGTCCATTTATCAATGTTACCATTCAACCGGGGGATTGTGACCGGAGGGAATCCTTGGAAAGGGCCACGCCAGTGTGCGCTACGTTAAGGTATGACTGCCACTGGCTCGCAATGACATCCTGTAGTACAATTACTTTTCCAGAATCACAGCGCAGTCGGCATTGGCCAGGGCGTTCTTGATATAGGCGGCGGCATCGGCGGGGGACAGCTTCACCTGCTCGCCGGTTGCCATATTCTTCACGGAGCACACACCCTCGGCGATTTCGTCCTCGCCCAGAAGCACCACGAAGGGCACCTCCAGCTTGTTGGCGTAGGCCATCTTCTGCTTGAACTTCTTCTGCTCGCCGTAGAGCTGTACCCGCAGACCGGCGGAGCGGATGGTTTCGGCCAGGGCGATGGCGGCGGCAGGGCTGTCGGTCATGGGCAGCACCAGGGCATCCGCCGGGGCGGAAGGGAGAGCGGGGTTCAGAAGCCCCTGCTCGTCCAGCACATAGAAAAGCCGGGTCAGACCGATGGAAATGCCCACGCCGGGCAGAGCCTTGTCGATATAATAGCCTGCCAGATTGTCGTACCGGCCGCCGGAGCACACGGAACCGATTTCCGGATGGTCAAGGAGGGTGGTCTCATAGACCGTGCCGGTGTAGTAGTCCAGCCCCCGGGCGATGGTCAGGTCAACGGCGAAGTTGGCCTCCGGCACACCGAAGGCGGCCAGGTTCACGGTGACGGCTTTCAGCTCAGAAAGACCCTGGTCGAACATTTCGTTCCGGCCGGCATAGCCCTCCAGGGCGGACAGCACCTGGGCATTGGAGCCGGTGATGGCGATGAAGCGGAGGATTTCGTCCGCCTGATCCTCCGTCAGGCCGCAGTCCTCCAGGAGAATCAGTTTGACCTTTTCGGCGCCGATCTTATCCAGCTTGTCCACGGTGCGCATAATGTCTCCGGACTTTTCGGACAGACCCAGCATGGCGTAAAATCCGTTGAGAATCTTCCGGTTGTTCACCCGGATCTGGAACCGGCTCAGGCCGAAGCCACGGAAAACCTTGTAGATAATGGCGGGAATCTCCGCCTCGTTGAGAATGTCCAGCTTGCCGTCGCCGATGATGTCGATGTCCGCCTGATAGAACTCCCGGAACCGACCCCGCTGAGCCCGCTCTCCCCGGTAGACCTTGCTGATCTGGAACCGGCGGAAGGGGAAGGCCAGCTCGTTGTAGTGAAGGGCAACATACTTTGCCAGAGGTACGGTCAGGTCAAAGCGCAGAGCCAGGTCGCTGTCGCCCTTGGTAAAGCGGTAAATCTGCTTTTCGGTTTCACCGCCGCCTTTGGCAAGAAGAATCTGGGCATCCTCGATGACCGGGGTGTCCAGAGGGGCGAAGCCGTAGGAGGCGTAGGTGGTACGCAGAATTTCCAGCATTTTCTCGAAGCGAATCTGCTTGCCGGGAAGCAGCTCCATGAAGCCGGACAGGGTGCGGGGCTTGATGATATCCATGATCTATGTTCCTTTCTCGTTGAAAAAAGGCCGCAAAGGGCCCTGGGGAAGCGGAGAAGTGTCTTGGCTTTTGTAGGGGCCGATTGAGCTCATCGGCCCGACAAAAAACCTGTCAGTGATGCGGAGCGGGTCGATGAGCTCAATCGACCCCTGCGGATTTTTACGAGGGTTCTTGGGGAAATGGTCTCGGCCTCATCCGTCACGGCTGCGCCGTGCCGCCTTCCCCTCCCAGGGGAAGGCTTGGGGAAGCGGATTGTGACCGGAGGGAATCCTTGGAAAGGGCCACACCAGTGTGCGCTACATTATGGTATGACTGCCACTGGCAGTCATTAAGATTTTGATTCGCTGCGCGGAGCACCACTGGTTCGCAATGACACCTTCTATTTTGACACGCCGCTCAGAACTTGTTCTTATTATGCAGCATTTCCCGCCAGTCCAGATCGCCTCGCTGAAGCCCCATGATGAGCATTTCCGCGGAGGCCAGGTTGGTGGCGATGGGCACGTTCTGCTTGTCGCAGTGACGGATGGTCTCGATCATCTGAGCATCGTCCCAGGGCTCGGTGGTATTGGGGTCGGTGAACAGCAGCACCAGGTCGATCTCGTTATAGGCGATTCTGGCGTTGATCTGCTGATGGCCGCCCTGCTTGTGGGACAGAAGCAAGGTAATGGGCAGACCGGTATTGTCGGCAATGAGCCGACCGGTGGTGGCGGTGGCGAAGAGGTTGTGCTTCATAAGCACGCTCTTGTAGGCGGTGCAGAACTGAACCATCAGTTCCTTTTTCTTGTCGTGTGCCAGAAATGCAATATTCATAAGGGTCACTCCTTTTCAGAAGAATAAATTCATCATCGCAGGGAAATCGGCTCGTGAAGCCCCTGAATCCGTCGGGAAATCCGGCGGCAGGCCTTGGCGGCGGGGCAGCGGGGGGCATAGCGCAGAAGAGGCTTGCCAAAGGAGGCGGCAAGGGTCACGCAGGGATCCTCGGGGACAATGCCCGCCAAAGGCAGCCCGGCGGTGTCCATCACATCGTCAATGGTGAGCCTTACGGTGCTGAGCATATCCCGATCCACCCGGTTGACGATGAGGCGCACGTCCCGCTTGCCTTGCAGCTCCAGAAGATCGCCCACTCTTGCCGCGTCCCGGACGGAGGCGGGGCCGCAGCCGGTGACCAGCAGGAACCGGTCGGCGGTTCCGGCGGTGAGCCGGAAGCCCGCGTCCACCCCGGCAGGGGCGTCCAGCAGAATCATGTCGAATTCCCGCCGGGCATCCAGAAGCATCCGGAAGAAAGCCTCCGGGTCGATGTCGTCGGCGGTGCAGTTCATGGGGGCGGTGAGAAAAGCAAGGCTGGGGTAGCTGCCATGCCGGGCGGCATCGCTCAGGGAATAGTGACCGGAGGCCACATCCAGAAAGGAAAAGGGGCTGCCTTCGGACATTCCCAGGGAGATATCCAGATTGCGAAGTCCCACATCGCAGTCGATGCACAGAACCCGTTTTCCGGCCTCGGCCAGGGCAGTGGCCAGCCCCGCGCAGACGGAGGTCTTTCCCGTTCCGCCCTTCCCGGACAGCACCGCCAGAACTTCGCTCAAGGCCAATCTCCCCCATTCCATAGTTTACCGCTATTATACAGGGAAAACGTACAAATTGCAAGGGGAAAATCGGCCTTTTCAAAAAGATTTTCATCAAAATTAACAAAAACTATGGATTCCATAAGGGAAAATTATTTCGCCGGAAAGCACCGGCGCACAGACAAAAATTTCCCGTATCCGCAAAAAGGGGTTGCGCCCCGGTAGGAACTGAGCTATAATAAAAGGGTAAAAAACGGGCATCCGCCCGATAATTGGAGGAATGATTCCTATGTTCAATGCTATGATCGAAACTCTGAAGGCCAATCCCCGGAAGATCGTGTTCACTGAGGGCCACGATGCCCGTATTCTGGAAGCTACCGACCGGCTGGTCAAGGGCGGCTTCCTGACCCCCATCCTCGTCGGCAACGTGGACGAGGTTAAGGCCAACGCCGCTAAGGGCGGCTTCAACATCGAGGGCGTGGAGATTCTCGACCCCGCTACCTATCCTGAGATGGACAAGATGGTAGACAAGATGGTGGAGCTGCGCAAGGGCAAGATGTCCGCCGAGGACTGCCGCAAGGCCCTGTCCAAGGGCAACTACTTCGGCACCATGCTGGTGAAGATGGGCTACGCCGACTCTCTGCTGGGCGGCGCTACCTATTCTACCGCCGATACCGTCCGTCCCGCTTTGCAGCTGGTCAAGACCAAGAAGGGCGCCCACCTGGTGTCCTCCTGCTTCATTCTGGTTCGGGGCGATGAGAAGCTGGCCATGGGCGACTGCGCCATCAACCTGAGCTACGAGGACAGCGTTGACAAGGAAGGCAACGTGACCCTGACCGCCGCTCAGAAGCTGGCGGAAGTGGCCATCGAGTCCGCCCGCACCGCCAAGGTCTTCGGCATTGACCCCAAGGTTGCCATGCTGAGCTTCTCCACCAACGGCTCCGGCAAGGGCGGCACCGTGAAGCTGAGCCACGACGCTACCATCGTGGCCAAGGAAATGGCTCCCGATCTGGCCATCGACGGCGAGATGCAGTTCGATGCCGCCGTGGCTCCCGAAGTCGGTCAGCTGAAGTTCCCCGGCTCTGCTGTGGCAGGCCATGCCAACACCTTCATCTTCCCCAACATTGAGGCCGGCAACATCGGCTACAAGATCGCTCAGCGTCTGGGCGGCTTCGAGGCCTACGGCCCCATCCTGCAGGGCCTGGCCGCTCCCATCAACGACCTGTCCCGTGGCTGCAACGCCGACGAGGTCTACAAGATGGCAATCATCACCGCCGCAATGGTGTAAGCGAGATTTTTTCCATACAGCACAGGGAGCCGGGCAATGCCCGGCTCCTTCAGCGTGTCGACAAACCCCAGTTCTGCGTCAAGCAAAACTGGGGTTTGTCGACACGCTGGGGGGCGGCTAATAGCCGCCCCTACGGTGGTTCCTTTGCGCCTATTGTTGCTAAAAGGTTTCACGCCGCCCCGCCGCCCTGGATTTTGAAGTTATGAGACAACTATCACCGATTGCTGCGCCAAAAAATCACAGAATCTGACACTTTCTAAAATCTGCACAAAACCACCCGCCCCATTTTGTAGGGACTTCCAAAATTAAAAAACCCCTTGCAATCCCGGACTTTTCTTTGCTATATTTAGTATACAAAGCCAGACCCCTTCCGGCGTAAGGAGGAATATTTATGAAAAAAATCATGACACGGTTGCTGTCCCTGGTGCTGCTGGGAACCTTTATCCCCAGCTACGTCCTGGCGGCTGACTGGGATCTGGATAAGGGCAGCATTACCGTCAGTGCTACGGTAGAGAACCAGACCGTTTCCCAGGCGGGAGGCAGCCCAACAGTAGACAATAATCCCGTCATCACCAGCAGCAGCGGGAAGACAAACAACACCGTCACCATCACAGCGGAGAAAAACGCCACCGCCAACGTGACCCTGGAGAATGTCAACATTGACACCGGGACAAGAGGCGGGGCGGCCATCACGACCTCTGGCGAAGGAAACGTAAACATCGAGCTGGACGGAACCAATACGGTTCAAAGTGGCAATGAACACGCCGGTGTGGAAAAGAAGGACGACGGCACCCTGACCATTACGGACGAAAATAAGGATGGCAGCCTCACGGCCACCGGCGGCTACAGGGGTGCCGGTATCGGCGGCGCTCACTACGAGAGTGTCAGTAACATTGCCATCGAGGGCGGCAAGGTAAAAGCCATCGGCGGCTACCTTGGTGCCGGTATCGGCGGCGGTCTAGGAGGCAGCGGCAGTAACATTGCCATCGAGGGCGGCAAGGTAGAAGCCATCGGCGGCGGCGGCGGTGCCGGTATCGGCGGCGGATCCAGCGCCAGCGGATCCGGCGGCAACGGCAGTAACATTACCGTATCCGGCGGCGAGGTTACGGCCCAGGGCGGCGTCGGCGGTGCCGGTATCGGCGGCGGTCAAGGAGGCAGCGGCAGTAACATTACCATCTCCGACGGCAATGTAACCGCCACTGGTGCCGGTGCTGGTGCCGGTATCGGCGGCGGCTACGAAGGCAGCGGCAAGGGCATTACCATCGAGGGCGGCGAGGTTACGGCCCAGGGCGACCTCGGCGGTGCCGGTATCGGCGGCGGAATTAGCGGTACCGGCAGCGATGTCACGATTTCCGGTGACGCGCAGGTGAAGGTACAGGGCGGCAGGGCAAATGAAGACTGGCACAAAGGTGCGGCTATCGGCAACGGCGGCACCCGTACGACGGAGGGAAATGAGGTCTCCCCCAATACCTCTGATTTGACAGTAGAGGGATTCATCCAGATATACGAGCCCGGTAAGAATATCAATACGGACACACCTGACAAAACCATCAAAGGCCAAAAGGGCGATCATTCCTGGAACGCTGGTGAAGTGACCGCCGAGGCGGTGCCGGAGAGCAAGACGGCGGCCTACTGGGTCTGCGACCCTGAGGGCCAGAGTATCCCATACCAGGCGCAGCAAAAGGACGGCGTACTCACCGTGACCGTCCAGGCGGACACCGCCTCCCTCTGTGGCACCACCGGGAGCCTGGGGCAGCTGGAGGCCCAGGGCATTGCGGAGATCCGATTCGTCACCAACGGGGTGGAGTCTGCCTTCACCCTCTCGGACCTCTTCGCCTCCGGCACCGGCACCTTCACCCTGACTCACGAAGGGAAGACCGTGACCTTCACCCTGGCAGAAAAGGACATCAGCGGGATTCTTAAGTAACCAACCAAACACAAAACGGCGGCAGTTTTGCCGCCGTTTCAGAGTGTCGAAAAACCATGTCATTACGAGGCAGTGCGCACACTGCCGTGGCAATCCCCTGAATTTTCAAACATTTTAGATCATAAACCAATGGCTTTTACTTCTATCCGGGGGATTCCCAC
>UQXG01000112.1 GCA_900544945.1 uncultured Eubacteriales bacterium | reverse complement strand
CATGCCCTTCAGGCAATTAAAATCTTTTTTTAAGATTTTAATTGGAGTTCAGTATAAACTGAATTTGTGAAGGAGTCCTTTTTATGGGCAAATATTTTGGAACCGACGGCTTCCGTGGGGAAGCCAACTGCACCCTCACCGCTGACCACGCCTACAAGGTAGGCCGCTTCCTGGGCTGGTACTACACCCAGCTGAACCGGCGCAAAGGCGACGACGGCCCCGCCCGGATCGTCATCGGCAAGGATACCCGCCGCTCCAGCTACATGTTTGAATACTCTTTGGTGGGCGGCCTGGTGGCCTCCGGTGCCGACGCCTACCTGCTCCACGTCACCACCACCCCCTCCGTGGCCTACGTTGCCCGGACGGAAAGCTTCGACTGCGGCATTATGATCTCCGCCAGCCACAACCCCTACTACGACAACGGCATCAAGCTCATCAACAGCTTCGGCGAGAAGATGGACGAGAGCGTCATTGCCCTGGTGGAGGCTTACCTGGACGGAAACCTGGAGGCCTTCGGCAAGCAGTGGCCGGAGCTGCCCCTGGCCAAGCGGGATCAGATTGGCCGAACCGTTGACCATGTGGCCGGTCGGAACCGGTACATCGGCTACCTGATTTCCCTGGGCATTTATTCCTTCAAGGGAATGCGGATAGGTCTGGACTGCGCCAACGGCGCTTCCTGGAACATCGCCAAGTCCGTCTTCGACGCTCTGGGTGCCAAGACCTACGTCATCAACGCCGAGCCCGACGGCTACAACATCAACATGAACGCCGGCTCCACCCACATTGAGAATTTACAGAAGTTTGTGGTGGACAACGGTCTGGACGTGGGCTTTGCCTACGACGGCGATGCCGACCGGTGCCTGTGCGTGGACGAAAAGGGTGAAGTCATCACCGGCGATCACATTCTCTACATCTACGGCAAGTATCTGAAAGAGCGGGGTAAGCTCTTGATGAACACCGTGGTCACCACGGTAATGAGCAACTTCGGCCTTTACAAGGCCTTTGACGAGCTGGGTATTGACTACGCCAAGACCAAGGTAGGCGACAAATACGTCTACGAGTACATGGTGCAAAACGGCTGCCGGATCGGCGGTGAGCAGAGCGGCCACATCATTTTCTCCAAGTACGCCTCCACCGGCGACGGCATTCTCACAAGCCTGAAGATCATGGAGGTCATGCTGGCGAGAAAGAAGACCCTGAGCCAGCTGTGCGAGGGCTTCACCTTCTATCCCCAGGTGCTGAAGAATGTGCGGGTAGCCGACAAGGCCGCCGCCCAGGCAGACCCGGATGTCCAGGCAGCGGTGGCCGCGGTGGCCGCCACGCTGGGGGACACCGGCCGAATTCTGGTCCGGGAGTCCGGCACCGAACCCGTCATCCGGGTGATGGTGGAGGCCGAGAACAAGGTGCTCTGCAATGACCTGGTGGACAGCGTGGTGGACGTCATCAAGCGCAAGGGTCACGCAGTCTGAGGATAGCAGTAAATCTATCGAACGCATTTGTAGGGACGACGATTCGTCGCCCGCGGGCGGCCATTGACCGCCCCTACATCCACAAGACGTAAAAAATACGAAATGCGGGGTGTTGCAGGGATCTGCAGCACCCCGCATTTTTCCGATTCTCCGGTTGTATGCCCGGAAAATCTGTGCTATGATAGGGAAAACATTTGGCGTAGGAGGGAAAGCAAGTGTCGGAAGCGGATGTTTTGTTTCAGAAATTTCAGTCCGCGTCCCGGGAGGACGTGCGGCTGGAACTGGCGCTGGAAGGCTATTTCTCCGGACTGGCGGGCGAAACTCAAAAGCAGGCCTTAGAATCCTATTTGCGGCTGCGGCTGCGGCCTGCCATGGAGCTGCTTCTGCGGGAAGGTCGGACGGAGGAGCTGGAACAACTGCTAGAGCAGGGCTGGCTCACTGCGGGGCTTCTGGAGGACGGCCTGAGCCTGGCGATCTCCCTGAAATCCACCGAGGGCTTCGTGCTGCTTCTGCGCCGGAAAGCGGAGCTGGTGGGCTTTTCGGATCGGGACTTTTCCCTATGACCGGCAGTGAAAAGCACTCTCTGTGCGCCCAGGTGCTGGAACTGACCCGGCAGCAGCTTCTGGATGCCCTTCCGCAATTAGGCGGAGCGTTGGCAGCTCTACCCTGGAAACCGGACGAAAAGCCCAGCTTTCGTCTGGAGGACGGCGCAGCCCGATTTCGTCCGGAAGACCTGCTGCGAATATACGCCGCACAGCCGGAGGCTCTGCTCCGGGGATTCCTGCATATGCTGCTGCACTGCCTGTATCTGCACCCCTTCAGTGACCACGCCGGGGAAGCTCTCTGGGATACCGCCTGCGACCTGACTGTGGATCGGATCATCGAGAGCTTGGCCCTCCCCGGATGGGAGAAAAAGCCGCCCATTCTCCCGGAACTGGGCAGGCAACCCCTCACCGCCCAGCAGATTTACGGCTATCTCCGGGAGAACGCCCCGGACTTTGACGGAAGCCCTTATGCTTTTGATGACCACAGCAGCTGGAAGGACGCCCCCGGGGAGACGAGTCGCCGGAAATGGGAAACTCTTCTGCTGGCTGCCGCTGGGGGCAAGACCGGGGCCGGCAAGCGGGGGCACACTGCCGGTGCCGGGCTGGAAGACGCGGAGGACGCGCAAGCCGGACAGTTTGACTACCGAAGATATCTGGAACGCTTTGCCGAACTCCGGGAGGAAATGCAGCTGGATATGCAGAGCTTCGACTACGCCTATTACCGGCTGGGGCTCGACCTGGGTACCCCCTTCCTGGAGCCGCTGGAGTATCAGGAGGTTCGGCGGCTGGAGGAGCTGGTCATCGCCATCGATACCTCCGGCTCCTGCGACAAGGAAACCGTCAGCCGGTTTCTGGCGGAAACCTGGAAGCTGTTATCCAATCAGGAGAATTTCTTTCGGAAAATGAACGTGTATTTTCTCCAATGTGACTGTGTTATCCAGGATGTGACACGGATTCAATGCCGGGAGGACTGGCTGGATTACGCCCAAAAGGTGGTCATTCAGGGCCGGGGCGGCACGGATTTCACCCCGGTATTCAACTATGTGGAAAAACTGCGGCAAACCCGGCAGCTGAAACGTCTCCGGGCCTTGCTCTATTTTACCGATGGGGACGGATTCTACCCTACCCAGCCGCCGGATTACGAAACGGCCTTCGTTCTGCTGAAAGACTCCGGTCACCCGGAGCTGGTGCCCAAATGGGCTCACTGTTTTCAAATCTAGGAGCCGACTATGAACATTCAGGAAGCAAAAGAAGAAATCATCCGCACGGTACAGGCCTATCTTGAGAAGGACGGGGAAGGCCAGTACCTGTTTCCGGCGGCCCATCAGCGGCCACTGCTGCTGATAGGCCCTCCCGGCATTGGCAAAACCGCCATTTTGGAGCAGGCGGCAAAAGACTGCGCCGTGAATCTGGTGTCCTACACCCTGTCCCATCACACCCGGCAAAGTGCCATCGGCCTGCCTCGGCTGGTGGAAAAGCACTACGGCGGTCTTTCCGTTACCGTGACGGAATACACCATGAGCGAAATCATCGCCTCGGTTTACGATGCCATGGAGCGGACGGGAACGCCGGAGGGCATTCTGTTTCTGGACGAAATCAACTGTGTGTCGGAGACTCTGGCTCCCACCATGCTCCAGTTTTTGCAGAACAAGACCTTCGGCACCCATCGTCTGCCTGCGGGCTGGGTGGTGGTAGCCGCAGGGAATCCGCCGGAATATAACAAGTCCGTCCGGGAATTTGACGTGGTGACCCTGGATCGGGTTCGGCAGATCCAGGTGGAGGCCGACCTTTCCGTCTGGCTGGACTATGCCCGCCAGCGGCAGCTTCCCGGAGCCGTTCTGTCGTATCTCACGGTGAAGCCCGATCGGTTCTACGCCGTGACCCGGAAGGACGGAGAGCTGTCCTTCGTCACCGCCCGGGGCTGGGAGGATCTGTCCCGGCTGCTGGAAAGCTACGCCTCCCACGTCCTTCCCGTAACGGAGGAACTGATTTTTGAATACCTGCACAAGGCCGATACCGCCCGGGATTTTGCCGCCTACTGGCGGCTGTACCGAAAATATGGCACCGACTACGGCATTTCCGATCTGCTGGAGGGCACACTGACCGAGGCGCAGTACCGGGAAAAGGCCGCCATGGCCTCTTCCGGCGGCTTGGACGAGGGTGTCAGCGTGGTCAATCTCTTGCTGGAGGGACTGGCGGCTCGTCTGCGGACTTACGAAACCCTGGATGTCCGGACGGTGCGGCTGCACGAAATGCTGAAGCGGTTCCGGGGACAGAATCCATCCTTGGCGGATTTTCTCGCTGCGGCCGAAAAGGCCCTGGCAGTCAAGGAGGAAAACGGCCTGATTTCCCGAAAAGACGCTCTGGTGGAGCGGTGGGTACTGAACCGACTGGAAGCCATGGGTGCCGCCGCCCGGGAGCGGCGGCAGACCGGTGAACTGTTATTTCCCTGCCTGAAAGCCCAGTTTGCGCAGGATGTTTCCGCCCGGGCGGCGGCAGTGGAATCCGTCTCCCGAGGCTTAGACAACGCCTTCCGGTTCGCTGAGGACAGCTTCGGGAATCGGCAGGAAATGAATCTGCTGGTCACCGGCCTGAGCAAGCTCCCCGCCGCCCAGGAATTCATCCGGCTTCACGGCTGCCCCGGCTACCTGCGCCAGGCTGAGTGTCTTCTGTACCACAAGCGTCAGGCCGCTCTTCGCAAGGCCTGCCAGGATGCCCTGTAGCACTGCGGTTTTTGGTTGCAAATCCCGGTTTTTTGTGATATGCTAGAGGGGACAATGACTTGGAGGGAAAACATGGACGACGAGAAGCTGAAATATCAGATTGGAGCCAATATCGCCGCCTATCGCAAGCGGGCAGGTCTGACCCAGCTGGCACTGGCGGAAAAACTGAATTATTCCGACAAGGCGGTTTCCAAATGGGAGCGGGGGGAGTCCATCCCCGATGTGCTGACCCTGATGCAGCTGGCGGCTCAGTTCGGCATCACCGTCAATGATCTTCTGACCGACCCGGAGGCTCTGCCGGGAAACCCGGGTACCCTGGAGAAGGCCATGACCCAGGTTTCGGAAAAGGCCCTCAAGCGCAAGGCCAATAAGAATGTGATTCTGGCTCTGTCCTCTACCCTGGTGTGGTTTGTGGCGCTGCTGGCCTTCGTGCTCATGTCCCCCTTCGATTTTCTGGAAAAATACAGCCGTCTGCTGTTTTTCTACGCCATTCCCGCCAATGCCATCGTACTGCTGAGTCTGCGCTCGGCCTGGCACGATTTCCGCTGGAACAAAATGCTCATCAGTGCCATCGTCTGGGGCACTCTTCTGAGCATTTATGTGACATTGCGGGTGGTTTTGCAGGTTTCCTATCTGAAACTGTTCCTGCTGGGCATTCCCGGCCAGATTGCCATTTTCCTCTGGTTCCGGATGTTCCGCAGCGAGAAAAAGGAGAATTCCAATGGATAAAACCGAACTGCGTCGGGAAATACGCGCCCGGAAGCGGGCGATGACGGAAGCGGAAATCGAAGAGCGGAGTGCCAAGCTTGCCCGGCTGTTCTTTGCCAGCCGCGCCTACCAAAACGCAAAAACCATCTACGGATACCTGCCCTACAACCAGGAGGTGCGCACGGTGCCCATGCTGGAAAGAGCTCTGAAGGATGGGAAAAAGGTAGCTGTGCCCAAGGTCTACGGGGAGGAAATGAAATTTCTGTACCTGGACGACCTGACCGCTGTGGCCAAGGGCTACGCGGGCATTCCTGAGCCCATCGCCGATGAGCCGGTGGCTCACGACGAAACCGCCCTGGTGCTCATGCCCGGACTGGCCTTCGACCCCCAGGGGCACCGAATCGGCTACGGCGGCGGCTTCTACGATAAGTTCCTGGCTGCGGAGCCCAACCACCCCACCCTGGCTCTTTGCTACGAATTTCAGATGCTGCCCAAGCTGGACGTGGAAGATCACGACATTCCCGTGGACATGGTGCTCTGGGCATAAGAGATTGCTGCATTTAAGGAGAAGTTATGTCAACTGTCATCGTCATTATTCTTGTTGCCGCCATTGTGTTCGGCCTGTGCCGCCTGGTGGACAAGACCTTCGCCAAGCTGTTCCGCAGTAAGGCTCAGCACATGAGCGGTCTGGCCGTCCGGGCCAACAAACGCTATGGGCTTTTCGGCGTGATTCTGTCCGCTCTGGGCATTATGGCCATCTGCGCCGGAATCAAAGGAGACCGGGTTCTGCTCTGGGGCGGCATCATCGTGCTGCTGATGGGTGCCGGGCTGGCGGTATTCTACCTGAGCTTTGACGTTTTCTATGACCAGGACACCTTCCTTTTGTCAAAATTCGCTAAAAAGTCCGTCACCTATCGCTACGACCAGATTCGAGGCCAGAAGCTGTATCTGATTCAGGGCGGTAATGTGGTCATTGAGCTGTATCTGTCGGACGGGAGCACTCTGAGCCTCCAGTCCACCATGGACGGGGTCTACCCCTTCCTGGACGCCGCCTTTGCCGGCTGGTGCCGCCAGACCGGCCGGGAGCCGGAAGCCTGCGACTTCCACGACCCCAGCCAGAGCCTGTGGTTCCCCACCGTGGAGGATGTCTGATGGCTCACATTCCCAGCGCGCCTACCTCTGCCCTTTCCCTGCTGACCTTCCGGGAGGCTCTGGCCGCCGCCAATACCCCATCCCCGGAATATGACATTAAAAAGTGGCTCTATGCCCCCAATTTCTACTTGGAATACCGGTATCTGCTGGGCACAAGGGGGAAAAATCCCTTGATCTGCATCGGCATCAACCCCTCCACGGCAAAGCCTGATGCCCTGGACAACACCCTCAAGTCCGTGGAGCGGATCGCTCTGGGCAACGGCTACGACAGCTTCCTCATGTTCAATGTCTACGCCCAGCGGGCCACCTCTCCGGACGATATGGAGAAGGTCTATAACCCGGCTCTGCACCGGGAGAATCTGGAAGCCTTCCGCTATATTCTCTCCATTTCCGATCACCCCGCCGTCTGGGCGGCCTGGGGAGCCATCATTGAAAAGCGGAAATATCTACCCGACTGCGTCCGGGACTTGGTCGCCGCCGGGGAGGAATTCGGCGCCAGCTGGTACTGCGCCGGAGCCATTACAAAAAAGGGGCATCCCCACCATCCCCTGTATCTGCGCAAGGATGAAAAGCTGAAACCCTTTGACGTAAAGGCATACTTAGAAACACTATAAGTCAGCAGAACGAAGGCTCTTCGTTCTGTCTGAGCACTTCCGATAATACCACCATAGCAACTCAAAACATTCCTTTGCACTTCCGGCGATGCGGCCGGGGGATTCTCAAGTGGGCGGCTTTTCGGCAGCGCCCCTTGAGCCCGCTTACTTATCAATTTTCTTGCCGGGACAAGAAAATTGCCCCCGGAGAGTATGTTCAACTCCATGAAATGAGGCACCTTCGGAACAAAGCAGCGAAACCAATTCCGATTTTAGAAAAATCTTGAATATATGGGGGGTGTACATTATGAAAAAACGG
>UQXG01000111.1 GCA_900544945.1 uncultured Eubacteriales bacterium | reverse complement strand
TGAGAACAAAATCTCTCGCTGCCAGCTCTTGCCGATTTAATCAGAGCTTCCCTAAAAAAAGGAGTGTTTTTTATGAAGGAATATGAAATCCTGGTGGAAACCATCAACCCCTGCGGCGGCGAGGGCCACGCGAAGCGGGAGATCCTGGAAGCCGAATGCGAAAGCCCGGAGGTCTACGTCCGGGAGAACGCTCCCTACCCTGTAATGGACACGGTGAAAACACCTGCCGGGGACACGCTGATTATTACCGGCGACGGCAAGGGCAGCATGGTGCGCTATACTTTTTCCGAATAATAACCGCAAAATCCCTCGCCTGAATGTTCAGGCGAGGGATTTTGTTATGCTTTTCCGGAGGGACAGGCCACATCGCCCTCCCAGAGGACGCAGCCGCCCTTGTGCTGACGTTTGGCCTGATACAGCGCCTGGTCTGCCCGCTCTAAGAGGGCGGCCATGGACACTTCCGTGTTTTCGCACAGCACCACGCCGCCGGAACAGGCGGCACCGGTACCGTCGGGCAGGATGAACTTGGAGGTATCCCGGACAATGTCCTCACCTTTGCGCAGAACCGCCGAGGCCAGCCGCATTCCCTTGAGGATGACGGCAAACGCATCGTCGCCGTAGCGGCAGAGAACGTCGCCGTTGCGGGTGTTCTGGCGCAGCACGCTGGCAAAATGCTTGAGCAGCTTATCGCCGGTGGCGTGGCTCAGGGAGTCGTTCCCATGCTTCAGATCATCCAGGCGGAGCAGGAACACCGCCATGGGATAGTCCTCCGGCTGCATGGCGTCCAGAGCGGACTGGAAGCCCCGACGGTTCAGAAGGCCGGTCAGATAGTCCCGGCAGGCCTCGGAGATCATGGAACGCTCCCGGGATTTGTAGGCGTTGAGGGTGTTCAGCCATTCCACCCGCTTGCGCAGACATCGGGTGCACTGGATGTCCCTGGGTTTGTAGGAAATGTCGTCCACATCCAGCCCCAGCTCCTGAATCTGCGGCTCCTGCTGAAAGGTGGTGGCGATCATAATGGGAATGTGCCTGGGGGCCGTGACCCGCCGCAGGGCACTGACGACGCTGGCCGCGCCGGGCTCCGGCAGGGAGCCGCTGACAATCATGGCGGCAAGGCCGTTGGCGTTTTCCGACAGGAAGGCCTGAGCCTGCTCACAGTTTTTCGCCTGCACCACCTGATAAACGTCCGCGAAGGCCTCCGCCAGCAGGTTGCGGCACCGGGAATCCTCCTCGGCAATCAGCAGGAACTGCTTGGCCCCGGCACTGCCGGGGGAAGCGGGCAGGGGAACATCCTGACGCTGGGAGAAATTTTCCAGCAGCTCACCGTACTGCACATGGGGCACGGGCTTGGAGAACAGATATCCCTGGACATAGTCGCAGCCGATTTCCTGAAGTCGGCTGAGCTGATGCTGGGTCTCTACGCCCTCGGCTACCACGCTCAGATTCATGCGATGAGCCATCTCCACGATCAGCCGGAGAATGCACCGGTCGGCACTCTGGGAGGTCTCGCTCTGGACAAATTTCATGTCCAGCTTCAGAATGTCCAGCTTCAGCTGGCTGAGCATGTTCAGGGAGGAATAGCCGCTGCCGAAATCGTCCATTTCGATGATGAAGCCCTTGGCCCGGAGCGCGTCCACCGTGGCGATGATCTGCTTGGAGTTTTCGGTGTAGGCGCTTTCCGTGATTTCCAGATGGAGAAGCTTCGGGTCAATGCCGTATTTTTGGGTCAGCTCCAGAAGAAAATCCACCAGATCCGGCTGACACACATCCGCCCGGGAAACGTTTACAGAAACGGGCAGAGGGGGATAACCGGCCTCCTGCCACCGATGCAGCAGAACGCAGGCCTGCTCCCAGACGAACCGATCCAGCTGGTAGATAAAGCCGTTGCGCTCGAACAGGGGGATGAACTCCCCGGGTGACATGAAGCCCCACTCCGGATGAATCCAGCGAACCAGGGCCTCGGCGCCGCACAGCTGGCTGTCGCTGGCACGGTATTTTGGCTGTAAATAGACGGTGAACTGGCAGTTTTCCAGAGCCGCCTCCATGTTGGAGGTGATGCTCTGCTCCCGCAGAAGCTTTCTGCGCAGCGCGTCATCGTAGACGGCGATGGTCTGATCATACTGCCCCTTGATGCTGTCCGCGGCCAGCAAGGCCCGGTCGCACATATATTCCAGGGGCAGGAACCGGTCGTGAATCTCGTAAACGCCCCATTTCAGCTCGACGCTTTTCAGTTCATCCGGGATGTCAATATGCCGGGCGATGATCCTCTTGGCAACATCCACTTTTTCCCGTTCCTGTAAGCACACGAATCGGTCGGCGGAATACCGGCCGGTGACGCCGCCCGCGCCGAGCTGCTCGTTGATGCCCCGGGCAATGCGCTTGAGAAGCTGATCTCCCGCGGCAATGCCAAAGGTGTCGTTGTAGAGCTTGAAGTTGACGATATTGGAGCAGACAATGCTGTATTCCCGGTCGGGATTGCTCATGAGCACGGCCTGAGCCTGCTGATAGAAAAATTCCTTGCTATACAGTCCCGTGAGCTGGTCATAGCGGAACTGGTTGATCATGGAGGCGGTTTCCCGCAGGTGGATAATGCTGGCAATCCGGTGGAGGATCACCTTGGGACGGTAGGGCTTGGGCACAAAATCCGTGGCCCCGTGGGACAGAGCGGCCACCTCCGCGTCCTCGCTGCCGTTCTGGGTCATGATGATGACCGGAATCAGGGACAGCTGGGAATCCTTCTTGAGGATATCCAGGAAGGTATAGCCGTCCATGACGGGCATGACGATGTCAAGCAGGATCAGGGCAACGTCGTCCGTATGCGTTTGCAGAATGTCCAGGGCAGTCTGACCGTTCTCGGCCTCCAGCGTAGCGTACTGCCCGGAAAGAATTTCCACCAGCATAGTGCGGTTCAGCTCGTTGTCCTCGACAACCAGTATTTTTTCCTGTGACAGCATTCTCTTCCACCTCGATAAAACACATACCGCCGGAAACGGCAAATTTGATTACAGTTACATGATAACAGACTTCGAATAAAAGGTAAAGAGGTAAATAGTGAAATGTCCCGTCTTTTTTGGTTACGTTTCCAAAAAATCAGCTTAATCCTTTTCCTTTGTGAAAAAGATGGCGATCAGGGAGCTGATCAGCAGCAGATAGGGGTAAAAGAGCCAGCGCATGATCTGGAAGGCGGACAGGGTGATTCCCAGCTCGGCAGTGGCGGAAATGGCAACCAGCATCTGGGCACCGTAGGGGATGATCCCCTGGAAAATGCAGGAGAAGGTGTCCAGCAGACAGGCCGAACGCTGAGAGCTGATGCCGTAGCGGCCGCTCATTTCCTTGGCGATGGGGTTTGCCATGACGATGGCCACCGTGTTGTTGGCAGTGGCGATGTCCATGGCGCCCACCAGCAGACCGATGCCCAGCTGACCGCCGCGTTTTCCCCGGAAGAGTCTGCCGATGGCGTAGAGCAGGGCGTCAAAGCCGCCGTAAACCCGGATCAGGCTGCACATGGCGGCCACCAGAACGGCTACCATGCTGGTTTCAAACATCCCGGCGGCACCGGTGCCCATGCCGGCCAGCAGCTCCGTGGGGGCAGTCTGGCCGGTAGCGAGCATAATGAGACTGCCGGAAACGATGCCGATGAGAAGCACCACGAAAACATTGATGCCCGCGATGCCCCCTGCCAGCACCAGCACATAGGGCAGAATCTGCACCAGGCTGTAGCTGTGCTCCGGCGCGGCGGGGGCCTGACCCAACGTCAGCAGGAGAATGAGTACCAGAGTGCCCAGAGCGGCGGGCAGGGCAATGCCGAAATTGCCCCGGAATTTGTCCTTCATGGCGCAGCCCTGGCCGTTGCAGGCGGCAATGGTGGTGTCGGAAATGAAGGACAGGTTATCGCCGAACATGGCGCCGCCCACCACTGTGCCCACGCACAGGGCGGTATCGTAGCCCGAGGCCTGAGCCACCTCCACGGCAATGGGAGCGATGAGGGTGATGGTGCCCACGCTGGTGCCCATGGCGGTGGAGACAAAGCAGGCCACCACAAACAGAACGGCCACCGCAAAATCCGCCGGGATCAGATCCAGCATGAAATAGGCTACGCTCTGGGCGGAGCTGCGCCCCACCACGCCTACAAAGGCACCGGCGGTGAGAAAAATCAGCAGCATGGTGATGATGTTCTTATCGCCAACGCCCTGCCCCATAATGGTGAGCTTATCATCAAAACTGAGCTTCCGGTTTTGCAGACAGGCCACCAGAATGGCCGCCAGAAAAGCAATGACAATGGGAATGCTGTAAAAGCCCATGGGAATTTTCATGCCGTATTCGAACAGAAGCCCCAGCCCCAGGTACAGAACCAGAAATACCCCAATGGGCAGCAGTGCAATCGGATTTCCTTTTTTCATTCTTCTTCCCCCAAGTAAAACGTATTCGTGAATTGCTTTCCTAAATTTATCACAAACATCAGTTTCCGTCAATGGCAGGGGAAGATATTTGGCTATTTTACTGGTTGCGGAAAAATCCGGAGAGGATCGACCCGAAGCGCGTGGCCACGCGCAAACGCAAAAAGCCCCCGGCAAAGCCGGGGGCACGGTTTCCCAAAGGGTCGTTACTTGGCGTTCTGGGCATCGGATGCCTCAGGCAGGGTGAAATCATAACGCATCTGAAGATCCTTCAGAAGCTTTTCCATGACCTGCTGGGCAATCTCGCGGATGTCCAGGCTCTCCACAAAGGCGATGGCCTTCTCCACCTCCTCCGCGGGTACGTTGTAGGCCCGCAGATTGATGGACAGGAAGTCCCGGAGCTTCTTCTCCAGGGTGAAATTCTCGTCACAGGGGTGGAGCATATAGCTGCGCATGACCCCGGAGGTGCCGATGTCCAGATGATAGAAGTCCGTATAGGTCAGCCCCGGCAGATAGGGGGAGAAGATGGTCTGAAGCTCTTGGGCGGTCTGCCGGACAATGGAATCCAGAATCAGAGGCTTGGTGTAGGCCACCCCATAAATTTCCCGGAGATTCTCGTTCAGCTCCGTCAGGGTCAGCTGAATGGCGGTTTCCGCCGCGTAGACGTATACCGGGGGCAATTTTGTGGTGGTTTCCCGGGCAACACCGAACTGATAGGCAAACATAAAGTCTACCAGCTCTGCCAGCACACCGTCCTTGGCCCGGAAAATGTTCTGGAAGCTGCTGTTGGAAACCTGACTGCCCTCCAGAATCTGGAGCATGGTGGTTTTCTGATAGCCCTGCACCAGGAACAGCCGGACACAGGTCTGCAAAATGCGTTTTTTGATGGGAATGATCGCCTCAGTGTGTGCCATGGATATCATCCTTTCTTATCCTACGGTATGTGAGCCAATATAGCAGACTCCCATCGCAAATGCAAGGGGGAGAGAAACTTTTGGACAAATCAACAGAAACATTGCAGAAAAATTGTGAATTTTGTCAATACGGAAAAGGTGGCTCTTTGACATTCTACTTCGGTAGGAACACTGAGGAGAAAACATTTCACGGCGTGAGTTCCTCAATTTTTTGGGCAATGGGACAGCTGCCCTGATAGGCGCAGCTGCCGTAGCAGCAGTCCACCTCGGTGATCTGGCCGTTTTCTACAATAACCTCCACCATCCGGGCGTCGTCCAGCTGGCGGCAGTAGCCGGAGAGAAAATGTTCGGTTTCCATGTTAATCCTCCGTTACGCAGAAGCCTCGCGGCGCCAGAGTCAGGTTGTCCGGGGAGATGATTTGCAGATTGAAGCCCATGAGGATGGAGCCTGCGGGAACCTGCCAGGAATCGGCGCTGCGGTTGCAGTAGACCCGGTAGGTTTTGCCCTCGTAGCTTCGGGTGAAGCCCAGATGCCGGTCGCCGGCCTGGAAGAACCGGATGTCTCCCAGCCGAAAGGCGGGATGGGCTTTGCGCAGCTTGCCCAGCTGCCGGAAGTAGCTCAGAATATCCTGGTTTTCCTGACCCCAGGGATAGGGACGGCGGTTGAAGGGATCCCGGCCACCCTCCATGCCCGCCTCGTCGCCGTAGTACAGGCTGGGGCTGCCCGGCAGAGTGTACTGAAGGAAAGCCGCCATCAGCAGCCGGTCGTAGGCAATGTCATACTGATTCCGGGACAGACGCCGCTTGGACATTTCCTCCCGGGTGCCGTTGAAATCGTCCACCAGAGCGGTGAGAATCCGGGGGGTGTCGTGGGTGCCCAGCAGATTCATGTTGCACTGAACCACCTCCGGCGGGTAGTTTTCCACAATGGACATGACGGTTTCCTTCAGGGCGGCGCCGCCGTCGTGGCCCCGGACGTAGTCGATGATGGCCGTGCGGAAGGGGTAGTTCATGACGCTGTCCAGCTCCCCGGCGGTGAAGTAGGTTCGGCGGCGGCCGTAGGCCACCTTCGCCGAGGCATCCTCCCACACTTCGCCCAGCAGAAGCGCATCGGGGTTGATGGTCTTGATGCGCCTGCGCAGAAGCCGGATGAATTCGTCGGGCAGCTCGTCGGCTACGTCCAGCCGGAAGCCGTCGGCTCCCAGCTTCATCCAGTGAGCCACCACGCTGTCCTCATCCTCTATGATGAAATTAACAAAGGCGGGATCCAGCTTGTTCACCGTGGGCAGAGTGTCAAAATTCCACCAGCAGGTGTACTGATCCGGCCAGTGCTGGAAGGTGTACCAACTGTAGTAGGGGGATTCCTGGGAATTGTAGGCGCCTACAGAGTCAAATTGCCCCTCCCGGTTAAAATAGGGGCTGTTGGAGCCGGTGTGAGAGTAGACCCCGTCCAGAATCACCCGGATACCCCGGGCGTGAGCCTGACGGCACAGCTCGGCGAAATCCGCCTCGGTGCCCAGCATGGGATCGGGGGTTTTGTAGTCGCCGGTGTCGTAGCGGTGGCTGGAAAAGCTTTTGGAAATGGGATTCAGGTAGAGAAGATTCACGCCTAAATCCGAAATATAGTCCATTTTTTCGATAATTCCCCGGAAATTACCGCCGAAAAAGTCGTTGTTGAGCACCAGATCGTCCTCGGTAGGACGCCAGTCCACCTCTTCGTTCCAGCCGGAGTGGACGGTGTAGGGGGTCAGCTTGCCGGTGAGATCGCAGTCGCCGGACTTGCGGAACCGGTCGGGGAAAACCTGGTAAATGGTTGCCCCTCTGGCCCACTGGGGAGTGTGAAAGTCCGCCGGCACGCAGCTGACCTGCCAGAGGGCGCCTGCCTCCATGTTGGTGTCATCTCCCTGCTTGAACAGCCGGAAGCCGCCGCTGGGGGTGTCGATATAATAATAGTAGAAATACAGACCCTCCTGGGGGATGGAAAACTCCGCCTGCCAGATTTCGTAGGGGCCTTCGACCCGTTCTTTCGAGAAGAGAAACTCCTGGGCAGTGGTGCGGCCGTCCTCATATTGCAGCAGGCACTTGACGGTGGTGGCCTGGACGGCACGGGGGATGTGAATGTGAAGACGGCAGGACTGACCCGGAGTCAGGGTGCCGAAGGGTTCTTTGAATTGGGGAAGCTTGCTGTCGTATAGAATTCTCATGGACTGTCTCCTTGTGTGTTGCGTTCCGGGGAGTATTATAGCCTATTTCAAGGAAAA
>UQXG01000110.1 GCA_900544945.1 uncultured Eubacteriales bacterium | reverse complement strand
CCGGCAATTGTTGGATTTGAATTCGCTGCGCGGAGCACCACCCCAAGGGAAGGCACTAGATTTCCTTTTTATAAAGCGAAACCGGCAGGCAGTCAGAAAGCTCCGTCAGAGCGTGATCCCGCTCTCCGGCGTAGTCGATGCGCATGGTGGGAGACCGGAGAACCCCGGCGGTTTCCCGGCGCAGGGCAATGGTCAGGGTGACCCGAGTGCCCCATCCCTCCGGCTGGTCGATGAGCACCGCACCCCCGTGAGCGGCTGCCGCCGAGCGCACCAGCACCATGCCCAGACCCAGCCCGAACCGACTGTCCTCAATGCCCGGCTGGCGCAGATACCGGCTGAAGAGATTCCCTTGAATCTCCTGGGCAATGCCGGGGCCGCTGTCCCATACACTCAGCCGCAGAGACGTTCCTCCTGTGAAGAGCGTGACTCGGACGGTGCCGCCTTTGGGAGTGAACTTGAAAGCGTTGGACAGCAGATTCAGCACTGCCCGCTCCAGCAAATCCCGGTCGGCAAGGCACAGAAGGGGCTTGGGCAGCCCCTGATACTCCAGGCGGATTCCGGCGGCCTGGGCAAAAACAGCGGTTTTCTCGAACAATTCATCAAAAAACGCAGTTAAATCCGCCGTCTCCATCCGGGCATTTCCCGGCCAGCGTCCCGCGTCGGACATATTTCCCACCAGACGAAGTAGCTGGTACAGCCCTCGGTTCAGGGCAGCTGCCTGGGGATTGTTTTCCTCGCGCATTGCCTGAACCCCGTGCATGACCGCTGACAGGGGGGAGCGAAGCTCCCGGGCGGCCAGGGACAGTGCCTGTAAGGCGGTGTCTCCGTTGTCCGACTCCAGAATAAACACATCCGCTGAGCCGTCCTTGGTCACGCAGCCCTGGAAGGTGGTGTCGGATAGATTCAGCTGCACATACAGACATCCGGTTTGAAAGTTCTGGTAGCTTTCCAGCCCGGAGGTGATGAGCGGCGCAATGTCCATGCCCGGCTCCAGCAGCAAACCCTGGGCAGCGGCGTTGACCTGGGTAATCCGACTCTCTTCCACATAGAAGCCCGGGCGGATCAGCAGATTCAGCCAATCCCGCAGTTCTTTGTTCTTCTCCATAATGCCCTCCCAATACTTCCAGTTTGCGCAGTATTTCCGAAAACTTACCCGGCGCAATTCGACAGTATCCTTATCATAGCGGGAAATGACCAAAATAGCAAGGGGGATTTTTTATGGCAAATCCGTCAACCCATAAGGGACACCGGGAACGACTGAAAAATCGGTTTCTCGGTACAGGCCTGGACAGCTTTACGGACGTGCAGGCCTTGGAGCTGCTGCTGTTCTACGCCATCCCCATGAAGGACACCAATCCCATTGCCCATGCCCTTCTGAACCGATTTGGCAGCCTTTCTCAGGTGTTGGACGCCCCGGTGGAGGAGCTGAAGAAGGTGCCGGGAATCAGCGACCACGCGGCAGTGCTGCTGCATTTGACCACGGAGCTGGCCAGGTTCTATCAGGTGGACAGCGCCCAGCGGGTGGAGGTGCTCACTTCATTAGATGCCTGCGGAGCCTATTTGGTGCCCCGATTCTTCGGCCGGAAGGTGGAGACGGTGTTTCTCCTTTGCCTGGACGCCAAGTGCAAGGTACTTTGCTGCCGCCAGATTGGGGAGGGGAGCGTGAACGCCGCCAGTATTTCCGTGCGCAAGGTGGTGGAAACGGCCCTGAATGCCAACGCCACCTCGGTGGTGCTGGCCCACAATCACCCCAGCGGCGTGGCTCTGCCCTCGGCGGACGATGTCCAGACCACCCAGCGGATTGCCCAGGCGCTCCACGCGGTGGACATTGTGCTGATCGACCACATTGTGGTTGCCGAGGGAGACTACATTTCCATGGTGCAGTCCGGCTATTCCTTTGAGCCGGGTCTGCTGCCCTGAGGAGGTACAATATGGATCATTTCAAACTGGTATCCGAATACAAGCCCTCCGGCGACCAGCCGGAGGCCATTGAAAAGCTGGTGAACGGCGTCAACTGGGGACTGCATGAGCAGACTTTGCTGGGCGTTACCGGCTCCGGTAAGACCTTCACCATGGCCTCCGTCATTGAGAAGGTGAACCGTCCCACTCTTGTGCTGGCTCACAACAAGACTCTGGCTGCCCAGCTTTGCAGCGAGTTCCGGGAGTTTTTCCCGGAAAACGCAGTGGAATATTTCATTTCCTATTACGATTACTATCAGCCTGAGGCCTATATTGCCCATACGGACACCTACATCGAGAAGGATTCTTCGGTGAACGAGGAGATCGATCGGCTGCGCCACAGCGCTACTTCCGCCCTCTTTGAGCGGCGGGACGTGATCGTGGTCAGCTCCGTCAGCTGCCTGTACGGTCTGGGTGATCCCATCGACTATAAAAGCATGGTAATTTCTCTCCGGGTAGGCCAGGAGTATCCCCTGGACGAGGTGCTCAAGAAGTTGACGGAAATCCGCTACGAGCGAAACGACCTGGATTTCTCCCGGAACAAGTTCCGTCTCCGGGGGGACACGCTGGAGATTTATCCGGCCTATTGGTCGGGACGTGCCATCCGGGTGGAGTTCTTTGGGGACGAAATCGACCGGATCAGCGAAATCAATGCGGTTTCCGGCATTGCCGAGCGGTTCGTGGAGCATGTGGCCATCTATCCTGCCAGTCACTATGTGGCCTCCAAGGAAAAGCTTCACCGAGCGATGCTGGAAATTCAGCGGGAGTGCGATGACCAGGTGGCCTTCTTCCGAGCCCACGATAAGCTCATTGAGGCCCAGCGGATTGCTCAGCGTACTGCCTACGATCTGGAAATGCTGACGGAAATCGGCTTTTGCAGCGGCATTGAGAACTATTCCCGGGTGATTCAGGGTCGGGCACCGGGCACGCCGCCTACCACGCTTTTGGATTATTTCCCCAAGGATTTCCTCATGTTCATCGATGAAAGCCATGTGACCCTGCCCCAGTGCCGGGCCATGTACGCCGGTGACCGGAGCCGGAAGGATGCCTTGGTGAATTACGGCTTCCGGCTGCCCTCGGCCTACGATAACCGACCTCTGAACTTCCCGGAGTTTGAGCAGAAGATCAACCAGGTGATTTATGTATCCGCGACTCCTGCCGACTATGAGCGCACCCGCTCCGGTCAGATCGTGGAGCAGGTGATTCGGCCTACCGGACTTCTGGATCCACAGGTGGAGGTTCGTCCCATCGAGGGGCAGATTGACGACTTAATCGGAGAAATCAACGCCCGCTCTGCCCGGAACGAACGGGTGCTGGTGACCACCCTGACCAAGAAAATGGCGGAGGATTTGACGGTTTACCTGCAAAAGGCGGGCATCAAGGTGCGCTACATGCACTCGGACATCGGGGCAATGGAGCGCATGGAGATCATCCGGGATCTGCGGATGGCGAAATTCGATGTTCTCGTGGGCATTAACCTCCTGCGTGAGGGTCTGGACTTGCCGGAGGTGAGCCTGGTTGCCATTCTGGACGCGGATAAGGAGGGCTTCCTGCGCAGTGAGACCAGCCTGATTCAGACCATCGGCCGGGCGGCTCGGAATGCCGAGGGCAAGGTCATTCTCTATGCCGACACGGTGACCCCCTCCATGCGGGTTGCCATGGACGAAACCGCCCGCCGCCGGGAGATTCAGGACGCCTACAACAAGGCTCACGGCATCGTGCCCAAGACCGTCATCAAGTCCGTCCGGGATCTGATCGAGATTTCCTCTCCCACCGCCGAGCGCAAGGGCAGAACCGGCGTGAAGATGACGAAGGTGGAGAAGGAAAAGGAAATCGCCCGCCTGGAGAAGCAGATGAAGGAAGCGGCCAAGATGATGGAATACGAGTACGCCGCCGTCTTACGGGATCAGATCATCGAACTCCGGGGAAACGGTGTGTAATCCGCAATACGCCCTTCGGAAGAGCAAAAGCCCTCGCCGCGTTTTGCGGCGAGGGCTTTTGCTCATTTTCCGATATACTGAAATCTTGGCCCATGGTAGCCGTCCCGGTCAACGGTTTCCGTCCACATGGCAGCCGGGCGCACCCACAATCCGTACTCCCCGTACAAGGCACGGTAGACCACCATTTCCTCCTGGGTCTCCGAATGCCGGGCCACCCCGATGACTTCATAGAGATTTCCCTTGAAATGCCGGTATTTTCCTGGTTTGATTTCCATAATTCCTCCTGAAAGAAAGCTCCGGAGAAAATTCTCCGGAGCTTTTGCTATGTTTTAGATCAGCCGGTAGGCACGCTGCCCCGAGTGGAAAGCTCCAGAACGGCATTGGTATCGAACAGACCGGAGAACTGACTGGACTTGTGCTGCATGTTCTCGCCGGTGACCATCAGCCGGTTCTGACGGACATAGGTGTCGTTGATCTCCGTCAAAGGAGACTGGTCGTTGGAGATGAAGTACCGGAAGCCGCTGGTGTACATGGCTCGGAAGGCGGCATTGCCGTCACCGTAATCCGTCAGACGGCTCTGCTTGGCGAAGACGAAGGTGTCCACCTGACCGATGACGTTTACCACCTGAGAGGCCCAGCTTTGCAGATCCGCCTGAATCTGGGCGGCACTGAGCTTGCCGTAGGCATCGTTCTTGTAGGTATAGCAGGCAATGGTGTAGCCCTTATCCCGCAGAGCGTTGGTGATGGTCTTGGCACCGGCAACCTGCTCATCGTAGTACTGCTGGCTGACGGAGCTGATGTAGGCGGTGTTGCAGCGGTAGCCGAACACGCCCTCGTGACCTGTGACCGCCAGGATGGCCCGGGCACCCTGATAGCAGAAGTCCGGATGCTGGCTGATAAAGTCCTCCAGAATGGGAACGAAGTCGTAGTTGCCGGTAAGGGTCTGGCCTGCGGCGTCGATGTACTCGGCCTTGATGTCGCCGTTGGCATCCACCACCAGCTTGTTGGCAAAGCCGTCGCCCTTGGCGTCCGCCTTGCCGTCGCCGTCGCCGTCCACCATGTAGGCGAAGTAGTTGACCATGGTCTCCGTCAGCATGACGGGCTTTTTGCCCTCAGGCAGCATAATGGACTTGACCATGAACTTTTCGTTGCCCTCCAGATCGGTCTGGGCGGAGACGAAGCTGTTGAAATCCACCAGAACATAGCCGTTGTTGTACAGCTGGTTCAGAATCTTGGAGAATTCTCCGGTGGTGACGAAATTCTTGTTGTAGCTGCCGCCGAACTCGGTATCTGCCTTGGCCCGGGTCATGTCCTCAATGAGCACATGGAAGCTCAGGTTGGGAATCAGAGTAGGATCCTTGTATTCCACCAAGGCGCTCTTGGCGGTTTCGTATTCCGCACGCTTGCTGGCAATGTCCGGATGCTGGGTCAGGTCGCCTACGGATTCCAGTTTTTCAATGGCCTTGTCGTAGTCATAGCCCGCGGCCAGACGCTCGGCCTCGGCCACGATTTCCTGGCTTTGCGCTTCCAGCTGCTCCGCCTGGGACAGGGAAGCGTCCAGCTGGCTCTGCTGATTCTGCTTTTCAATCCGCCGACGGTCGATCACATTGGACAGCGACCCGATGACAAAGGTCAGAACCAGAATGAGGGACACGCAGACCAGAATGGGAGGCAGATAAACCTCCTTGAAAATCTGACCCTTGGTCTTTCTCCTGCGGCGGCGGGGATTGTCCGGATCCATCGGTTCTTCCACCAGTTCTTTGTGAAGCACCGGCGCGAAGTACAGGTCATAGAATTTCCCGAAGAAATTGGGCATCTTCAGCTTGGGAAGCTTCAGCTGCTTTTTGGGCTTCTTGGGGGCATCCTCTTCCTCGCCGTCCTCCGGGTACTCGCCCTGATCTTCCTCATCGTAAACCGTATCCTCGGCTACACCCTCGTCATATTCGCCGGGGTCGCCGTAATCCACTTCCTCAGTCTGATCGTAGCTCCCGTCCTGTGCAGGCGTCTCGCTGAAATCTCCGTCCTGCGCCCACTCGTCTTCCTCCGGCTCGACAGGAGCCTGGGGCTCCTGAGAGACCTGAGGGGCGGAGCCCATATTCAGAAAGTCATCCAGATCTCCGTCCGCGTCAAAGCTGCCGCCGGAACTGCGGCGGGAGAGAATTTCCGGATTGGTGTTATCGTCATAGGCGTCCTGCTTGCCGTCGGAGTCGTCGTCAAAGCCGTAAGCCTCGTCAAAGTCAAAATCAATATCGAAATCCTTATTGGACATTGGTCATCCCTACCTTCGTGGTATAGTCAACGATATTGTACCATTGTCTATTGAAAAATGCAAGAACAATTGGCGAGTTTGCAAAAAATTCACGGCACTCCGGTCAGGATCCAACCGGGCGGACTTGCAAAGCCAGGGAGAATATGCTATGATTTCGGGAAAGAAACGGCTTTGCCGGAAATGAGAGGAAATGCAAGTGGAAAAAATCGCGAGCTTTACCGTTGACCACATAAAGCTTCTGCCGGGACTGTATGTTTCCCGGAAGGACAAGGTCGGTGCCGAGACCGTTACCACCTTCGACCTGCGGCTGACCAAGCCCAACGAGGAGCCGGTGCTGAACACCGCCGAGGTGCACACCATCGAGCATCTGGGAGCAACCTATTTGAGAAACGAGCCGACATGGAAGGATAAAGTCCTCTACTTTGGCCCCATGGGCTGCCGGACGGGCTTTTATCTGCTGCTGGCCGGGGACTACAGCTCCCGGGATGTGCTGCCTCTGGTGACGGAGTGCTTCCGGTTCATCCGGGACTACCGGGACGCGGTGCCCGGTGCCAGCCCTAAGGACTGCGGCAATTACCTGGACATGAATCTGCCCATGGCCAACTACTGGGGCGCAAAGTATGTCGGTGTTCTGGAAAACGCCGACGAAACCCGGCTGAATTATCCGGAATAAGGAGAATTTTATGAAAAAACTCGGAATTATTGGTGCCATGCAGGTAGAAGTGGAAATATTGCTCGGCGAAATGGAGAACCGGCAGGAGCGCATCATCGGGAGCAGCACCTTCCATGCGGGCAAGCTGGAAGGGCTGGACGTGGTGGTGGTTCAGTGCGGCGTGGGCAAGGTCAACGCGGCTCTGTGCGCCCAGATTCTGTGCGACTGCTTTGGCGTCACCCACCTGGTGAACACGGGAATTGCCGGTTCCCTGAACGCGGAGCTGGATATCGGCGATCTGGTGGTGAGCACCGATGCCATGTACCATGACTTTGACTGCACCCACTTTGGCTATCCCTACGGCCGGGTGCCCGGCATGGATGTGACTGCCTTCCCGGCGGACAAGCTTCTTTCGGACTTGGCCTTCGCCGCGGCGGAGCAGGGGAACCCGGGCCATACCCGCCGGGGCAGAATTGCCAGCGGTGATAAGTTTGTAGCGGAAAAAAGCGTCAAAGAGGGGATTATCGCCGCCACCGGCGGCCTGTGCACGGAGATGGAGGGAGCGGCCATTGCCCAGACCGCCTATCGGAACGGAGTTCCCTTCGTAATCCTCCGGGCCATTTCCGACAAGGCCGATGACAGCGCCCAGATGGACTATCCCACCTTTGAGCGGCTGGCCGCCCACCGATGCGCCGAGGTCACCCGCAGATTGGCGGAAAAGCTGAAAGAGTAAAAGGCACGCCGGACTCGTTTTTTTCAAGCCTTCCCTTGGGGGTGGTGCTCCGCGCAGCGGGCGGATGAGGGAAACTTGCCTCTCCCTATGGGAGAGGTGCCGGAGGCGGAGAGGGCGATTTTTACCCT
>UQXG01000109.1 GCA_900544945.1 uncultured Eubacteriales bacterium | reverse complement strand
CCCGCTTGATTTCTTGCAGGGCTTTCTCCGGCTGCGGCACGATGTGCAGTGCGTTGGACACGATCACCACGTCGAAGGACACCTCCGCATAGGGCAGGCAGAACATATCCTGCACGGAAAAGTACAGCTTTGCCGAGCGATTATCCCGCTTTGCCTCGGCGATCATCTCTGCGGAAGCGTCCGTCGCCTCGATGTGCGCCGCCGCGTTTACGATGTGTTTTGCGATCAATCCCGTGCCGGTCGCCAGCTCCAACACCGTCTTGGCTTTTACAACCGGCCGGATCAGCTCATACATCTCGTCATACGCCGCCCGATCCTTTCGCATAAAGCGGTCGTAACGTCCGGCATTTTTGTCCCAGAAATTCTTGTGTTCCTGCATCGCTATCATTCCTTTCAATGTTAGATTAACCTAACCGATGCGTGCATTCGAGAGGTTAGATGACGCTAACCGTTGTGCCTTGGAAAAGCCGCATTTCTGCGGCCTTTCGGCTTATTCAAATAGCTCCCTGCAAGCGCCGTACACCAGCGTTTCCAGCACCTGCGGGTACAGTTCCCCAATCTGCTCCTTGTGGGAGACGGTGAGAATCAGTCCCCGCGCCGTGGCGGCAGCCAAAGAGATGCCGCAATTCGGCACAAGGTCATATTTCTCCAAAAGCTGGCGGATGTGCGTCTCGTCATCGTGGTAGTGGGCAGTCTTCACTTCCTCCGGCAGCCGGTGCAGGAGGAACTCCGCGTCGTTTTCGATGAAAACGAAGGCTTTCGTCTCGGAGAGCCATCGGCAGACCGCCAAGATCGCCGCTGCCGTGCGGCTGGCCGGGTCAATCGCCGCATTTTCCTGCAAGGACTTCTGCGCCACCGCAAAACACTCGGTGTGGATATCCTCCAGCACAGCGAAAAACAGCAGCTCTTTGGAATCAAAGAATTTATAAAACGATCCCTTGGAGATTCCAACGGCTTCCGTCAACTGCTCAACAGAGGTCTTCCGCATTCCGACAGTAACGCCGCAACACCGCGCCTCCCGGATCAGATCCCTGCGAATCGTTTCATTCTGTTCTTCTGTAAAAGCCACTGCACACACCCCTTGGCTTTATGACCACATTTATTATTTCAGTCAAATTGTAGCACGATTCGAAGATGTTGTCAACGGCGTCGTTTTGCCTTCCATCATGATCAAATCATATGTTCATCGTACCGGATACGCAGGAAGCTATCGTTTCTCAGGCACAATGGGACAGGGTGCAGGAGCTGCGAAAAAACAAACGCCGTCCCACAAAAGCGGAACGGCAAGGATTGTTCTCCGGGCTTCTGTTCTGTCCCGATTGCGGGAATAAGCTGCACTTTGCTACCTGCAAGAACTTTGACGGCAAGCAAGACCACTATGTATGCTCCAGCTACAAAAGCGGTCGAGGCACCTGTTCTGCACACTATATCCGGGAAGATGTACTGCGGGAACTGGTACTGGAACGGATTCGGGCGGTCAATGCGTATATCCGCAGCGATGTAGAGGGCTTTCAGGAGGAATGGCTGCATTATCGCCGCGCCGATCAGGAACGGGACATCCGGGAAGATCAGAAGCGCGTGGAGCAGGCAAAAAAGCGCCTTGCCACCCTCGATGTGGTCATGTCCCGGCTCTATGAGGACTACACCCTCGGTGAAATTAGCAAGGAAAAGTACAGAAAAATGACTGCTGATTATGAAGCGGAGCAGGAACGGTTAAAGCTCGAAATCGAAACAGCGGAAGAATGAGTCGAGCAGCGGCAGGCGATGGGCGACGATCTGGACGCTTTCATTGCGCTGACGAAAAAGTATGTGGACGTCACCGAGCTGACGCAGACGATTGTCAATGAGTATATCAAGAAGATCATCATTCACGCACCGGATAAGTCTGGCGGCAAGCGCAGACAGACGGTGGAGATCATCTTTAATTTTGTTGACGAGGTGGAGATCCCCGTGCTGGCAGAACCCATGATTGTAGAATCTACCCTTGGACGCAGAAAAACGGCGTGACCTTCACGGTCACACCGTTCTCTGCCCCAACCGCAAGACTTATAGTTCCTTACGACTGTTAAGCCTTTGGCTTCATGGTTTTTTACGGGAAAATGAGTCGGAAAGCTGGGAAGGGGAACATTGCGTCTTGCGTTTTTCCCGGAGAAACGCTATAATAGGAGCAATATGATCGGGGGGTGAGTGCTATGGCGAATCCAAATCAGGACTGGGAGGATCTGGGGCGGAATATTCAGAACATTATCGACCAGGCCGTCAATTCTCAGGACTACCGAAAACTGAATCAGACCATCACCCGCACGGTCAGCCATGCCATGGATGTGGGAGGCGAGACCATCCGCCGGGCGGTGGATACCGCAGCCAGGGCGGCGGACAGCGCGGCTCGGTCGGCTCAGGTAAAATACAAGCCGACGATCATTGACGCACCGAAGAATCTGCCGACCCTCTACGGCAATACCGACGGGAAAACCGCCCTGGGAATCGTGAAGGTCGTGGGCGGCAGCCTGTTGGGCAGCTTCGGCTTTCTGGGGGCACTGCTTGGCATGATTTTTGCCTTGGGTTCGGGCTACCCTGCCTATCCGGCCTTCATAGGCCTTGGGGCACTGGGAGTGGGAGCCTGGCTCATCGGCGGGGGCATCAGCGGCCTTGGCCGGGTGAGTCGGTTCAAGCGGTACTGCCGCTGCTTAGGAGACAAGACCTACTGCAAGCTGGAGACCCTGGCCAGAACCACCGGAAAAAACGTGAAGTTTGTCCGCAAAGAGCTGGGCAAAATGATCGATGAGGGGCTCTTCCTGGAAGGACATCTGGATGCGGAGCAGACCTGTCTCATCACCAGTAACGAGACCTACCGGCAGTTCGAGCAGAGCCGTCTGGCGCTGGAAGAGCGGCAAAAGCAGGAGCGGGAGGCGGCAAAGCTTCGCCCGGCAGCGAAAGAAGTGGATCCCCGGGTCCAGGAGGTTCTCGACCGGGGCAATGCCTTTATTTTAGAAATCCGCCGTTGCAACGACGCCATCCCCGGGGAGGAGATTTCCGAGAAGATTTCCCATATGGAGCTGCTGGTGCGCCGGATTTTTGACCGGGTGCAGGCGCATCCGGAGGTGGAGCCTGACCTGAAAAAGCTTATGGATTACTACCTGCCCATGACGGTAAAGCTTCTGAATGCCTACGCGGAAATGGATGCCCAGCCGGTACAGGGGGAGACCATCCAGGCCTCCAAGGTGGAGATCGAGAAGACCCTGGACACCCTGAATGCCGCCTTTGCCAAGCTTCTGGACGATCTGTTCCAGGACGCGGCCATGGACGTTTCCAGCGATATTTCCGTGCTGAACACATTGCTTGCCCAGGAGGGCCTGACCGATGATGGACTTTCCAATCTGAAGAAACGGGAGAATTGATTATGGATACCAATGAACAGAGAAACCCTATCAGCTTGACTCTGGAACCGGAGCTGACTGAAGCGCCTGCCCTGGTGCCGGCGCAGGAGAGCGCGATTGCCCAGACCCAGCCCAGTGAGCCGGTGCTCACCGCCGAGGAACAGAAAATCGTGGATGACTTCGCGGCGAAGATTGACGTGGAGAACACCACCCAGATTTTGCAGTACGGCGCGGGCACCCAGAAGAAAATGGCGGATTTTTCCGATGCCGCCCTGGCAAACGTCCGCACCCAGGATTTGGGTCAGGTGGGCGAACTGCTGGTGAACGTGGTGGGCGAGCTGAAGGGCCTGGACGAGGAGGAAGAGAAGGGTCTGTTCGGCTTCTTCCGGAAGCAGGCCAATAAGCTGGAAAACATGAAAAACCGTTACGCCAAGGCCGAGGTGAACGTGGAGAAAATCGCGGACGCTTTGCAGCAGCACCAAGTGCGGCTGATGAAGGATTCTGCCGTGCTGGATAAGATGTATGAGCAGAATCTGGCCTACTTCAAGGAACTGACCATGTATATCCTGGCGGGCAAGAAGAAGCTGGAGGAGGTTCGCACCGGCAAGCTCCAGGCGCTTCAGGAAACGGCGAAGCTTACAGGCCTTGCGGAGGATGCCCAGCGGGCCCGGGATTTGTCCGAGAAGTGCCTGCGCTTTGAGAAGAAAATCCACGATCTGGAACTGACCCGAACCATCTCCATTCAGACGGCTCCCCAGATCCGGATGATTCAGAACAACGACACCGTCATGGTGGAAAAGATTCAGACCACCCTGGTCAACACCATCCCCCTGTGGAAGAATCAGATGGTGCTGGCTCTGGGCATTGCCCACTCCACCGAGGCCGCCCAGGCTCAGCGGCAGGTGGCGGACGTGACCAACGCCATGCTGACCCAGAATGCCCAGAAGCTGCACATGGCCTCCGTAGAAACCGCCAAGGAAGCGGAGCGGGGCATTGTGGAGATTGAGACCCTGAAGAAAACCAACGCCGAGCTGATAGCCACCCTGGACGACGTGATGAAGATTCAGGCCGAGGGCAGGACTAAGCGGCAGGCCGCGGAGACAGAAATGGCAAAGATGGAGGATGATCTGAAGCGGAAGCTGCTTCAGATCCGTGACGGCAGACAATGACCTTTTTTCGCAAAATCCTGATCGCGTGCCTTTGTCTGTGTCTGCTGGGCGGAAGCGTCCCGGCAGCTCAGGCGGCAGAAGAAACCAATCCCCAGCGGCTGCTGGGTGCTTACTGCGCAAACGACAGCGAAAAAATCGAACCCTGCCTGGACGCTCTGGAGGCGGAAAATCCGGCAGAGGGCGCTCTATGGCGGCGGATCATGACCGACTGGGCCCGGCTGAATGAGGCAGGGTTCGAGAATCACCGGGTGCTTCCCGATGACCTGCCTCAGGACGATTCCCTTTGCATTGTGGTCTTCGGCTATGGTCTGGGTGCGGACGGCTCTATACAGCCGGAGCTGGAAGACCGGCTGTATGTGGCGCTGAACGCCGCCCGGCAGTATCCCGACGCCTATGTGGCGGTGACCGGCGGGCAGACCTCGGAGGTGGCGGGTGTCACCGAAGGGGGGCAGATGGCCGCCTGGCTTCGGGCGCAGGGTGTGGCGGAGTCCAGGCTGATTGTGGAAGACCAGGCTCTGAGTACTACCCAGAATGCCGCCAATACTTACAAGCTGCTGACGTCGGCCTATCCCCAGGTAAAGACTCTGGCGGTGGTGACCAGCGATTACCATGTGGCCTGCGCCGGGGTGCTGCTGCAAATCTGGTCGGATTATCAGTCTCAGGTGAACGGAGCGCCGGCTCTGAATGTGGCGGCAGGGGTCTCCTGCGCCACGGACACCCCGGTAGGGGACAGAATGCTTTCCTCCCAGGCCTGGGGCATTGCTCAGATCACCGGCACCGCCTGGCCGGTGGTGAGCGACACCGGGACGGAAACCCAGGCATCCACGGAAGCCCAGGCACAAACGGAAGAACCTCCCGAAACCCAGGACGAGCCCTTCGGCGGCTTTTTCGGTTGAATACAAGACCCTAAAAAGGGACTGCCCCGGCAGTCCCTTTCAGTGTGTCCAAAAGCCAGAAAGATACGTTGTCATTGCGAACCAGTGCCGCAGCACTGGTGTGGCCCCCTCCGGGGATTCCCTCCGGTCACAATCCGTTCCCATTGCCTTCTCCTGAAAGGAGAAGGTGCCGGTCGGGCGGATGAGGTCGCTACCAGAAAATGCTTGATAAGAGATTGTAGGGGACGATGCCCTCATCGTCCCGTGAATTGCAAGTCCATCCTTATATTCCAAGGCTCACAAAATATTTCGGTGCTGGTCCCTCCGGGGGCAATTTTCTTGTCCCGGCAAGAAAATTGATAAGAAGCCGGCTTAAGGGGCGCTGCCGAAAAGCCGCCCCCTTAAGAATCCCCCGGCCGCACCGCCGGAAGTGCGTCCAATATTTCGGCTGCTATGGGTGCGTTTATCAGAAGCTTTCGGGTAGATGAGAGCCCAGCGACATGTGATGGAAACGGCCTTTTTGTCTATACGGGCTATCCAAATAGAGCAACTACTTTTTGTGCACATTGTCAATTTGTTCCGGATATGTCTCGGGGGATTGACGGACGGGCAAAAATGGATTATACTGATTGCGAAAAGAGAAACGTTTCCAATCTCGAAAATCCCATTGGAATCCCACCAAATCTACGGATAAAAGGAGAAAAATCCTATGAATCGTTATGCTGGCGTTCTGCTGTCCGTAACCAGCCTGCCCTCCAAGTACGGCATCGGCTGCTTTGACCGGGCGGCCTACGACTTTGTGGACTGGCTGGAAAAGGCCGGTCAGCGTTACTGGCAGATTTTGCCTCTGGGGGCAACCTCTCACGGAGGCTCTGATGACTCCCCCTATCAGGCCTGTTCCGCCTTTGCCGGTAACCCCTATCTCATCAGCCTGGAAAGCCTCATCGAAGAGGGAGCGCTGACCCGTCAGGAATGCGATGAACTGGACTTTGGCAAAAACCCTGCCAAGGTGGACTTTGTAGCGCTGAGCAAGAACCGTCTGACGCTGCTGCACAAGGCCTATGAGCGCAGCCATATTGGGGAAAATGAGGCTTTCCACGCTTTCTGCCGGGAAAACAGCTGGTGGCTGGATGACTACGCCCTGTTCATGGCTCTGAAAACCTTCTTCGGCGGGGTGTCCTTCCGCCAGTGGCCGGAGGACATCCGGATGCACTGGGGCTTCGCCCTGGACTACTACAACCGGGAGCTGTACTTCGACGTCGAGTTCCAGAAGTACCTCCAGTTCCAGTTTGACCGGCAGTGGACAAAGCTGAAGGCCTACGCAAACAGCAAGCATATCCAGATCGTAGGCGATATTCCCATCTACGTCTCTCCCGACGGAGCGGACGTGTGGGCACACCCGGAGCTGTTCCAGCTGGACGGAAACAACTGCTCCACCGCCATTGCCGGCTGCCCGCCGGATGCCTTCGCCGCCGACGGCCAGGCCTGGGGGAACCCCTTGTACCGCTGGGATTATCATCGGGCCACAGGCTACGACTGGTGGATCAGCCGGATGTGGTACAGCTTCAAGCTCTACGATGTGGTGAGAATCGACCATTTCCGGGCCTTTGACGAGTATTTCTCCATTCCCGCGGGAGAAACTACCGCGAAAAACGGCCACTGGGAGAAGGGCCCTGGCATGGACTTCTTCCGCACCCTGTATACCCGGCTGGGGGATGTGAACGTCATTGCCGAGGATCTGGGCCTTATGACCGACGGTGTCCGGCAGCTGGTGAGAGACAGCGGCTGCCCCAATATGAAGGTGCTGCAATTTGCTGTGGATCCGACGGATGTGGCCGGTTCCAACGACTATTGGCCTCACAATTACAATTCCAACTGCGTGGTCTACACCGGCACCCACGACAATGAGACCGTTGCCGGCTGGTATCGGGGACTGAGCAAGGCGGCCAAGCAGCAGCTGCGGGACTATCTGTGTGACTATCACACCCCGGACAATCAGATGTACAGGGTGCTCATTGCCCTGACCATGCGTGCCGTTGCCAAGGACTGCATCATCCCCGTTCAGGATTATCTGGGTCTGGGCAACGAGGCCCGGATGAACCAGCCCGGCACCGTGGGCTTTAACTGGCGGTGGCGGCTGACCCCGGGTCAGCTGACGGATATGCTGGCAGAAGAAATGCTGGCTCTGGTCAAACGCACCGGAAGAGCCAATTGGGATGCCATTGAGAAGAAAACGAAAAAGGCATAAAGTTTGGGAGCCGCTGCAAGCATTTGCAGCGGCTCCTTAGTCGTTTCTTGAATGCGCTCACAAAAGAAGTTGTCATTGCGAACCAGTGACCGATGTCACTGGTGTGGCAATCCGTTCTCTTGAATAATATCCCGAATTTTGCTGCTTTTTGGAAAGCGGATTGCCACACCAGTCTGCACTACATTAAGGTATGACTGCCACTG
>UQXG01000108.1 GCA_900544945.1 uncultured Eubacteriales bacterium | reverse complement strand
GCCTTCAGGCGATGCCTTCCTGATTAAAATTAAGATTTTAATCAGGAAATAGTATGAGTGGTTGACTTCCAGTTTATTGGGGAATATAATCATATTATACACAATGAGGGCAGAATTGCCCTGAAATAAAGGAGCGTATTATTCATGAGTTCTTGTAGCGGAGATTGTTCCAGCTGCGGCAGCACCTCCTGCGGTGAGCGCACCGCGGAGAGTCTGCTGGCCCAGCTGAATCCCAAGGCCAGCGTCAAAAAGGTCATTGCCGTGGTTTCCGGCAAGGGCGGCGTGGGCAAGTCCACCGTCACCGCCATGCTGGCAGTTGCCATGGCCCGGCAGGGAAAGCGGACGGCTGTCCTGGACGCGGATATCACCGGCCCTTCCGCCCCTACGGCCTTCGGAGTCACCGAGTGCCAGGGTGCCAACGAGGACGGTCTGTATCCTGCCCTGACTCGGGGCGGCATCCAGGTTATGTCCATCAACCTGCTGCTGGACAATCCGGCAGACCCAGTGGTCTGGCGGGGCCCGGTGATCGCCGGTGCGGTCAAGCAGTTCTGGACGGATGTAATCTGGGAGGACGTGGACTATATGTTCGTGGACATGCCTCCCGGAACCGGCGACGTGCCCCTGACCGTATTCCAGAGCCTGCCCATTGACGGTGTGGTCATCGTGACCACACCCCAGGATCTGGTGTCCATGATCGTGGCCAAGGCCGTGAAGATGGCGAACATGATGCACGTTCCCGTGCTGGGCTTCGTGGAGAACTATTCTTATCTTCAGTGCCCGGACTGCGGCAAGAAGATCAGCGTTTTCGGCAAGTCTCACCTGGATGAGATTGCGTCCCAGTTCCAGCTCCCGGTGCTTGCCCGGCTGCCCATTGACCCGGCTGTTGCCGAGGCCTACGACAACGGTCAGATGGAAACCGTGAACACCGACGGTGTCAACGAGGTTATTCAGGCAATCCTCAAAGCTTAAAACAGGAAAAAAGCTCAGCCTTTGCTGAGCTTTTTCTAATAATCGCAATTATTTTACATAGATTTTACAATTGCAGGAATGCCAAGTTTACAGGGGAATGGTAGGATAGTACAAATAGAAACGGGAGGGGTTTTCTGATGATATACTGCGTGGAAGACGACAACGCGATTCGGGATCTGATGCTCTACACTTTAGGGGCTTCCGGATTTCAGGCCAAGGGCTTTCCGGACAGCACTTTTTTTTGGCAGGCCATGACCGAAGAAAAGCCGGAGCTGATTCTGCTGGACATCATGCTCCCTGGAGAGGACGGCATTACGGTGCTCAAGCGGCTCCGGGCTGCCTCAGCTACGGCCAACATTCCTGTGATTATGGCAACCGCCAAGGGCAGCGAATTTGACAAGGTCATCGGCCTGGACACCGGTGCGGACGATTATCTGGTCAAGCCCTTCGGGATGATGGAGATGGTCGCCCGGATTAAGGCGGTCATGCGCCGCACGGCTCCCAAAACCGACCAGGTGCTGACCTGCGGGGATATTGTGTTGGACGAGGTTCGGCACATTGTCACCGTTGACGGCAAACAGGTGGTGCTGACCCTGAAGGAATATGAGCTTCTGAAACTTCTCATGGAGAACGCCGGTCAGGTCTTTACCCGGGATATTCTGCTGTCTCGCATCTGGGGACAGGACTATCTGGGAGAAACCCGGACCGTGGACGTGCACATCGGTACTCTGCGCACGAAGCTTGCCAAGGGCGGGGAGAAAATCGAAACCGTCCGGGGCGTTGGCTATAAGATGGTGGAGTAAATGAATAAGAAGATTTTTCACGTCATTCTGGTAGTGGCGATTCTTGTTTTTCTTGCCAGCCTGATGTTTATCATGGGCATCACCTACGACTATTTCACCCAGATCCAGCGAAATCAGCTCCGGGCTGAGACTCAGCTGGCAGCTAAGGGCGTCAGCATGTCCGGACAAGATTATTTTGAGGACATGCAGGTCAGCGGCTATCGGGTGACCTGGATTGCGCCGGACGGGACTGTGCGCTATGACAGTCAGGCAGACACCAGCCAGATGGAGAATCACCTGACCCGGGAAGAGGTGAGGGAGGCTTTTGTCAGCGGCTATGGGGAAAGCAGCCGCTATTCCAGCACCCTTGCGGACAAGCAGCTCTACGCCGCTCAGCGACTGGCGGACGGCACGGTTCTGCGGCTTTCCATTGTGCAGATGTCCATGTGGATGCTGATTTTGAGTTTTGCCAGACCCATCTGCATTGTGATCTGCATTGCTTTGGTGCTGTCCATGGCGCTGGCCTCCAGCCTGGCTCGGCGGATTGTGGAGCCGATTAACGAAATTGACCTGGATAAGCCGAAACAGTACTACGGCCAGCCGGACTATGTGGAGGTGGAGCCCCTGCTTCGCAGGATTGCCAGCCAGCAGGAGCAGCTGAAGCGGGACAATGCCCAGATTGAAAAGGCGTCTCTGATTCGCCAGGAGTTTACAGCAAACGTATCCCATGAGCTGAAAACGCCCCTGCACGCCATTTCCGGCTATGCCGAGCTTCTGGAAAACGGCATGGTGCGGCCGGAGGACGTGAAACCCTTCGCCGGGAAAATTCGGGCGGAGTCTGCCCGGATGACCAGTCTGGTGGAGGACATCATCAACCTGACCAAGCTGGACAACGGCGGTGCGGAGATGACCTGGGAGGACTGCGACCTGTACCGCATTGCGGAAAATGCGGTGGACAGCCTGATGACCACCGCCGAGGCAGAGAAGGTAACGCTGAGTCTGTCCGGCAGCCACGCAATGGTTTACGGCGTGCCCCAGCAGCTGTACAGCATTGTCTATAATCTCTGTGACAATGCCATTAAGTATCACACCGCCGAGGGCAAGGTCTGGGTTCGGGTAAACCAGGACGCCTCCGGAGTCACCTTGCAGGTTCAGGACAACGGTATCGGCATTCCGGAGGACTGCCAGGATCGGATTTTTGAGCGGTTCTATCGGGTGGACAAGAGCCGCTCCAAGGCCGCCGGCGGTACGGGGCTGGGCCTTTCCATCGTCAAGCACGCAGTCCTGATTCACAAGGCCTATATCCAGGTGCGCAGTAAGCCGGGCATTGGGTCGGAATTTACGGTTTTCTTTCCCAATCGAAAAGAAAAATAACGGAAAACAGTAGATTTCTCCGAAGAAATATGCTATAATGCCCCCCAGTGACTGAAATTGCAAAAGGGGAGAGCATTGTTGGATAGTAAGGAAGAAGCTCAGAAGGACATCGGGCTTCAAACAAAGGATTATTGGTATGACCTGCCGGAAGAGCTGATCGCGCAGACCCCTCTGCAAAAGCGCGACACCTCCCGGCTTATGGTTTTGGACCGGCAAACCGGGGAAATTGCCCATCGGCATTTTTATGATGTGCTGGATTATTTGAATCCCGGGGACTGCCTGGTAATGAACGATTCCCGGGTGCTGCCCGCCCGACTTCTGGGACACCGTCCCACCGGCGGGGCAGTGGAGGTTCTGCTTCTGCGGGATCTGGGGAACGGATGCTGGGAGTGCCTGTGCAAGCCCGGCAAGAAAATGCAGCCCGGCAGCACCGTCAGCTTCGGAAACGGGGAGCTGACTGCTACCGTAAAGGAAGTCCGCGATGACGGCAATCGGGTGGTGGAGTTCCACTATGAGGGCATTTTTCTGGAAGTTTTGGAGCGACTGGGAAAAATGCCCCTGCCGCCCTACATCAAGGCAGAGCTTGCCGATCAGGAGCGGTATCAGACGGTATATTCCCGGGAGGTTGGTTCCGCCGCGGCGCCAACGGCAGGGCTTCACTTCACGAAAGAACTGCTGGAAAAAATCCGGGAAAAAGGAGTCAATGAGGCCTTTGTGACGCTGCATGTGGGTCTCGGCACCTTCCGGCCAGTGAAGGCGGACAACATTCTGGAGCATCACATGCACTCGGAGTTGTGCATGATGAACGAGGAAACGGCCGCTCTTTTGAATGAAACCCGGAAAAAGGGCGGGCGGATTATTTGCGTGGGCACCACCTCCTGCCGTACCCTGGAATCTCTGGTGCAGCCGGACGGTTCCTTCCGGGCATGCTCCAAATGGACGGATATTTTCATCTATCCGGGGTACAAATTCAAGGCCATGGACGGGCTGATCACCAATTTCCATCTGCCGGAAAGTACCCTGGTTATGCTGGTTTCCGCTTTTGCCGGACGGGAGCATGTGCTGAACGCCTACAAAATCGCGGTTCAGGAAAAGTACCGCTTTTTCAGCTTCGGCGATGCGATGTTTATTGGAGTCGGGATGCCCAAAAACGGAGATAATGGCAAAAAGTCAGAAATTGCAAGTGTTTCGGAGGATGCGACCGTAGAGGGTGGAATGAGTGGCAATGAATAACGTGCGCAAATGGTGTATAATCCCGACTCCCGTACATATCGGCGATGCCATGTTCCTTGCGGACGGCACCGGAAGCCATGACCGAACCAACCAGGAACCGTGAGGAATGCTATGTTTGAATTGTTAAAAACCGAGGGAAAAGCCCGGCGGGGTGTGTTTACCTGTGCCCATGGCACGGTGCAGACGCCGGTTTTCATGAATGTGGGTACCCAGGGCGCCATTAAAGGTGCGCTCAGCGCAGAAGACTTAAAAAATATCGGCTGTCAGGTGGAGCTGAGCAACACCTACCACCTGCATCTGCGGCCTACGGACAAGGTCGTCCGGGAAATGGGAGGCCTGCATAAATTTATGACCTGGGACGGGCCAATCCTTACGGATTCCGGCGGATTTCAGGTGTTCAGCCTGTCCTCCCTGCGGAAAATCAAGGAGGAGGGCGTGTACTTCGCCTCTCACATCGACGGCCACAAGATTTTCATGGGGCCGGAGGAGAGTATGCAGATTCAGTCCAATCTGGGCAGCGATATCTGCATGGCCTTTGACGAGTGCATTGAGAATCCGTCCCCCCGGGATTATGTGCAGCAGAGCGTGGACAGAACCTATCGCTGGCTGGTGCGGTGCAAGGCGGAAAACGCCCGGCTGAATGCCCTGCCGGACACGGTGAACCGGGAGCAGATGCTCTGGGGCATCAACCAGGGCGGCACCTACGCCGATATCCGCATTGACCATATGAAGCGCATTGCCGAGCTGGAGCTTCCGGGCTACGCCATCGGCGGCCTGGCAGTGGGGGAAACCGCTCAGGAGATGTACGACATCATCGAGGCGGTGGAGCCCTATATGCCCGCGGACAGAACCCGGTATCTCATGGGCGTGGGAACCCCCACGAACATCATTGAGGCCGTTGCCCGGGGCGTGGACTTCTTCGACTGCGTTATGCCCGCCCGGAATGCCCGCCATGCCCGGCTCAACACCTGGGAAGGTGCCATCAACCTGAAAAACGCCAAGTATATCACCGACAGCAGCCCCATTGACCCCCAGTGCGACTGCCCGGTGTGCCGCCGGTTCAGCAGGGCTTACATCCGGCACCTGTTCATTGCCGACGAGATGCTTGCCATGCGGCTGGCCGTCATGCACAATCTGTATTTCTACAACAAGCTGATGGAACGAATCCGTCAGGCCCTGGACGAAGGGCGGTTCGCCGCCTTCCGGGCAGAGTATTCGGAAAAATTAGCCAGAAGAATCTAAAGTAGTCCTTGCTTTTTGCGTTATCGATGATATAATAGTCTAGCTAATACTTACGAAGGAGTTTTTCAAATGAACATTCTGAGTGCCACCGCAACCGGCGCCAGCATGGGCAGCACCCTGCTCATGATGGTGCTGATGATTGCCATTTTCTACTTCATGCTGATTCGTCCGGAAAACAAGCGGAAGAAGGAAGCCGAGCAGATGCGTTCCACCGTCCGCAAGGGCGACAAGATCACCACCATCGGCGGTATCTGCGGTATCGTTGTGGACGTGAAGGAGTCCAGAATCGTGCTGGAAACCGGTGCCGATCAGGTTCGCATTGAGCTGGAGAAGTGGGCCATTTCCACCAACGAGACCGCTGCCGAGAACGCCAAGGAAGAGGCCAAGAAGGCTCAGGAAGCCAAGGCGAAGGCCAAGGCCGCCAAGAAGGCAGAGAAGAATCAGTAATGACAAACGACAGGCTTTGGAAATTTCCAAGGCCTGCGTTCTTTGTAGGAAATAAATACCCGAGAACAATCAGAAAACGCACTGGTGCGGGAGTCTCGGACGGCAAATAGACGCCCGTATGCCCTCATCCGTCTCGCACTTGCGGGGGACGTGCGAGCCACCTTCCCCGTGGGGGAAGGCGAGAGAACGGATTGCCACGCCAGTGTGAGCACTGGCTCGCAATGACAACATATTTTTCGGGCTCTTTCAATAAACCCACCCATAGCAAGCCGAAATATTTTGGAGCAGTTCGTTAGGGCGGCCGGGGGATACTTAAGGGGGCGGCTTTTCGGCAGCGCCCCTTAAGCCGGCTTCTTATCAATGTTCTTGCCGGGACAAGAACATTGCCTCCGGAGGAACCAGCGCCGAAACATTCTGTGAGTCTTGGAATATAAGGATAGACTTGCAATTCACGGGACGATGAAGGCATCGTCCCCTACAAGTGTTAAATTGGTTCTCGGACACTTGCGGCCCATTCTCAAACAAGCATGAAAAATCGGGGCCTCCCATTGGGAAGCCCCGATGCTTTTGCTTTTAGCTTAATCGTCCAGGGAAACGTAGTCCAGAGAAATCCAGCCGGTGCTGATTTCACCCCAGGTGGTGCCGTTTACGTTGGTGGTGGACAGAATCGTTACCCGGTCGCCATGCTTCAGGGAGCCGACTACCTCGCCATTGCCGGCGGACTTCCGGATCCGCAGGCCGCCCTCGGCAGTGACGGTACCGTGCTGATTATTGGAGGAATCACTGCTGCCGGAAGAGCTGTTGTTATTGCTGGAAGAACTGCCGGTATCCACAAACTTCATGCTGATCCAGCCCTTGTTGGTGCAGCCCCAGGTGACGCCGTCATAGGTGAACTGCTCCAGGATGGCCACGCTGTCGCCTTCGGCGTAGGAGCCTACAGACTTGTAGCCGGTGCCCGGGCCGCTGCGGATATTCAGGCCGCCGCCGGCGGTAATGGTGCCCTTAGCGGTGTTGGTGCCGGAGGTACCGTCCTGATAGACGTAGTTCAGGCTGATCCAGCCCTTGCTGGTACGACCCCAGGTGCCGCTCTTTTCCAGAATCTCTACCCGGTTGCCGTAGGTGTAGCTGCCCACCCGGTCGGCACTCTGATCGGCGGAGGCACGGATGTTCAGCTCCTTGGCGGTGACAATGCCACGGAACTGGACGGTGGTGCTGCCGTTGCCGGACACATTGCCGGTAGTGGTGGTGTTGCTGTTATTGGTGGTGGGAGTATTGGTCGTGGTGCCGCTGGTGTTGACGTACTCCATCTTCACCCAGCCCTTGTTGGTGCGGCCCCAGCCGTTCTTGGTTTCCAGGATCGTGACAATGTCACCCTTGTTGTAGGAGCCCTGAATCTTGCCGTCCTGGCTGGCTTCACTGCGGACATTCAGGTTGTTGACGGTGACAACGCCCTTGATGTTCAGTTCCTCCGTACCGGAAGCGGTACCGGTGGTGGTAGTGCCGGAGCCGGCAGTGGAGGGGGCGGTAGCACCGGGGGTGCTGGTATCACCGCCGACGGGTGCCTGGCTGGGAATGTCCATTTCCACATAGTCCATGACGATCCAGCCGGCCTCGGGGGAGATGATGTAAGCCCAGTTGATACCGGTGACTTCCTCACGGCGGCTGATCTCCACCTTATCACCGGCATTCAGAGTGCCGACCACGGTGGCCTCGGTGCTGGGTGAGCTGCGGATGTTCATCTGGCTGGTGACCGTCGCGGTATTTTCATTGACGACAACTGCCGGAGCGGTGGTCTCAGGGGTGGTCTCCGAAGGCGCGGTGGGCTCCGACAGGTTCAGACCCGGCACGCCGGAGGTGGTATCCTCAGGGGTTGCGGGATCCTTTTTCATACAGCCGGTAAACAGAGTGGCTGTGATAGCAGTGGCGAGAATCAGACTCAGCGGTTTTCTGAGGCTGTATTGATTGGAGAAATTCATGGCGTTACCTCACTTTCGTCTCATTTCTCGACACTATTATAGCGAACCTACAGGCCTTTTGTCAATAGTG
>UQXG01000107.1 GCA_900544945.1 uncultured Eubacteriales bacterium | reverse complement strand
ATCACAAAACAAGTCTCATATGAACTCCATGCCCTTCAGGCAATTAAAATCTTTTCTAAAGATTTTAATTGGAGTTCAGTATGAGAATAGACCGGGGCCGATGATCGACTCCGGACAAATATAAAAGAAGCTGCCATTGCGAGTCGGTGCGCACACCGGCGTGGAAATCCGTTTCTCCCTAAGGGGGACGGATTGCCACACCAGTGCTGCGGCACTGGTTCGCAATGACAGCTTTATTGTTTCTTGCTCCCTTTTGCGGGAAAGATGTCTGGCCGGGCGGCTTTTTAACCCCGCTCGAATTTTCCCTTCTTCACACTGGGAAGCTTGATGAGGTTTGCCAGGGCGCAGCCCAGGAAGGCAAACAGCGTACCAAGCACCATGGAAACCAGCACATCGGAGGGATAGTGTACATACAGATACAGCCGGGAGAAGGACACGGCAATGGCAATGATCAGCGCCGGAATGCCCATTTTCTTGCTGTATTTCAGCAGCACCACCGCCGCCTCAAAGGAGGCAATGGTATGGCCGGAGGGGAAGGAGAAGTCGCTCTGCTTCTTGATTAACAGGTTGATGGTAACGCCCAGCTGAGCCTGTAAATCATAGGGCCGTATCCGGGCAACCAAGGGTTTCAGGGTGATGTTGCACACCAGAAGCCCAAGAATCAGGGCGAAAAGCATTGAAATGCCGATTTTTCGGGTTTTGGGGAGAATCAGCATGAGCACCGCCCAGGCAATCCAGAATACGCCTCCCTCGCCGAAGAGGGTGATGATGGGCATGATCTTGTCCATCAGGGGAGACTGGAGATTGGCCTGAATCCAGTCCAGAATGGGCAGGTCAAAGGAAAGGGCCAGTTGATTCAGAAAGGCTGCCATGGGTCACGCTCCTTCCGTTGCCGCGGTGGTTTCCGCAGTGGTTTCGCCGGTGGTTTCGGCGGAGGCCGTGGGGATGGTGGTCTGCTCGCCGGGGTTCTGGAACAGGGCATATAGGGTCATGGGCTTCAGGGTCACGCCGTCGGGGATGGACACCTTGCCCTCGTCGTCAGGCTGGAACTGAAGGTTATAGACCTTGGCGCCGTTTTCATCCTGGTCGATGGTGACCCAGCCGGTGAAGACCTTGCCCTCGGGGGTAGACACCACAGGAGTCACGATTTCCTTGGCGTCGGTGCCGAAGAACTGGCTGTAGACCTCGTTCTCACCGTTCATGAAGGTCAGGCGCACCCGGCCTACGGGCTGGGACACGTCCACGTTGGTGGAGTTGAAGCACATCCACTTGCCGGCGTCGTTCTTCCGGAAGAACAGGCTGGAGGCATAGGGGAAGGTTTTGATGGTGCCGTCGGTACGGGTGACGTTCACGTCCAGAGTGACCCGAACGGAGAAGATATCCCCGTTATACAGGGCGAAATTCGTGACGTTCATATTGTCCAGGGTAAAGCCGTTGTTGCTCTGAACCCACAGGTTGTCTTTGGTAATGCTGGTCAGAGACTTATAGGCCTCGCCGGTGGGGTCAAAAATCTGGGCGGCATGGCCACGGTCGTTGTCCACAGCCAGCATCCAGTTGCAGTAGGTTTCTGCTGCCTTGACGGCGGCGGCCCGCTGGTCATCGTTCATGGTGTTGCTTTCCAGACGCTCGGTGAAGGTTCGGGTGGCCTCGTCGTAGGTGACTTCCATCTGAGTGCCGCTCTTGTCGAAGATGGTGACCACAGGCTGAGCCATCAGGCCATCCACCTGCTGAGTGCACATGCTGGCACCGGTGGTGCCCTCAGGCAGATAATCCTCTGCCCGGGTGGTGGCAACCTGGATGATGGTGTTGTCATCCAGGGGAACGTCGTTGATAAAGGCGGTGTGCCCGTCCAGCTTGACCACATAGTAGGTGCCTGCCCGGTCAAAGTAGACCTCCACAGAGCCCAGCTGCCAGTCGGGGATTTTCTTCAGATCCTCCAGCTTGTCGGTGCCGGTGGCCTTGTTCTTGTCCGTCAGGGTGAAGGAGGCAACCTTTTCGCTGCCCAGGCGAACCACATACTTCTTGTCGCCGGACAGGCCCGCGGAGGTTTCCAGATACGTCAGCTTCTGATCGCCTACCTTGTTCTTCATGTAGGTGACGTAGGCGTCCTTACCCTCATAGGCGGAATCCTTGGCACCGGCGGATTCATACAGGGCGCCCCAGTCAGGATTGGTGAACAGCTGGGTGAAGACCTGCTCCGCCTTGGGGGCGGGCTGCGCCAGCTCAAAGTCGGTGAGCCAGCCGTGGAGCCAGTTCAGACCGATGAAGGTGCCCAGGAAGAACACCAGAATGAACAGGAAATACAGGGTGTAGAAAATCACGCCGCCCAGCCGGGGGCCGGATTTCTTCTTCTGGCTGACGGGCGGCTCCTGGGTGGGCATAGGCCGTCTGGCGGCAGGCCGCTGAGCGTTGGGGCTGCCCGCCGGACGCTGTGCGGGCCGGGTACCAGGGGTTCCGGTGGGACGCTGGCCGCCGGCACGCTGGGCGTTTGCCGGATGGGGGGGCATACCGCCGCCGGGCCGCTGACCGCCGGCAGAGGCGGCGGGCCGCTGGGTATTGGGGCTGCCCCCGGGACGCTGGGCATTGGGGACACCTGCCGGGCGGGAGGCCGGGGCAGGCCGCCGGACATTCTGGGAAGCCGGAGTCGTGGGGGCAGTCTGGGCAGGACGTTTGACCGGCTCCTGGGGGGCGGCGGGCTTCGCGGGCTCCTTGGTTTCCTCAGGATCCTCAATGTCGTCCAGGAAGCTCAGGTCGAAGTCCAGCCCTAAGTCCAGGTCGTTGAAGGAAAAGGGCTTTTCCTTGGGTGCGGGCTGGGTGTCGTCCATATCCGGAGTCAGATCATCCATATCAAAATCATCGTGCTTTTTCATGGTTACACCCCCTTATTAAGATGCTGCCCGAACCAGCCAGTAGTTGGGCATCCGTCTGGGCTTGGACTGAATCAGAGACGGGGTGTTGACGAAAATGGCATCCTGGGAAGCGGTACCCAGCTTGCCGTTCACATCCCGATACATCATGATGGAAGAAGAGCCGCCGTCCATATTGCAGGCGTTGACGGCGCCGTACTCCTGCATTACGTTGACCATATCCGCGTAGGTAGCGCCCAGGGAGCCTACCTGACGGCCGTCGGCGCAGACGATAATCACGGTGCCGTCGCTGCGCTGACCGATGGCGGTTCTGGGATTCATGCCGGACTTGTCGTTATAGGCTTCCAGATTCACCTCGCCGTTCATAATCAGAACGGGGCCGAAGCAGCAGCCGTCCCGGATTTTCAGGTTTTCCGCCTCGGACTGGCTCAGGTTGCTCTTGGAAACCACCAGAATGTTGTCCTCGTTGAAACCGGCGAAGCCCTCGAAGTTGCCGGGCTGTCTGCCGGAGGTCCAGACCACCTTACCCTCGGATACCACAAGACCCAGAGGGGCACTGCCATTGACGGAGCTGAGGGTGCCGTCGTCATTGAAGGCACCGGCATTGATGGCGGCAATCACATCCGGATTTTCCTCCATGACCTCCGTCAGACGTTTGCCGGGGATGGCGGTGGAGAACTTTTCGGTGGAGGTGCCCATATAGACCTGAGAGGGATCCCGGATGAGCATAATGTGGGCGGTGTAGGTATCGCCGTACCGGGTCTCGGTGCGGACGCCGTCGGGGTAGTTGTCCCACTCGTTGGTATTGCCGGTGATGACGTTGTTGGCCTGCACCACAATCTGGGAAATGTCAGTGACATCGTCCTCCAGTCCGTCGGAGACGCTGCTGGTGCGGATCTCGTCCACGGTGTCCTGACCGATGAACAGGGCAGGTACCCACTTGGTGGCACTGGCTTCGATCAGGGTCATGGTCAGACGGTCACGGGCGGCGGGGGAGGGGCCGTTGAACGCCAGGTTCAGCACCAGCACCAGAGCGGCGGCAGCCAGAATGACCACAGTGAACAGCACCAGGAAGAATCTGCGGATGATGCGGCCCAGCAGGCCGCTGCCCTTTTTCTTTTTCTTCTTGGTCGGCATGGCACCCTCGGTGCCGGGAACCGGATTCGTGTTTTTCTTGTTCATAGACGTAACCTCTTACTTGGATTTTTCCGGAGCAAAGACCCAGCGCTGCTGGATCATATAACTGACAATGTACAAAACCGTCATCACAACGGCATACAGGAAGGTGCGCAGCCCATTGGAATTTTCGCTGATTCCCAGCAGAATATAGGTTTCCTGGGTCAGAAGCACCTGCAAAGCCATCTGGGGCAGAGCCAGGGCATAGTAGCGGAGCAGAGCCTTGCCGGTGCTGACATGGGTCTGGAAGACCAGCTTCTTATTCAGGAAGAAGTTCAGCAAAGAGGAAACCACTCTGGCGCCAACGCCGGCGCAGGCTGTCAGAGCCATGCCGGTCAGGGGCAGGGCAGAACTAAGCAGGGAGTAGCCGCCGATGTCCACCGCCGCGCTGGCAAGAGAGCTCAGGGTGTAGCGGAAGAAATGGGCAAGAATCAGCTTGTAAATCCGCCAGGAATCGTGAATCACCCGGAAATGGGAGCTTTTGTTCTCCTCAATATAAACCGTGCGGATTTTCTGCTCGTCAAAGGGAATGCCCTGATCCTTGAAGGCCAGCAGCATATTGGTCTCATATTCAAACCGATCGCCGTACACCTCCGCCAGCTGGTTAAGATAGCTTGCGGGAATGGCGCGCAGCCCTGTCTGGGTGTCGGAAATCGTCATGCCCACGAAGACTTTGAAGATAGCCGAGGTGGTGCGGTTGCCAAACCGGCTTCTGGGGGGCACGTCCGGCTGGGAAAAGTCCCGGCAGCCCAGGACAACACAGCCGGTTTCCAGCATTTTCTCGCAGCAGGCGCGGGTATCCTCCGGATGATGCTGGTTGTCGCCGTCCACGGTGACAACGCCCAGACTGTCCGGCCGGTTCTGGAGAACATACCGGAAGGCGTTCTTCAGCGCCGCACCCTTGCCCTTGTTGACCTCGTGGTGCAGCAGGGTGATTTCCGGGTGTTGGGCTGCCAGGTCGTGGAAGTAGTGCAGATTCTCGGGCTTGCTGCCGTCGTTGATCAGGATAATATCGGAAAAACCATATTCCAGCAGTCCGTCCACCACGGCGACCAGCTTGTCGTCGGGATCCAGGGAGGGCAGAACCACGGAAACGCGGGATAAGTCGTTCATATTCATACCGCCTCTTTCCAAATGCGCATAATACTTGACAATAAAGCTTGTATAGTATAACACACAACTTGCCGTTTGCAAAGGGTTTTAAGAAAAAGTTAAAGGAAAAAGTCGTAAGATCTGGCTTTTGAAGGAAAGGGGGAAGGCCACCGCCGCACAAAAAAGGGGGCGGCCAATGGCCGCCCGAGACTGTTAAGGAAACTGTGTCATTGCGAGCCAGTGCTCACACTGGCGTGGCAATCCCCCTGATATTCAAATATTTTCGTTTCTAAACCAGTAGTCTTCACGTTCAACCGGGGGATTCCCACACCAGTCTGCGGACTGGTTCGGAATGACGCCGTATTTCTCAAAGCACCTTGGACAGGAAGTCCTTCAGTCTGGCATTCTGGGGATTGCCGAAAACCTGGGCAGGGGAGCCCTGCTCCAGAATTTTGCCGCCGTCCATGAACAGCACCCGGTTGCCAACCTCCCGGGCAAAGCCCATCTCGTGGGTGACTACCACCATGGTCATGCCGTCGGCGGCCAGCTGCTTCATAACTGCCAGCACCTCGCCTACCATTTCCGGATCCAGGGCAGAGGTGGGCTCGTCGAACAGCATCACCTTGGGATTCATGGCCAGAGCCCGGACAATGGCGATCCGCTGCTTCTGACCGCCGGAAAGCTGGTTGGGATAGGCATCGGCCTTTTCCTCCAGACCTACCCGCTTCAGAAGCTGCATGGCTTTCTCGTTGGCCTCTGCCTGGGTCATGAGGCCCGTGCGCACGGGAGCCAGGGTGATGTTTTTCAGAATGGTCATGTTGGGGAAGAGGTTAAAGTGCTGGAACACCATACCCATCTGCCGGCGCACCTTGTCGATGTCCGTCTTGGGGCTGGTGATCTCCACCCCATCGAAGGTGATGGAGCCGGCACTTGGCTCTTCCAGCAGGTTCAGGCTGCGAAGGAAGGTGGATTTGCCGGAGCCGGAGGGGCCGATGATGACCACCTTGTCTCCGGGATAAATGTGCTCGGAGATATTGTCCAGCACCAGATGATCGCCGAAGGATTTGCTCAGGTTTTTAACGTCTATCACTTTGACGCAGCCTCCTTTCCAGAATGCTCAGCAGCCAGCTGAAAATCATGACGAGAACCAGATAGATGAGGGCAATGCCCAGCAGCGGGAACATCTGCTCGTAGGTTCTGCCGTAGATGGCCTGAGCGGCGTAGACCAGCTCCTTGCCGCCGATGACGGTGATCAGGGAGGTGTCCTTCAATAGAACAATGAACTCGTTGCCCAGAGCCGGGAGAATGGCCTTGAAGGCCTGGGGAATGACGATGAAGCGCATGGTGTCGATATAGTTCAGGCCCAGGCTCCGTCCGGCCTCCGCCTGACCGGGATCCAGAGCCATCAGGCCGCCCCGGATGATTTCGGAGACATAGGCGCCGGAGTTGATGCCCAGGGTCAGCGCGCCGACCATGGTGTAGTTCCGGGAGGAGGAGAAGATGACAAAGCCCATAATGAGCAGCTGCACCATCATAGGCGTGCCCCGGATGACCGTGGTGTAAACCTGGCAGATGCCGTTGAGAACGCCCAGCACCGGATTGTGCTTGCCGGTGCGCTGCTGGTCGTGGGCGGTACGAACCATGGCCACCAGCACACCCAGCAGGATACCGATGGTCAGTGCCATGGCGGTGACCATCAGGGTGGTGCCCACACCGTTAAAGTATTGCTTCCAGCGACTGCCGTCGATGAAAGCCTGATAGAATTTGACGTAGAATTCCTGCCATCCGGTGGCCTCACCGGCCCGAAGCAGGGCCTTCCAGGCTTCGTACTGTTCCACAAGCTCACTCCTAAATATATGTTTTGGATAATTGTTTCCGGGAAAGAGCCTCTCCGGGGCTTCTTCACGCAGACAATTAACGCATCGTATCAGGGGCGGCAAAGGCCGTCCCTGATACAAAGAAAGTGCAAGGAAAGGGGAAATTATTCGGCGGTGATGTACTTACCAATGATGGCGTCAAGAGTGCCGTCGGCAGTCAGCTCAGCCAGGGCGCCGTTGACGGCATCCAGAAGAGCGGTGTTGTCCTTGTTCACGCCGATGGCGTAGTTCTCGGTGACGTACTCAGTATCCAGGATGGTCAGACCGGGGTTGGCCTCCACATAGGCTTCGGCAGGAGCGGCATCGATGACCACGCAGTCAACCTGGCCGTTTTGCAGAGCCTGAACGGCGGAAGCGCCGTTGTCGTAAGCGGTGACATGATCGTCGCCGTAGTCATCGGAGGTGTAGATGTAGCCGGTGGTGCCCCGCTGGGTGCCGATCATCTTCTCACCCAGGTTGTCCAGGGTCACGTCGGAGCCTTCCTTGACGATGACCACCTGCACGCCGGTGGCGTAGCTGTCGGTGAAGTTCATGACCAGCTTCCGGTCATCGGTGACGGTGACACCGGCCATCACGATGTCGGACTTGTTCTGCTGAACAGCCAGCAGAGCGGCGTCAAAGTCCATGTCGTCCACTTCCAGTTCCAGACCCAGCTTCTTGGCGATGGCGTCGGCAACCTCCACGTCAATGCCCTCAATAGAGCCGTCATCGGCAACCATTTCGTAGGGAGGGAAGGAAGCGTTGGTGGACATGATCAGCTTGCCGGCCTCGATGGTCTTGACCTCGGCGGCGGGGGCTTCGGTGTCCGCGGCGGCAGCCGTGGTCTCGGCAGCGGCGGCAGGGGCGGTGGTGGCGGCGGGGGCCTCGGTCTTGGCGCCGCAGGCAGCCAGGCTCATCATCAGAACCAGGACCAGAGCCAGAGAAAGCATCTTTTTCATAATCATTATCTCCTTTTCTCGTTTCCAAGTGTTTCGCTTGGAGAATTGATGAATGAATTATACCGCGGCGAAGGGGATACGTCAAGGATTGATGTGAACAATTCTGAGGAAAATATTCCGATTCTTCTGATATCAATGCACAAAAATATACAAAACAGACTGGAATATACGAATATTCAAAGGACGTATGCAAGACTGAAACTGAAAGAA
>UQXG01000106.1 GCA_900544945.1 uncultured Eubacteriales bacterium | reverse complement strand
ACAATCCCTCAGTCAAAAATCAAAGATTTTTGCCAGCTCCCTTTACACAAGGGAGGGCTTTGGGGAACGGCAAAGCCGTGACGGATAAGGGCCACTTGCCTCTCCCTATGGGAGAGGTGCCGGAGGCGGAGAGGGCGATTTTTACCCTCTCAGTCGGCTTCGCCGCCAGCTCCCCCAGAGTGGGAGCCAAGGGGGAACGAGAAGAACGGATTGTGACCGGAGGGAATCCCCAGGGGGGAGCACCAAAGGCTCCCCTTGCTGACCAAGGGAAGCCTTTGCCCCCATCTGTCATGGCTTTGCCGTGACAGATGGGGGCAAAACGCGCTAAGATTTTGAAAATCTTCGTAAGAATCCGTAGGGGTCGATTGAGGGCATCGGCCCCTACAAGTTCTGAATCGGTTTTCGGTTAATCCAGCGGATAGAACAGCTCCCTTTGATAATTGACGGACAGCTCCGGCCAGCCGTTTTTCACGCCCCGGCGAACAACGGCCTCCGGGTCTTCCTCCGTGAAAAACAGGGCAAGGCCGTCCTGCCAGGAGACCAAGGTGATGCCGTACTGCCCGGCGATTTCCTCGGCGGCTTTCTCCGTGTCCGTCAGAGCCATGAGCTGAGGCTCCACTGCCCCGGCGGTTTCCTCGGTCTGGGATTGGGTGCAGACCGGAGGCTGGACGGTGACGACAGTCGTCTCCGTGGGCTGAGGCTTTTGACTCCCGGCGCAGCCGGACAGCAGCAGAGCCGTCAGGCTGAGGAAAATCGGAATTCGCTTATTCATGATTGCTCCTTTTTCGGCATACTGCGCACGGTAATGGTGCACGAGCGGTTGGTGCCGTCGGTGGTTCGGATGGTGATCTTCGCCGTGCCGGTCTGGGTAGAGTGGATCAGCAGAGAAAACCAGCCGTCATTGCCATAGCTATAGCCGGTGTATCTGGTTCCTTTATCCATACCCACTGAGGCCGGCACACTGGCCACCTTGGGATTGCTGCTGGTATAGACGAAGTTGCTCACGCTGTAGCTCCCCATGCTCCGGGCAAACTGATTGCTGTAGAAAACCATCTCCCGGGTGCCGCCAGGCTCAATGCCAACGGTTTTCCGATCCGCTGCTACATACAGCTTGGTTGCGGGCGGCACCAGCCGGTAGGTGATGCTGTCCTGCGCCTCGCTGAGATCCTGAGATTGGGCGATCACTGTCAGGTACAGAGTGGTATTTGCATTCCGATCGTCCGAAAGGATGCTTTGCGCGCTGCTGCGGATACTCAGCCGGCCGCCGGAGGTAAGGCCGATGTACCGGGCGAACTCCTCCGTCCGATCCCAACCGTTGGAATCCTTGAGCGTCCAGCTCCAGGCAATCTTCTGATTGGTGGGTCTGCCATAGGTTTCAGCAAAGGTCACCTTGTGGCTGACGGATTTTCCCGCCGCCAGCAGGGGCTCGGAAATCAGCATTCTCCCCTGGGGTGCGGAGCTAAAAAGGGCAATGGTAGACACCGGGTTTTCCACCTTCACGGTGACGGTCTGCTTTTTCCCGGAGCCGTCCAGCGCGGAAACGGTGATTTTCGCCGTGCCGGCCTTGTGCGCCTGGACGAAGCCATCGTCCGTGACGGAGACAATACTCGGATTGCTGCTGCTCCAGCGAATGCAGCTCTCGTTATCCACATAGTTTCCCTTGGCATCCATCGGTGTCGCTCCCAGGGGTGCGCTGTCCTTCCGCTTGGAATACTCCCCCGGCTGCACGCTGTACAGAGTCAGTCCGGTGAGGTTTCCGGCCCGGTCGTAGCCCTCCGTCACCGGGACATAGCCGGACTCCCCAGCAAGATAGGTGTGGACGCTGGCGCATTTGGGGGCCACGGTCAGGGTATACTCCGCCCCCGCGCCGCCGCCCTCCGGGGGCTGGGCGGAAATGGTGATGGTGTCCCCGGTTTGGGCGTCCTTCGGCACAGAAAGCCTGCCGTTTGTGATTCGGGTGCCTTCCGGCCCCGCAAGAACCGACCAGGTGAACCGGTTCGCCGCTCCCTTGGGAGCCGCCTGGGCCTTGAAGGTGAAACTGGCGCCGGGAGCCAGAGAGGCCGGGCCGGTGATGGTCAGGCTCTCCACCGCCTGAGCCACGGTGACGGTGCATTTGGCGGTTTTTCCGCTGCCGTCCAGAGCCTTGCAGGTGATGGTGGTGCTTCCCTTGGCCAGGGCGGTGACCACGCCGTCCTCCACGGTGGCCACCTGGGGCTTACTGCTGCTCCAGAGCACCTCCGGGGAAACCGGATTCCCCTTGGAATCCAACATGGTCACGGTCAAAGTCGCCGTATTTCCGGTATAGCAGCTGACTTTCGTCTCGGAAAGGCTGATTTTCGCCACCGGATTCAGGGCTTTCACCGTCACCCGGAAGGGTTCGGAGGAAACCTGACCGGTTTTGGACGCCGCCGTCACTTCCACCCAGCCCTCGTCCCCGGCGGAAAGCCTGGGGGTGGTGAGCTTACCGGTGGAAGCGCCGATGGCGGCTCTTGCCATATTGTCCGACCGGTCGGAAATGCGCCAGGTCACGGTCTGCTCCACCGGAGCCTCCGGATTCACGCCCGTGACGTTTGCCTGGAATTCGCCGGTCTTCCCTGCCAGCAGCTCCCTGGGGCCGGAAACGGCAACGCTTCCGATTTCTGTCCCCTTCTTCACCTGAATCCGGCAGGTGAGGACGCTGCCCGCCAGTCCCCCGTCGCCGACGGCCATGGCCTTTACTGTCAACGTCTGCCCGGCATAGTCGGCCAGGGAAATGGGTTCGCTGTAGCGCTGGCCGCGGACGATTTGTCCTTCCCGAATTCCCGGGGTTTTGCCGTCCAGGGTATAGAGAAGGAACCGGCCGGTTCCGGTCAGGCACAGCTGGCCGTCCCAGGGAGCGGACAGAGTGCCCCCGTCGGACAGGCTCAGCACTTCGCCGGTCTCCCCACTCCGGATTTCCGCCGTCGGGATGCCGGGCTTTTCCGACAGAGCCGCCGCGGCGTTGACGATGCCCGCTCCCAGGTCGCTGCCGCCCCTGGTGGCCGTAGCTTTCAGCCGGGCGGTGATCTGGGCGGGGGTGGCATCGGGATGGACACTCTTGTACAGGGCGGCTACCCCCGCCACCACCGGGGAGGCCATGGAGGTTCCGCTTTTGGGGCCGTAGCTTCCGTGATAGGTGGTTGACCAGACCGCCGCCCCCGGAGCGGCCACATCTCCCCAGGTGCCGTAGCTGGAGCCGGAGGCTCGATTGTTGGTGCGGTCTACGGACACCACACCGATGACGTTGTCGTAGCCTGCCGGGTAGTTCAGGCAGTTGGTGCCGTCGTTGCCCATAGCCGCCACGACGGTAACACCGGCTTCCGCCGCTTCGTTGATGACCTTCTGGAAAACCGCGTTGTAAGCCGTGCCGCCGATGCTGATATTGACAATCTGGGCGCCGTTTTTCACTGCCGTCCGCAGGGCGGCAATGAGCGCGGAATCATAAATATAACCCGCGGCATTCACCACCCGCAGGCTCAGAATCGTAGCCCCCGGGGCGATGCCCGCGCCGCCCTTGCCGTTGCCCATGGCCGCGCCGATAATACCCGCCACATGGGTGCCGTGACCCGTGGCATCGTCCAGGCCCAGGGCCTCATTGCCATTTGTAACCTCTACCCTTCTCAGATTGGGCAAATCCTCATGGTTAGCCTTGACGCCGGTGTCGATGACCGCCACCGTCACCCCCTTGCCGGTGGTGACGCCCCAGGCGGCGTAGCTATCCACGGTGTCGTGCATATACTGATAGCGATAGGAGGTGGGATCCGTCAGATAGGGATCCGGATTTTCCGTGTTGTCCAGCCAGCTCCGCCAGGTCTGGGGCTGGGGAATGTCCTCAGAGAACAGGGTAATGCCCGAATCTTCCGTTTCTTCCGCCTCATCCGGCGGCAGCAGGGCAATGTGATTGGGATAGGCCGCGGGAAGCCGGTCGGATTCCTGGGCGGCGGTCAAAGCCTCCACCACGGAAATGCCGTTCAGCCTCAGCGTGGCAAGGCCGTCCTGCCGGCAGACCAGCTCCGCCGAAAAGGCCTGGGCATAGGCCTGGGCGGTTTCCTCGGTATCTGCCCACACCAGAAGGATGCCCGACTCATACTGCGTCCCTTCCGTCAGGGAAGCGGTCTGCTGCGCCACCTGGTGGGAAATCATATCCGCCTTATCCGCCAGCTCTTCCTCGCTGAGGACGTAATCCTCCGGAAGACCGGGCAGGCCGTAAGGAAGCGCCTCCGGCTCGGTTTCGGCGGTGGTCTCCGGAACCGTCTCCCCGGTAGTCTCAGCAATAGTCTCCCCGGTGGGTTCGGGAACCGATTCCTCCGTGGCTGCCGGGGCGGTCTCCGGCCTGGTCTCCGGGACGGATTCCTTGGTACTCCCGGTCGTTTCCGGAGCCGCCGTCTCTGCCCTGGTTTCCGGAATTTGGGCGGTTTCCACAGGCTCGGTGCAGACGGCAGTGGTCTCCGTCGGCTCCTCCGCCAGCGCTGTCTGGGGCAGTGTGCCCATCGTCAGCACCGCCGCCAACAGGATGGCAATCATCCGCTTTCCATATTTCATCGGGAATGCTCCCCCTTTCTTAATTTCCGTCGGTAAACAGCAGCAGCGATACCCAGGTCACCACATTGGAGCCATACTGAAATTCCAGTCCGTTTTCCTCCAGAGTGGGAATGATGTTGATGCCCTGGCTTTCCACGCAGGGGTGCATCTTCTCCGGGTGACGGCAGGGCTTACCGTCCAGGTAGGCGCACCGCTTGCAGATGGCGCAGGCCTCGGTGGAAAGAATATATGGCTCCGCACCAAGGGAACGGAGAATGCCCCCCACCTGATCGGTCAGAGCCTCGTGGTCTGCCCGGGTAGCCAGGGTTGCCTGCAAATCGCTGATATCCGCCACCTCGGTGATGGTGGAGATCAGCAGGCACTTGTTGTAGCCCAGGCACTTTGCCTTGCATGCTTCCACCGTGCCCACCCCCGGGGGGCAAGCCCAGGTGGTGCCGTACATGGCGCATTCGTGCTGGCAAATCCAGCGCACCCGGTCGGAAAATTCCAGATTTTTCGGCTCTACCCAGGCGTAGATGTACAGGGGCAGCTCAGAAAGCGCCGCTTCCAGCTTTTCGTAGTTCACGGAAATTCCTCCAAAATCTTCTTGCAGCCTTCCACCAGGTCCCGATAGGTGGTCTCGAAATCCCCGGTGTACCAGGGGTCGGCCACATCCCGGGAAAGGAGCGGGCGGATTTTCTCCGGGTCATGGGGAAGCAGCCGCTCTAAGTATCGGGCGTTGCTGCGATCCATGTAGTAAATCCGGTCGAAGTGCCGGTAGTCGTCCATGGTCACCTGCCGGGAGCGGTGGCCGCCCCAGGGGACGCCCTGGCGCTCCAGCTCCCGCCGGGCAGGGGGATACAGGCCGTTTCCGATTTCCTCCCGGCTCACCGCCGCGGAGTCGATTTCAAATTCTGCTTCCCGTCCGGCCCGGCAGACCATGTCCTGTAAAATGTACTGTCCCATAGGACTGCGGCAGATATTCCCGTGGCAGATAAATAAGATTTTTACCATTGTTTTCTTCCTTTTATATTGATTTATAAGTCAAAAGTTTCTCTTTTCAGAATTTCGTTGATGTATGACCTTATATTTCTTTCCTGTTCTTGTCCAGAAACAGAAAGCCGCTATACCCATCCACACAGTATTCAATGTCCGGCTTCTTTCGATTCGCAATCATGCGTTGAGGCTTCACAAATTCAATTACGGTAATCCCGCCATCGTTGCAGCTGGCTCCCGCATTTTCGATTCTGTTGATTTCTTTCTCTTTCTTGCGAAGCCCATCCAGCGTTGGCGCATACACCGTATGCCGCTTTCCACTGGAATCTGTGTAACGGTATTGATAAGTAAGATCTTTGCGTTGGCTCTCTCCTGTCCGAAGAACACGGTCTTTTTTGTCTTTTCTCTTTGCGGACATTGTCAAGCCCCTTTCCGCTGTGGAAAGAGCCTGAATTGACAGGATTATTTTATCATATCCAGACCCCGTTTTCCACAGCAAAATATAAAAATCAAACGGAAAATGCCATTTCCAGATACCGTTCAAAGGCTCGGCGCTTTATCAGCCGTTTGGAGCCAATCCACAAAACATTGGGAACCTCGTATTTCAACCAGCAGCACCATCCTTTTCAAAACATTTTTCTATTTCTGTTCTTTTCATGTGTTTCATTCCCTTCTAAAATTAATTGTGAATGGAAAAGTACGTGTACCAGGTGTGCCATGCGTACCGATTCGGTACACTTGGTACGGATAGTACACGTACTTTTGGGTTTGTTTTTACTTTTGCAGAAGCCGGATACCCCAAAAACCTCTGGCAAAGCGTCCGTCGCCTATGGAGATTTTGTTGGTGCATTTTTAGCCCCCGGAAGGCTATTTTCAGCGTCGCTCCACCCGTGCGGGCTTGTTCAGGGGGTTCCAGCTCCCCTGATGCCGGTCGTCGTTCATCCGTGCCGGTTTGGTGTTTTGCTTTGTGCCTATATCATAGCATAGTTGTGCAAGTATGTCTAGTGACAATATTGCACAACGAAAGCATGGAATTCTCATGCAATTTTAATACTTGTGTAACTAGGATTACCCCGTATAATTGCAGTATAATGCAATAAATAGGAATTGGAGGTAACGCATGGGAAAAACATCCAGCAAAGTTAAAAACAGATACAACGCAAAAGCATATGACCGTATTACATTAGTTGTCCCCAAAGGCAAAAAAAAGGCATTGCAGGCCTACGCCGCCAGCCAGGGCGAGAGCCTGAACGCTTTTATCAATCGGGCAATCGCGGAAACGATAAGCAAGACCCCGGGCGGCGGCACGGAGGTGATACAATGAGCACACCAGCAGAAAAAGCCGCTGTCCTAAAATACCAGAGGGCACGGGACAACATCATGATCCGCCCGACGAAAGAAGGAGGCCAGCAGATACGTCAGGCGGCGGACGCAGGTCAAAGCGTCCAACAGTACATACTTGACACGCTGCGCAAGCGCCGGGAAGCCGAAGAAGCGTAAAAAATCCCCCAGGCCGGAAAGCCTGGGGGATTGCTGCAATTTAGCACGATACGTTTTCTATTCTCATAAATCAGAAATCCTCGAAGAAAATGACGGCTTCCCCTTAAGGGAAGAGAGCCACGGTTATACTGCGAATTTCCCCTCAAAAATCCGGAATAAACCCCTTATCTGCCGACTCTGCCTCCTGGGTGAAGCCCTCCAGGTCGTTCAGGTACATCCAGCTGAGCACCGCCTGATATTCCTCCTCCGTCACCCGGCGGTCAAAGGGGGCGGGAAGGTTCCCCATGGGGGTATACTGGCGCATAAGGCTGACCAGCACTTGTCCGGGGGCGAAGGTCTCCCCAATCCAGTCCAGCACCCGCAGAGAGTTGTCCACATGTCCGGGGAGAATCAGATGACGGATTACCGTGCCCCGGATGAGCTTGTCCCCCTGCCACTGAGGCGCGCCGGTCTGTCGCACCATTTCCCGGATGGCGTCCTGAGCCCGGGGGAAATAGTCCGGCGCACTGGAAAGGTCGGCGGCCAGAGCACTGTCCGCGTACTTGAAATCGGGCAGGTAGATGTCGATTTTCCCCTCCAGCTCCCGGAGGGTCTCCACCCGCTCATAGCCGCCGCAGTTGCACACCACCGGCACCGGGAGTTTCGGCTCCAGGGCGGGCAGGATGGTGGGCAAAAATTGGGTGGGGGTGACCAGATCGATGTTTTCCGCCCCCTGGGCGATCAGGTCTTCGAAAATCCGCCGGAGTCCGGCGGAACCAGTAGGCTTTCCCACGGGGCCGCCGCTGATGGCGGCGTTCTGGCAGTATTTGCAGCCCAGGGTGCAGCCGCCGAAGAACAGGGCGCCGCTGCCCCCGGATCCGGCCAGAACCGGCTCTTCCCACATGTGGCGCATGGTTTTGGCCACCAGGGCGGTAGCCGGGCAGCCGCAGAAGCCGGTTTCGCCGGCGGCTCGGTTTACGCCGCATTCTCTGGGGCACAGGCGGCAGTTGGTGTAGTCCATAAAAACACATCCTTGATTGTTTTAGTGGTAGGGTTGCATGAAATTTTGTAGGGGTCGATGCCATCATCGACCTGTTTTCATCCATGGTTGGCCTTTCCCGGCGGGTCGATGAGGGCATCGACCCCTACGGATTCTATCAA
>UQXG01000105.1 GCA_900544945.1 uncultured Eubacteriales bacterium | reverse complement strand
GGATGGGGCTTGTTGGGACGGCTCTTGAATTCCGGATGGTACTGAACGCCCACATGGAAGGGTCGGTCGGTCAGCTCCACGGTCTCGATGAGGCGGCCATCGGGAGAAGTACCGCTCAAGGTCAGACCGGCCTTGGTCAGGAAATCCCGGTAGTCGTTGTTGAACTCGTAGCGATGGCGATGCCGCTCGGAGATTTCGGAGGCACCGTAGCACCGCTCCATGGTGGTGCCCGGAGCAATCTCGCAGGGATAGGCACCCAGGCGAAGGGTGCCGCCCTTGGCCACCTCGTCGCTCTGTCCGGGCATAAAGTCGATGACTTTATTGGGCGTGGCAGCGTCGAATTCGCCGGAATTGGCGTCCCGCAGACCTGCCTGACGGGCATATTCGATGACCATGATCTGCATACCCAGGCAAATGCCGAAGTAGGGAACTTTGTGTTCCCGTGCGTACTTTGCCGCCAGGATCATGCCCTCGATGCCCCGGGAGCCGAAGCCGCCGGGGACCAGGATGCCGTCCAGGTCGGATAGAATTACTTCGTAGGTTTCCGGGGTCAGGGTCTCGGAGTCAATCCAGCGGATGGTGACCTCGGAGTCCAGGGCATAGCCCGCGTGACGCAGAGCCTCCGCCACGGACAGGTAGGCATCATGCAGCTGCACATATTTGCCTACCAGTCCAATGGTGACTCTGCGGTTCAGATGATAAATCTGCCGCACCAGCTCCTGCCACTCAGCAAGCTCCGGCTCCCGGGTCTTCAGACCCAGCTCCCGGCAGACAATGCCGGAGAAATTCTGCTTTTCCAGCATCAGGGGCGCTTCATAAAGGTTCGGAAGGGTAATATTCTCGATGACGCAGTCAGGCTTGACGTTGCAGAACAGGCTGATTTTCTGGAAGATGCTGTCCTCCAGGGGCTCATCGCAGCGCAGAACCACAATGTCGGGCTTCACACCCATGCCCTGAAGCTCCCGGACGGAGTGCTGGGTGGGCTTACTCTTGTGCTCATCGGAGCCGCGCAGGAAGGGAACCAGGGTGACGTGGATAAACATACAGTTCTCCTTGCCCACCTCCAGGGAGATCTGGCGCACCGCCTCAATGAAGGGCTGGGACTCGATATCGCCGATGGTGCCGCCGATTTCGGTGATGACCACGTCGGCATCGGTTTTCTTGCCAACCCGATAGACGAATTCCTTGATCTCGTTGGTAATGTGGGGGATGACCTGGACGGTCGAACCCAGGTATTCGCCCCGGCGTTCTTTGTTCAGAACATTCCAGTAGACCTTACCAGTGGTAAGATTGGAATACTGGTTCAGATTTTCGTCGATGAAGCGCTCATAGTGCCCCAGATCCAGATCGGTTTCCGCACCGTCCTCGGTGACGTAAACCTCTCCGTGCTGATAAGGGCTCATGGTACCCGGATCCACATTGATATAGGGATCCAACTTCTGAGCGGCCACCTTCAGCCCTCTGGCCTTGAGCAGCCGACCCAGGGAAGCGGCGGTAATGCCCTTGCCCAGACCGGAGACCACGCCTCCTGTGACAAAAATATACTTGGTCATCCTGTATCTCTCCTTCCTGAATGCAGCGAACGTTTGGTGGATTGACGGGGTTATTCCCACTCCACCGTTGCCGGGGGCTTGCTGGTCACATCGTAAACCACCCGGTTGATGTGCTTGACCTCGTTGGTGATCCGGTTGGACACGGTGGCGAGGATATCATAGGGAATTCTTGCCCAGTCGGCGGTCATGAAATCGTCGGTGGTGACGGCTCGAATGGCAAGCAGATGGTCGTAAGTTCGGTGGTCACCCATAACGCCTACGGTGCTGACACCGGGCAGAACGCAGAAGAACTGAGCCATCTGATGCTCGTAGCCGTTCTTGGCCATTTCGTCCCGGAGCACCCAGTCGGCCTCCTGAAGGATTTTCACCTTCTCGGCGGTGACTTCACCGATGATCCGCACGCCCAGACCGGGGCCGGGGAAGGGCTGCCGCCAGACAAGCTCCTTGGGGATGCCCAGCTGCTCACCAACCCGGCGAACCTCGTCCTTAAACAGGCTGCTCAGCGGCTCGATGATGTCCAGGAACTTTACGTCCTCGGGCATTTTTACCTTGTTGTGATGGGTCTTGATCTTGTCGGCGTTGCCCTTGCCGGACTCGATGCAGTCGGGATAAATGGTGCCCTGGGCAAAGAAGGCATCCTGGCCGCCCTGGCGGCGAACCTCGTCCCAGAAAACCTTGTAGAACTCGGTGCCGATGATCTTCCGCTTCTGCTCGGGCTCGGTAACACCCTTCAGGCATTCCAGGAAGTGTTCCTGACAGTTGACCCGGACAAAGTGCATATCAAACAGGCTGGTGAAGGTTTTCTCCACGAAGTCGCCCTCATCCTTGCGCATGAGACCCTGGTCAACGAACACGCAGGTCAGCTGATTGCCAACGGCACGGCTGATGAGGCCCGCGGCCACGGAGGAATCCACGCCGCCGGACAGACCCAGAATAACCTTCTTGTCGCCGATGCGCTCTTTCAGAGCCTTTACGGTGTCCTCGATGAAGGAATCCATCTGCCAGTCGCCGGTGCAGCCGCAGACGCGGTAGAGGAAGTTTTTCAGCATCAAGTTGCCGTACTGGCTGTGGGTCACCTCAGGGTGTGCCTGAATGGCGTAGATTTTCTTGGCGGCGTTTTCCATGGCCGCCACCGGGCACTTGTCCGTCCGGGCGGAAATCGTAAAGCCCTGGGGCACCTGATCGATTCGATCGGTGTGGCTCATCCAGACGACGCTCTCGGCGGGCACATCCGCAAAAAGCAGGGAATCCTTCTTGGTGACGGTCATGTCAATCTTGCCATACTCGGAGATTTCGGCGGTAATGACGGAGCCACCTGCCATCCAGGCGGTGAGCTGGCAGCCGTAGCAGATGCCGAGAATCGGAATTCCCAGTTCCAGCACCGCAGGGTCATAGTGAGGGGAGGACATATCGAAGACGCTGTTGGGGCCGCCGGTGAAAATAATGCCCCGATAGCCCCGTGCCTTAATTTCCTCCGGGGTAATGGCGTTGTACTGCTCAATCTCCGCATAGACGTGGAGATCCCGAACTCTTCGGGCAATCAGCTGATTATACTGACCGCCGAAGTCTAAAACCAGAATTTTTTCCAATGGATGGTACCTCCGTTACAGGTTGATTTCAGCGGTGGTCCGCTTTACATCTGCCAGCAGAGGATTGACCTCCGCCAGGAACCGGGTGACCTGCTCCGGGCAGCGACCCACATAGAGCTTGGGATCCAGCAGCGCTTCTATTTCCTCCGGGGTCATGCCGAATTCCTTCCTGGCAGACAGCAGCTCCAGCAGGTTGCAGCTTTCGCCGTTCTTCATTCGAGCGGTGGCTTCCATGGAGCAGGAGCGGATGATCTCGTGGAGCTCCTGCCGGTTGCCGCCCCGCTTAACGGCCTCCATCATCAGATTTTCGGAGGTCATGAAGGGCAGATACTCCCGGACGGTGCGCTCCACGATTTTTTCATTGACGTGGAGGCCGTCGGTAACGTTCTGAGCCAGCCGCAGCACGGCATCGGCGCAGAGGAAGCCCTCGGGAAGGGAAATGCGCCGGTTGGCGGAATCGTCCAGGGTTCGTTCCAGCCACTGGGTGGAGGCGGTCATGGGGGCGTTCAGCGCATCCGCCATCAGGTACCGGGACAGGGAGCAGATTCGCTCACAGCGCATGGGGTTGCGCTTGTAGGGCATGGCAGAGGAGCCGATCTGGTTTTTCTCGAAGGGCTCTTCCACCTGCCGGTCGTGCTGCAACAGCCGAATGTCGTTTGCCATCCGGTAACAGCTCTGGGCAATGGAGGACAGCACGTTCAGAATCCGGCTGTCCAGCTTCCGGGGGTAGGTCTGACCGCAGACGGCGAAGCACTTGGTAAAGCCGAAATCCCCGCTGATTTTGGCGTTCATGGCGTCGATTTTGGCAGTGTCTCCGTCAAACAAGTCCAAAAAGCTTGCCTCGGTGCCGGTGGTGCCACGGCAGCCCAGGAATCTCATGTTGTCGATGACAAAATCCAGCTCTTCCAGGTCGGCTACCAAGTCCTGCATCCACAGGGTGGCGCGCTTGCCAACTGTGACCAGCTGCGCCGGCTGATAGTGAGTGTAGCCCAGGGTGGGCATGGCTTTATAGGTGTCGGCAAATTCGGAAAGATTTGCCAGCACCTTCAGAAGCTCTCCCCGGAGATATTTCAGACCGTCCCGATAGAGGACAATGTCCGCGTTGTCCGTGACATAGCAGCTGGTTGCGCCCAGGTGGATGATGCCCGCGGCATCGGGAGCTACCTTGCCGTAGGTGTAGACGTGAGCCATTACGTCATGGCGCACCTCTTTTTCCCGGGCAGCGGCGCAGTCATAGTCGATGTCGGCAACATGGGCTTCCAGCTGAGCCACCTGCTCAGGGGTAATGGGCAGTCCCAGCTCCATTTCTGCCTTGGCAAGAGAAATCCACAGCTTGCGCCAGGTCTGAATGCGCATGTCCATGGAGAACAGCTTTAGCATGTAGTCCGAAGCGTAGCGGGAGCTCAGGGGGGATTCATATTTATCTGTCATGACATCCTCCCTCAGCGCAGAATGATGCTGTCCCGCTCAGGGCCTACAGAAACATAACCGATGTGGCAGCCGATGGCCTGCTCCAGATACAGCACATACTTCTGAGCCTGAACAGGCAGATCCTCCCAGGTGCGCACACCGGAAATGTCGCACTTCCAGCCGTCCAAATACTCCACGACAGGCTCGGCGTCATTCAGCAGGGAAGGGAAGGGGAACTCATCGGTGATCTTTCCGTCCAGACGGTAGTGGGCGCAGACAGGAATCTTATCCATGTAGCTGAGCACATCCAGCTTGGTCAGCGCAATGTTGGTAGCTCCCTGGCACTGAACGCCGTAGCGGGTAGCCACAATGTCCACCGGGCCTACCCGACGGGGACGGCCGGTTTTCGCGCCGTACTCGAAGCCGGCCTTGCGCAGCTCCTCGGCCTCGTCGCCGAACATTTCGCACACGAAGGGGCCTTCGCCTACACAGCTGGAATAGGCCTTTACAACGCCGACTACCTCGTCAATTTTCACACAGGGCAGACCGGAGCCCACGGGTGCATAGGCCGCAATGGGATTGGAGGAGGTGGTGTAGGGGTGGATGCCGTAGTCCAAATCCCGCAGAGCGCCCAGCTGAGCCTCAAAGAGGATTTTCTTTCCATCCTGCTGCGCCTGGCGCAGATAGGCGCCGGTGTCCCGGATGAAGGGCTTGATCTTATTGCAGAAGGCGTTGATCCAGACCTCCAGCTCCTCCATGGTCACGGGCTTGGCACCGTAGACCCGGGTCAGAGTCAGATTCTTCCACTCCATCAGATCCTGCAGGTGCTCCCGCAGATGCTTGGAATACAGCAGCTCACCGGCAAGAATGGTTTTCTTGGCAAACTTATCCGCGTAGAAGGGGGCAATGCCTTGCTTGGTGGAGCCGAACTTCTTGTCGGCCAGTCTTGCCTCTTCCAGGCCGTCCAGCTCCCGATGCCAGGGCAGCAGCAGGGAGGCCCGGTCACTGATCATCAGATTCTCCGGGGTGATGGCCACGCCCTGGGAGGTGATCTGCTCGATTTCCTTCCAGAGATTTTCCGGGTCCAGGGCAACGCCGTTGCCCAGAACGTTCATGACACCCTCCCGGAAGATACCGGAGGGCAGCAGGTGCAGGGCAAACTTGCCGTGCTCATTGACAACGGTGTGACCGGCGTTGCCGCCGCCCTGATAACGGACGACAACGTCATAGCTGTTGGTCAGAAGATCTACCATCCGACCCTTGCCTTCGTCACCCCAGTTGATTCCTACGATTGCAGCATTTCCCATGTTCAGAGCCCTCCTTACAGATGGGCTTCCAGGCGGCGCATAATCTCAGCGTAAGCCTCTTCCACGCCGCCCATGTCTCTGCGGAAGCGATCCTTGTCCAGCTTCTCGTGGGTCTTGGCATCCCACAGCCGGCAGGTATCCGGGCTGATCTCGTCAGCCAGGACGATGGTGCCGTCGGAAAGGCGGCCGAACTCCAGCTTGAAGTCCACCAGGGTCACGCCGCAGCTGAGCCAGAAGGCTTTCAGCAGCTCGTTGATTTTCAGCGCGTAGGTGCGGATGGTCTCAATCTCCTGGGCGGTAGCCAGCTTCAGAGCCAGGGCATGACTGGTATTCAGCAGGGGATCGCCCAAAGCGTCATTCTTGTAAGAGAATTCGAAGGTGGGCTGATCGAACACAATGCCCTCTTCCACGCCGTAGTGCTTGGCAAAGGAGCCGGCGGAAATGTTGCGGACAATGACCTCCAGGGGCACGATCTGCACCTTCTTGACCAGGGTCTCCCGGTCGCTGAGCTCCTTGACAAAGTGGGTGGGGATGCCGTTCTTCTCCAGCATCGCCATGAGCCGGTTGCTCATTTTGTTGTTGATGACACCCTTGCCGGCGATGGTGCCTTTCTTCAGTCCGTTGAATGCGGTGGCATCATCCTTATATGCCACGATCAGAAGTTCGGGGTCGTCGGTGGTAAACACCTTCTTGGCTTTTCCTTCGTACAGCTGCTCTTTCGGTTCCATGTTTGTTTCCTCCTGTTTATTTTCCGCTGTCACCGTAGTTGGACAGAACCCGGGCGGAGGGGTCTGTGACATTGCAGCCCTCCCAGTCCTTATTCGGCATCCAGAAATCCACGATCATATTGCCTTGACCGGGGTAATACTTCTCGAAGATTTCACGGTAAAGCAGAGATTCCTTGGTGAACGGTTGCGCATGGGTATACTTCTGACGCTTCTGCTCAAATTCCGCCTGGGTATAATAGTCTTCCGCATAGGCCTTCAGGTAGTCCACCATGGAGTGGCCCACCGCATCGGAGAAGGCCGCCTTTTCCCGCCACAGAATGTCCTGGGGAAGATAGGAGCCGTCATCGAAGGCGTGACGCAGCAGATATTTACCCTTGTGGTATTTGTTGAGCTTCAGCTCCGGGTTCACCGCCATCACATACTTCACAAAATCCAGGTCACCGAAGGGTACCCGGGCTTCCAGGGAGTTAACGCTGATGCACCGGTCTGCCCGGAGTACATCGTACATGTGGAGTTCCCGAATCCGCTTCTGGGCTTCCTTCTGGAAGGCCTCGGCGGAAGGGGCGAAATCCGTGTACTTATAACCGAAGAGCTCGTCAGAAATCTCGCCGGTCAGAAGCACCCGAATGTCCGTGTTCTCATGGATGTACTTGCACACCAGATACATACCGATGCTGGCGCGGATGGTGGTGATATCAAAAGTCCCCAGTAATTCTATCACATTTTCCAGCGCTTGCAAGACATTTTCTTTAGAAATTATAACTTCCGTATGATCTGAGTGAATAAAATCCGCCACCTGCTTGGCATACTTCAGATCAATGGCATCTCCGGACATGCCAATTGCGAAGGTTTTGATGGGTTTTTCGCTTTCCCGGGCGGCAATTGCGCACACCAGAGAAGAATCCAGTCCGCCGCTGAGAAGGAAGCCAACCTTGGCATCCGCCACCAGACGCTTGCAAACGCCTGCCACCAACTTGTCGTGAATATTCCGGCAAACGGTCTCTAAGTCGTCGTCAAGGTACTTGTCCACGGCGGCAATATCCCGGTAGCAGACAAATTTTCCGTCCGCATAGTAATGTCCGGGAGGGAAGGGGAGAATCTGCCCCACCAGCCCCAGCAGGTTTTTCGGCTCACTGGCGAACACAATGGTACCAGCGGCATCATAGCCGTAGTACAGAGGCCGGATGCCGATGGGATCCCGGGCGGCGATGAATTGCTTTTTTTCTCCGTCATAGAGGATGCAGGCGTATTCCGCGTCCAGCATATCAAACATTTTCACACCGTACTTCCGGTAAAGGGGCAGCAGCACCTCGCAGTCGCTGTCGCTCTGGAAAGCGTAGGTATCCTTCAGCTCCTGACGGAATTTTTCAAATCCATAGATTTCGCCGTTGCACACCACGGCACTGGAACCCAGGGTAAATGGCTGCATTCCTTCCGGGTGCAGACCCATAATGGCCAGCCGGTGGAAGCCCAGAACACCTTCCCCAACCTCTAAAATCCGGGAATCATCCGGGCCCCGGGAGATGGTGCGGTCAAAGCCACGCCGGAACGCTGCCATGTCCAGAGGCTTTCCGCAATAACCGATAATCGAACACATATCTCTATTTTCCTCCTGAAAACA
>UQXG01000104.1 GCA_900544945.1 uncultured Eubacteriales bacterium | reverse complement strand
ATGGAAGTGGACTTCACCCAGTGGTTCACCGATGTGTGCAAGAAGGCACAGCTTATCGATTATTCTTCCATCAAGGGTATTTTCGTATACCGTCCCTATGGCTATGCCATCTGGGAGAACATCCAGCATATTCTGGATGGGGAGTTTAAGAAGGTAGGCGTGGAGAATGTCTATATGCCCATGCTGATTCCCGAAAGCCTGCTGCAGAAGGAGAAGGATCATGTGGAGGGCTTTGCCCCGGAGTGCGCCTGGGTGACCATGGGCGGCGGTGAGAAGCTGGAGGAGCGGTACGCCATCCGTCCCACCTCCGAGACTTTGTTCTGCGATCACTTCTCCCATGTGCTTCAGTCCCACCGGGATCTTCCTATGAAGTACAATCAGTGGTGCAGCGTCCTGCGTTGGGAGAAAACCTCCCGTCCCTTCCTGCGCCACCGGGAATTTCTGTGGCAGGAGGGACATACCATCCATGCCACTGCCCAGGAGGCCGAGGACTTTACCAGAACCATTCTGAACATCTACGCCGACTTCTGCGAGGACGTGCTGGCCATGCCGGTCACCCGGGGTCAGAAGACCGAGAAGGAGAAGTTCAACGGTGCGGAGTCTACCTACACCATCGAGTGCATGATGCACGACCGGAAGGCGCTGCAGGCCGGTACCTCTCACTATTTCGGCGACGGCTTTGCCAGAGCCTTCGGCATTGAGTTCACCGACAAGAACAACCAGAAGACCAACCCCTTCGAAACTTCCTGGGGCGTGTCCACCCGGCTCATCGGCGGCATCATCATGACCCACGGCGACAACAACGGCCTGGTGCTGCCTCCCAAGGTGGCCCCGATTCAGGTGGTGGTGCTGCCCATCGCCCAGCACAAGGAGGGCGTTCTGGAGGGCGCTTCCGCCATCCGGGATCGGCTGGTGGCTGCTGGCTATCGGGTGAAGATGGACGACTCCGACAACTCCATGGGCTGGAAGTGCGCTGAGTACGAGATGAAGGGCGTGCCCCTGCGGGTAGAGTGCGGCCCCCGGGATCTGGAAAACGGTCAGTGCGTGCTGGTGCGCCGGAACGACGGCGAGAAGACCGTGGTCAAGCTGGAAGAGCTGGAGACCGCGGTGGCCCAGCAGCTGCAGCTGGTGCACGACGGTATGTACGAGCGGGCCAAGAAGAACCTGGACGAGCACATCTATGAGGCTCACTCTCTGGAGGAGGCCAAGGAACTTCAGGAGAAGAACGGCGGCTTCGTCAAGACCATGTGGTGCGGCAGCCTGGAGTGCGAGATGAAGATGAAGGAAGTGGCGGGCATGTCCTCTCGCTGCATCCCCTTCGCCCAGGAAAAGCTGGACACTGTCTGCGCCTGCTGCGGAAAGCCCGCGGACAAGATGATCTACTGGGGCATTGCATACTGATTCGGAGCGGTACCGATAGAAAATGTCATTGCGAACCAGTGACCGACGTCACTGGTGTGGCAATCCCCCGGTTATTATGAAAGCCTTAGGAAAAGCATGGAACGAATTTTGATTATCGGCTGCTCCGGCAGCGGGAAAACCACTCTTGCCCAGGCCTTGGGAGAAAAGCTGAAGCTGCCGGTGATTTCTCTGGACGGTCTGTGGAGCGGCAACGCCACAAAGACGGAGTTTGACAGCCGCCTGGAGCGGGCGCTGAGCTTGGAGAGCTGGATTATGGACGGCAATTACGGCCGTACCATGGATGCCCGGCTTTCCCGGTGCGATACCCTGATTTATCTGGACTTTGGTCGGTTTGCCTGCCTGCAAGGTCTCCTGCAAAGAAGGCCTGTCCCCTGGCACCGGGTGAAGGAGGTCTGGCACTACCGCCGGAAAAATCACACCCGGGACGAACTGTATCTTGCCAAGGCACAGCACGCGCAGCGCCTTGTGCTGAAAAGCCGGAAGGAAGTCCGGGACTTTCTGAATACGATCTGACAAAAATCCCCGGATTTCTTCGGAAATCCGGGGATTTTGGAATATTCAGAGCTTACTTACACAATGCCCTGAGCCTGCATGGCGTCGGCAACCTTCAGGAAGCCGGCGATGTTGGCGCCGGCAACATAGTTGCCCTCCATGCCGTACTCCTTGGCGGCATTGTCCAGATTGTGGAAGATGTTCACCATGATGTCCTTCAGCTTGGCGTCCACTTCCTCGAAGGTCCAGCTCAGCCGCTCGGAGTTCTGAGTCATTTCCAGAGCGGAGGTGGCTACGCCGCCGGCGTTGGAGGCCTTGCCGGGGACGAAGAGCACGCCGCTGTCCTGAAGGTACTCGGTGGCGTCCAGAGAGGTAGGCATATTGGCACCCTCGCACACGGCGAAGCAGCCGTTGGCCACCAGCGTCTTGGCATCGTCCAGCAGCAGCTCATTCTGGGTGGCGCAGGGCAGAGCCACGTCGCACTTGACGCTCCATACGCCCTTGCCCTCGTGGTACACGGCGTTCGGACGAGCCTTGGCGTACTCCGTCAGCCGTGCCCGCTTGACCTGCTTGACCTCGATGAGGGTAGCCACGTCAATGCCGTCGGGATCGTAGATCCAGCCGGTGGAATCGGAGCAGGTAACGGGCTTTGCGCCCAGTTGCCAGGCCTTTTCGATGGCGTAGGTGGCTACGTTGCCGGCACCGGAGACCACCACGGTCTTGCCCTTCAGATCCTTGCCGTTGCAGCGGAGCATTTCCTCGGTCAGGTACAGCAGGCCGTAGCCGGTGGCCTGGGTGCGAGCCAGGCTGCCGCCGAAGGACAGCCCCTTGCCGGTGAGCACGCCTTCGTACAGGTCACGGATGCGCTTGTACTGGCCGAACAGGTAGCCGATCTCCCGGCCACCCACGCCGATGTCACCGGCGGGCACATCGGTGTCCTTGCCGATGTACTTGCACAGCTCGGTCATGAAGCTCTGGCAGAAGGCCATGACCTCCCGGTCGGACTTGCCCTTGGGGTCAAAGTCGGAGCCGCCCTTGCCGCCGCCGATGGGCAGGCCGGTGAGGCTGTTCTTGAAGGTCTGCTCAAAGCCCAGGAACTTGATAACGCTCAGGTTCACGGAAGGGTGGAACCGGAGGCCGCCCTTGTAGGGGCCGATGGCGGAATTGAACTGAACCCGGTAGCCGTTGTTCACCTGAACCTGGCCCTTGTCGTCCACCCAGGGCACCCGGAACATCACGGCTCGCTCAGGGGTGGTCAGACGCTCCAGCAGAGCGTCCCGGCGATAGGCCTCTTCGTTCTTCTCAATCACGGGGCGCAGGGATTCCAGCACCTCGTAAACTGCCTGATTAAATTCGGGCTGATCCGGGTTCTGCTTCCGGACACGGGCCAGTGTTTCGTCAACATAACTCATATACAAACGTCCTCCATAGAAAGATTTTGATCTCCCGCATTGTACCAGACTTCGATGAAAAAAACAAGTGTTTTTGCATTACTTTTCTTTCAAAATTGCAAAAATAAACAAATTACGCCGATTTTCACAATCGGCGTAATTTGTTTGAAACTTTCTTTGTACAAAATTTCACATCACCGCACCCGGGGTAGGACTTCCTCCCGGAGCACCTGGCACAGGGTTTCCAGTTCCTCCCGGGTGGTGTCCCGGCAGATGGAGACCCGGAAGGCAGAGTCGATGGTTTCCGGCGGCAGAGCCATGGCGGAGAGCACATGACTGCGATGGCCCTTGGCGCAGGCACTGCCCGCGCTGACGCAGATGCCGTGATCCTGCAAAATGTTGATGGTATTCTGCACCGGAACCCCGGGGATGGCCAGAGACAGCACATGGGGAGCCCCGTGGCAGCCGTTTACGGTGACACCCTCCAGGGCGGCAAATTTCTCCGCAAATTCCCCGATCAGTGCCCGCTCCCGGGGAAAATCCTCTCGGAAGGTGGCGCTGACAGCGGCGCAGGCGGCGGCAAAGCCGAAAATCGCCGGCGTGCCCTCGGTGCCGCTGCGGTAGCCTCCCTCCTGGCCGCCGCCTAAGAGCAGGGCAGGGAAGGAGCGAAGCCGGGGGCTGATGTACAGAGCACCGGCTCCCTTGGGACCGTGGATTTTGTGAGAGGAAACGGAAATCAGGTCTGCCCCCAGGGACTTGGCCTGGAAGGGCACTTTCAAAAAGCCTTGAACAGCATCGGTGTGAAAGATTGCGTCCGGGCAGAGTCGGTGGGTGAGCTTTGCCATCTGAGAAATGGGCATGACGGAGCCTACCTCGTTGTTGACCATCATAATTGACACCAGAATGGTGTCCTTACGCAGAGCGGCCTTCAGGTCGTCCACCGAGACCCGCCCCTGGGAATCGGGCAGCAAATAGGTGACTTCAAACCCCTGTCCTTCCAGCTCCTTCATGGAGTTCAGAATGGCGTGATGCTCGATGGCGGTGGTGACGATGTGCTTTCCCCGCTTGCCCAGCCGTTTGGCGGTGCCGAAAAGAGCCCAATTGTCTGCCTCAGTGCCGCCGGAGGTGAAAAAGACCCGGTCGGGCTCCGCTCCCAGGGCGGCGGCCACGGTGTGCCGGGCCTGGCGCAGCTGCCGGGCGGCGTCAATGCCGAAGCCGTAGAGAGCCGAGGGATTGCCCCAGTTTTCCGTAAGCGCTTTTGTCATCGCCTCCACGGCCTGGGGGCAGGGCTTGGTGGTGGCGGAATTGTCTAAATATATCATGGTTTATCCTTCCTTACTTTCCAACACAGAACCGCTCGAAAATCCGGGCGGTGATATCCTCCCGGACGGTTGCGCCGGTGACTTCGCCCATGGCCTCCATGGCCTGCTCTACGTCGGTCAGCACCGCGTCCGGGGTCAGCCCCAGCCCCAAGCTTTGCAGCGCCTGAAGCATAGCCTCATAGGCTCGGCGGCAGGCATCAAATTGTCGGGCGTTGGTCAGAATGGAACCGTCGCAGGGCAGCTGGTTTTCAAACAGCCCGTCCACCGCCTGAGCCAATTGCTCCAGTCCCTCTCCGGTTTTGGCGCAGAAGGGAACCACCATCAGAAAGGGAAGATCGCCGGGCTCTACCGCACGACCCAGATCGGTTTTGTTGATGAGGGCGATGGCCTTCTCCTGATTCTCACACAGTTCAATGATGGCTTCGTCTTCCGCATCCAAGGGCCGGGAGCCGTCGCAGACGAAAATCACCAGATCGGCGTTTTCGATTGCCTGCCGGGAACGCTCTACGCCCATGGCTTCCACGGTATCCGAGGTGTCCCGGATTCCGGCGGTGTCCATCAGCCGGAGCCGGGTGGAGCCCAGCATCACGGTTTCCTCCACCGTGTCCCGTGTAGTGCCGGGAATGTCGGTGACGATCACCCGGTCGTAGCCTGCCAGGGCGTTGAGGAGGCTGGATTTTCCCACATTGGGCTTTCCTACGATGGCCGCGGCCACGCCCTGACGGAGAATCCGCCCCTGGGAGTAGGTTTGCAGCAGCGCGTACAGCTGCTTGGCATCCTTTTTCAGAAGACCGTAGTAGTTGTTCAGGCCGAAATCCTCGATGTCCTCGTCGGGATAGTCCAGCACCGCGTGAAAATGGCTGCACAGATTCACCAGATCGTCATACACCGGGGCAAGCCGCTTTTGCAGCGCGCCGCCCACCTGACCGGCGGCGTTGGCGGCGGCATCGGCGCAGTCTGCCTCGATGAGATCAATGACCGCCTCCGCCTGGGTCAGTGCCAGCTTCCCGTTCAGAAAGGCCCGCTTGGTGAATTCCCCTCGGCGGGCGGGCTTGGCCCCTGCCAGGTACAGCCCTTCCAGCCCGGCGGCCAGAACGGCAGGGGAGCCGTGGCAGTGAAATTCCACGGTGTCCTCTCCGGTATAACTGTGAGGGGCTCTCGCGACAACAGCCATGCACTGGTCGATGACCCGACCCTGCTTGTCCCGGAGAGAGCCCAGAACCAGCTTCCGGTTGGCCGCTTCGGTAAGGGGGTGATGATTGTTTGCGGTAAATACCCGGTCGGCAACGGCGATGCAGTCGTCGCCGCTCAGGCGCAGAATGCCGATGGCGCTGACCTGATTTCCGGTGGATACCGCGGCAATGGTATGAGACATATATCGTTACTCCTTAATAAACGCCAGAGGATCGCCGGGACTGGCAATGAAATGCATGAGCATATAGGCGCACATCAGAGCCACGTTTTCTTCCCGCAAAATCCGTTTCGCCTCCGCTCGGTCGGCCAGAATCACCTGGATTTCCTCGGAGGCCTCCTCGTTCGCGCTGGTCGGCGTACCGGCGCAGTAGCCGAAGAGCATGGCGCAGCTTTCGTCGGTCATTCCGGCGGTGGTGAAGAAGGGACGGGAAAAGGAACCTGCCTCCGCCGGCGTGAAGGTCAGCCCGGTTTCCTCGAACATTTCCCGGATACCGGCCTGTGTCATTTCCTCCCCATCCTCCACAAGCCCCGCGGGAAATTCATATAGATAGTCCCCAAGCGGGTAGCGGTACTGGCGGATGAGCACCACCCGATCTCTCTGCTGCCCGTAAATCCCATAGAGAATTACCCCGTCCGGATTGTTTTCGTGGGTGACGGCCTTCAGAGACGCCACATCCTTGGCCCGAGAGGCCACATAATAAGGAGAAACCCGACCGTCCCGGTGGACGGCCTCCAGCTCAAAGCAGTTGAGAAACCGGTTGTTCGTCTGCTGACGAATGCTTTTGATGCCGCTCATAACGCGCCTCCCGAAAGCCAATATGAAATACTATAACATTATGGAGTAAAAAAAGCAATATCCGGACAGACTGACTTTTGAGGTGAATCAGGTGACGGACAGGGAAATCCGGGGGCAGTTCCCGGAGGTGAGTGATTTTATTCCCAGGCAGCTTCGGTGCTGCGGCTTTACCATTTACGCCTATGCCATCGATGGGCTGGTATCCGGCGGGGATATGTCGGAGTATATTCTCAAGCCCATTACGGAGCACCTGCGGGGGCAGACCATGGGGGAGCTTTACGAGAAAGCCCTCCACGGAGCGGTGTACAACAGTGTGGCGGAGCCTTGCGAGGATTTGCAGACGGTTTTCAAAAAGCTGGTCAACGGCTTCTGCGTGGTGCTGTTCCCGGAGGCCGGAGCCATTGCTTTTGAAATCAAAACCGGGGTCAACCGGGGGCCGGATGCCCCGGAGGTGGAGAACACCGTCAAGGGGCCAAAGGATGCTTTCGTGGAGACCATCCGCATCAATACAAGCCTCCTGCGGCGGCATCTTCGGACGCCGGATCTACGGATTTTTGCCTTAACCGTGGGAAGACGGAGCCTGACCAATGTGGCGGTGGTATGGATTGATGGTCTGACCAACCCCGGACTGGTAGAGAAAATGAAGGAAAGGCTCAAGGAAATCGACATTGACGCGCTGATTTCTCCCTCGGCAGTGGAGGAGTACGTCACCGGCTCCCGCATCACTGCCTTTCCGCTGATTCAATATACCGAGCGGCCTGACCGGTTCAGCCAGGGACTGCTGGACGGACGGGTGGGGCTGTTGGTGGATGGCTTGCCCCTTGGCTACCTGGCACCGGCCACCTTCGGTTATCTCATGGAGAGTATGGAAGACCGGAGCCGGGATTATATTTCCGCTTCCTGCATCCGGGTTCTGCGCTATGGCGCGCTGATTCTGAATCTGCTGCTGACTGCCGTGTATATTGCGCTGGTGGAGTTCCATCCGGGGCTTCTGCCGGAGCGGCTGCTGAATATTATCCTGACCAGCCGTCAGGAGGTACCCTTTTCCACGGCGGCGGAGGCACTGGGACTTCTGATTGCCTTTGAGCTATTGCAGGAATCCGGCGTTCATCTGCCCCAGGCTATTGGCCAGTCCGTCTCCACCATCGGCGGCATTGTGGTGGGAACGGCGGCAGTGGAGGCGGGGCTGATTTCTCCGGTGGTGCTGATTGTGGTGAGCATCGCGGGGGTCTGCGGCTTTATTTTGCCCAACCGGGATTTGGCGGAGGCCATTCGGGTATGCCGGTTTGGACTGGGAGTGTTGGCGGCTTTCTTTGGGTTCTGGGGAATTGCCGCGGGGCTTATCGGGATATTCTGGCATCTGAGTACCATTCGCTGCCTGGGCGTGCCTTATTTACAGTGGTCGCCGGCGGGCAGAGGCATCCTCCGAAAACGCTTGAAGCACCAGAAAAGGCGTGACGACAGACTGCATCCCAAGGATCGAAAAAATCAGCAATAAAAACGCAAAAAGTGCTTGACAAAAGGGAAGGGGCGTGCTAATATATGCAAGCTGTCCGCGAGAGCGGGTCGCAGGAGCTCAGAAAATGAAGAATGT
>UQXG01000103.1 GCA_900544945.1 uncultured Eubacteriales bacterium | reverse complement strand
AAGGACAGATGACCCACCGGGCAACCCTTGGTACAGACCCTCGCGGAAATCTTACCCGTATCGACAATGCCCTCGCCCAGATGCCCCAGCGTCTGGAGGCGGCAAAGGCCCAACTGGATAACCTCTATCAGTAGCAGGCTGCCGCAAAGGAGGAAGTCGGAAAGCCATTCCTTTACGAAGAAGAACTGCGAAGCAAAAATGCCCGTTTGGTGGAGCTGGATACTTTGCTCAACATCGATGGAAAGAGACAGGCACACGCCGAGGCTGTTGTTGCCAAAAGCACACGGACTTCGGTGCTGGACAGCCTGAAGCGTCCAGCGATGCCCCGCAGTACAGACAAGAAACCAAAACAGCATGAGGAGGTGCGATACACCCCCTACAGTGCCTTGCAAGATATTCTCAACCACTACAACGCCGATAAAGCCGAAGCGGACAAACTGCCCATGATCCCCTTCCATGGACTGCGGCACACAAAGGCAACCTTGCAGATTGCGGCCGGTACGGATGTACGCACAGTATCGGCTATCCTAGGCCACCGAGAGACAAGCACCACAATGAATATCTACAGCCACAGCCTGCAAACTGCAGAACAGGAAGCCGCCGCCAATATGGAGCGACTACTTGCAAGGCAAGCATAAATTTCACACTTGTTAGGCAAATGTTAGGCAGCACCTAAAACAGCAAAAACCCACTTTCTCAAAAAGTTCTAAAAATACGCAAAATCCCCCCGAAACCATCACGGTTTCGAGGGGATTTCATGGAGCTAGTGACCTGACTCGAACAGGCGACCTTCTCATTACGAGTGAGATGCACTACCGACTGTGCTACACTAGCAGGGCGATTAAGCCTGATTATTATAACGGACGGCGGCGGAAATGTCAACTGTTATTTCCGCATTTCCCGGGCAAAGCTGCCTCCGGTGCCGGTACTTCCAACGCTTTTTCTGCTTGAATGCAAGGCACATTCAAGCAGAAAGCACAGTGCGCTCATTCCGTCTTTGTGCCGCAAAGACCCAGCTCCTGGATTTTCGCCCGGATGGACAGCAAATCCTCGAAGGTTTCCGGCCGCTTGGTCACGTCCCGCAGGAGGGCGGAAGGATGATAAATGGCCGTCATCCAGAAATCCCCCTTGCGCACCCACTGGCCATGCTGCCGGGTAATCCGGTACTCCGGGTCAATGAGCCGCTTGGCAGCGATCCGACCCAGGCAGACAATGATCTGAGGTCTGACCAGCGCCACCTGATTGCGCAAAAAGCCAATGCAGGCGTCCTGCTCCGTTTCCAGGGGATCCCGGTTGCGGGGCGGACGGCACTTGACAATGTTGCAGATATAGCAATTTTCCTGCCGGTACAGGTCAATAATGGACAGCATATCATCCAATAGCTTTCCCGCCGGGCCTACGAAAGGTTCGCCCTGCAAATCCTCCTGCTCCCCGGGTCCCTCCCCTACGAACAGGATGTCCGCCTGCCGGTTCCCTGCCCCGAACACCACGTTGTGCCGGGTCTCGCACAGGCCGCACCGGGTACAGGCATCGCACTGCGCCTCCAACTGTTCCCAGTTTAACATCAGCCGTTCCTCCTGCGCTGGGCACGGCGTTTCCGCCGCCGGGCTCGGATTCGGGTGCGCATATAGGCGTTAAAGGCCAGATAGGCAATGGCCGCACCCAGAACAATGACGCAAATGGTGCCCACCACTGACAGGAAGCCTGAACCTCCGCCGGAACTCCGCTTAACCACCGAGTGGATGACAACCCCGGTCTGATCGGCTGGCTTCACATCGCACATAGCGTAAACCTCCACCTCGGTGAGCACCGAGTTCCGGTACACCACCTCCAGCGTGGCAATGAGCTGATCCTTCTGGATGGGAGCGGACAGGCCGCCGCCTACGGCGGTATAGTTCATCTGAATATTCTTCATCTGAGCCTTTTCCGGTACCACGCTGTCCACGTTCACCTTGGCCTCGCCCACCACGTTGCACTCGCCGCCGTTGACCTTGAAGGAACTGAGTGCCATGCCGTCGTAGATAATCCGGTTGACCTTGAAGGAGCTGAAGGCATAGTCCAGCAGATCGGACATTTCGTTGAAGTTACCGTAGACTTTCGGCTGCCAGCCATTCTCGGCAAAGGTACGGGTGGCTCCCAGAATGACGGCAATATAGTTCATGTTCTTGGATTCCGCGGTACAGACGATGGAGGCGCCGTAGGACTCATAATAGGAGGCAAAGCCGCCGGTGACCCGGTCGTCATAGAAATCCTGCAAGGTGCTGTCGTCAATCATATAGTTCTGGGTCTTGAATTCCTTACGACCCTGAACCAGGTTGGTATCGGGGATGGTATAGCTCTTGGCCCCGAAGATTTCCTTGAAATTCTCGTTCTGGATGGCGGTCTTGACAATGATGGCCATATCCCGGGCGGTGCTGGAAGATTCCGCGGTGTACAGACCGGAGACGTTGCCGAACTGGGTATTGGCGCAGCCCATCTGCTTGACCCGGGCGTTCATCAGCTCCAGGAAGGCATCGGTGGTGCCGGAAACGTGGTGCGCCAAAGCCACGGCGGCATCGTTGGCGTTGATCAGAAGCAGGGCGTACAGCAAGTCCTTGACCTTCAGCTGCTCGTTACTTTTCAGGCTTTCCGACTGAACCTTGTTAACGCCCATGGGCACATAGGACTGAATGCCTTCCGTGACCGTGACCACATCGTCCATATTGCAGTTTTCGATGACGATCAGAGCCATGACGATCTTGGCCAGCGTACCGGGGTGCACCTTCATATCCGGGTTGTAGGCATAGACCACCGTGTCGGTGGTGGTCTCATAGAGAAACGCGGACAGGGCGGTATCCAGCTTCCGCTCACTGCCTGCCAGAGGGGACATACTGTTGATGGTGCGGCAGCCCTTCTGAATACACACCTGGCCGAAGGGGATGTCCGCGGTCTGGGCGGTCATATCTGCCGACTCCGTGGGCAGGGTTTCCAGGGTCTCGGTGGTCTCCATCTGAGCCGAGGCAGGAAGGAAAAAGCACTGCACCGCCAACAGGCAGGACAGCAGCAGGGCAAGACATCTGAATTTTTTCATAATTATCCCTCAAGAAGCCATCACCGGACTTGTCCGGCGAAAAAAAATCGTGTATAATATGTGCATATTATAACAGCTTTTTGGAATCTAGTCAATGCGGGAGGGTTGTTCCCCATGAAAAATAAGGTTTCCGTCCTGCTGGCGGTGGTTACGGCCCTGTTTGTGGGCTTTACCCTGGGGCTGTTTGTTGGGCGCAATACCGGCTCCGGCACCGTTACCCTGGCGGTTTCCCCACAGATGCAAACCGCCCCCACCGCTGCCGCCACCGCCGCGGCAGAAACGGTGCCGGAGGAGACGGTTTCTTTTCCCGTAAACATCAACACCGCGGACGCGGACACCCTCACCGCCCTGCCGGGCATCGGCCGGGTGCTGGCAGAGCGGATTGTCGCCTATCGGCAGCAGAACGGCTCCTTCCGGGCCCTTGAGGAGATTACGAAAGTGGAAGGCATCGGCGAAAAGAAGGCGGAGGCCATTCTGGAGCTGATCACAGTAGGAGGATAAGATGAAAATTCTGGTTGTAGACGACGAGGCCCTGCTGGTCAAGGGCATTCGCTTCAATCTTCAAAACGAGGGCTATGAGGTCATCACCGGCAGCGACGGGCTGGAAGCCGTCCAGGCCGTCCGGGAGCAGAATCCCGACCTGGTAGTGCTGGACGTGATGATGCCCAATATGGACGGGCTCACCGCCTGCACGAAAATCCGGGAATTCTCGGACATTCCCATCATCATGCTCACGGCAAAAACCGACGACATGGACAAGCTCATGGGCTTTGAGCATGGGGCCGACGACTACCTGACCAAGCCCTTCAACATTCTGGAGCTGAAGGCCCGGATCCGGGCACTGCTCCGCCGGGCAGGCTCGGCAGAAAAAAAGGCCCCGGGGAATACCCTGACCATCGGCACCATCACATTGGATCTGGACGCCCGGAATGCCTACCGGGGCGGGGAGCTGGCAGACCTGACCGCAAAGGAATTCGATGTCATCGAATTCTTGATGCGCAACCCCAACCGGGTCTACTCCCGGGAGGCACTGCTGGACACCATCTGGGCCTATGAATACCGCAGTGACATTCGGACGGTGGATGTGCACATCCGCCGGCTTCGGGAAAAGCTGGAGGAAAATCCCGCGGAGCCCAAATATATTCTGACGAAATGGGGCGTTGGCTATTACTTCCGAAAATAACAGTACCGCCATCCGCGGCTTCCGAAAATCCCAGTACCGCTACGCCATGACCTATGTGGTCATCACCCTGGTGGTGCTGCTGATTCTGAATATCTACTGCTCCATTGCCTGCCAGAATCTGTTCTATGAGAGCAAAAAGTCCAGCATGATTGAAAAATGTCTGCTGGCCTCCGACGAGGTTTCCACATTGGAAGTGATGAACAGCTCCACGGTCTCCGCCGTCATCGGGCAGATCGAAAGCCTGAAAGCCTCCCGGCTCCTGGTCACAGATCAGGCCGGCTGCACCCTCTACGACAGCAGTGGGGCTCAGGTGGGCTCCTATGCCCTGCTTCCGGAGATTCTCACCGCCCTGGAGGGCAACGACGTGTGCTCCTGGAAGTATCGCAGCGGAACCATCGACTGCCGGGCCGCCACTCCGGTGTTCTACTACGGCACCATTGTGGGCTGCGTATACATGACGGATTTCGACACCACCCAGGGAAAGCTCATTCAGTCCCTCCAGCGGACGATCTTCTTCATCACCTTCCTGCTGGAGGCAGTGGTGCTGCTGTTCTCCGTGGCCTTTGCCAACACCTACTCCCGAAGGCTGAACCGGATCATGGCCTCCATGCGGATTATCCGGGAGGGCGACTACTCCCACAAGGTAGACCTGGGAGGCAACGATGAGCTTACCATTCTGGGCAACGAATTCAACGAGCTGACGGAAAAGCTCCAGAATTCCGAGCAAAAGCGCAGTCGGTTCGTCTCCGATGCTTCTCACGAGCTGAAAACCCCCTTGGCCTCCATTAAGCTGCTGACGGACTCCATTTTGCAGTACGACATGGATTTGGAGACCACCCGGGAATTCGTAGGTGACATCGGCAACGAAGCCGAGCGGCTGAACCGAATGACGGAAAAGCTGCTGACGCTGACCCGCTCGGAGGGCGCAACCAATCAGGATTTGGAGATTATCTATCTGGCCCCCACCGTCCGGCGGGTGGCCCGGATGCTGAAAAGCAATGCCCAGAAGGCAGGGGTCGCCATCCATCTGGAGCTGGAGCAGGACAGCACCATTCTGATTCTGGAGGATGATCTTTATCAGATCGTCTTCAATCTGATGGAAAACGGCATTAAGTACAATCAGCCCGGCGGCAGTCTCACCGTTACTCTCCACCGCCAGGAGGACAATGTGGTGCTGGAGGTCAGCGATACGGGCATGGGCATTCCCGCCGATGCCATCGACCATGTGTTTGAGCGATTCTACCGGGTAGACAAAGCCCGCTCCCGCCAAACCGGCGGCAGCGGACTGGGTCTTGCCATTGTCCGGGGCATTGTGCACCGGAATCGAGGGGAAATCACCCTGGAAAGCGAGCCCGGAAAGGGAACCACCTTCCGGGTGATCTTCCCGGCCTTTGACGCGGAGGTGGATGCGGAATGAAACGATTGCTTTGCCTGATTCTCACCGCCGCCACGCTGATCTGTCTGCTGCCCGGCTGCGCCGAGCGGGTCAAGGAACCTGTGACCTTCTACTATCTCCGGGAGAATCCCAGCCGGGGGCTGGGGCCGGAGATCGCCGGGGAAATCCGGGAAGGCTCCGGCCACCGGGACAATCTGCGCTACCTGCTGGCCTTCTATCTGATGGGACCGGCGGACAAGGAGCTGACCTCTCCCCTGCCCCGAGGCACCGTGCTCTATCAGCTGGAACAGACGGAGGATGCGGTGACCATCGGCATTTCAGACACCTCGGAAGCCTTGAGCGACAGCCGGTTTTCCCTGGCCTGCGCCTGCCTGTCCATGACCTGCATGGAGCTGCTGCCGGTGAAGGAGATTACCGTGGTCAGCGGCAGCCGGAACACCACCATCCGCCGGGACAGCCTGATTCTTAAAGATACTATCCAGCCGCAGGAGGACAAATCATGAAATTCATTTCCTGGAATGTAAACGGCCTTCGTGCCTGCGTGGGCAAAGGCTTTGCCGAAGCCGTGAATGCCCTGGATCCGGACTTTCTCTGTTTGCAGGAGACTAAGCTTCAGGCGGGGCAGATCGACCATCCTCTGCCGGGCTATATGGACTTCTGGAACTATGCCGAGAAAAAGGGCTATTCCGGCACCGCCATTTTTGCCAAGACCCAGCCTCTTTCCGTCCGGTACGGCGTGGGTGTGCCGGAGCTGGACACGGAAGGTCGGCTCATCACCCTGGAATACCCGGACTTTTTTCTCGTCACCTGCTACACACCCAACGCTCAGCAGGGGCTTGCCCGGATCGACCACCGACTGAAATGGGACGAAGCATTCCGAAACTATCTGCGGGAACTGGACATCCGGAAGCCCGTCATCGCCTGCGGCGACCTGAACGTTGCCCATCAGGAAATTGACCTGAAAAATCCCGGCCCCAACCGGGGAAACGCCGGTTTTTCCGACGAGGAACGGGAAAGCTTCACCCGGCTGCTGGATGCGGGCTTTACGGACACCTTCCGATATCTGAACCCCGATGCCACCGGCATCTACAGTTGGTGGAGCTATCGCTTCCAGGCAAGAAAGAACAATGCCGGCTGGCGCATTGACTACTTCCTGGTCTCCAATCGGATTGCGGACAAAATCCAGGCAGCTCCCATTTATTCCGACATTTTCGGTTCTGACCACTGCCCGGTGGGATTGGAGCTGTCGCTCTGAGTATCCGGAAATAACACTCCGATTTCTCCGTATTTTCTGACTAAAAAGCCGGTTTTCAGCCGTTCTATGTAGGAAAAGGGTTCCTCCGGGACAATGGGTGCAAAGGTTCCCCCGTCCGTTTCCTGTCGAGGCTCCAGAGAAAATTCCGGCTGTCCTTCCAGAAAGTGCTTGACAGGCACCCGGGTATCCAGCCCGAAGCCCCCGTCCATGGGAACCACCACTCCCAGATTCTCCCGCCTGCCGCCGCAGAGGATGTACAGACGGCACACCACGTCTCCGGTCAGCCGACACCGGCACTGGAACCGGTAGTAAAGCCCCTGCCGCTGCACCTGCACCCGGCCGGACTGCCGATGACCAAAGTACACATCGTAATCACCAACCAATGAAAACGCCCCCTTGCCGCAACTCTATGCGGCAAGGGGGCATCTGTATGCCATCAGATAAGAGGTTGTCCGTTAATTGTCAATTGGAACTGTAAGCCAAGCCGCTCCGCCGCCTTCCGGCACAGCACCATTCGCTTCATGAAAATCTCAAAGTATTCCATCACCGAACTGACGGTGGTATCCACCACCAGCTCCAATGTCACGGTGTGTCTTTCCAGATCCACGCTCAGCTCGGATTTGGTAACGGAGTAGTTTACCCGATCATGGATATCCTGGGAAATATCCGCGGTTTTCCGCACGCGGGACCGGCGGACATCGGACTTATCCGCCAGGAACAGGGCAGCCGCCACGGCGTTTACCGGAGTGCCGTTGCCCTCATCGTGGTTGCCGATGGCAGTGACAATGGTGGCGATCTCCTCCGGCGGGAAATTCATTCTGTCCAAAATTCGGAAAGCCATTACCGCGCCGCTCTGGCTGTGATCCACCCGATTGACAATATTGCCGATGTCATGCAGATACCCGGCAATTCTGGCAAGCTCCACCGTCCGCTCCGGATAGCCAAGGGTTTTGAGAATATCTCCGGCCACCTGGGAGACCCGGGAAACATGGGCAAAGCTGTGCTCCGTAAAGCCCAGAGCCTGCATGGAGGCATCGGCCTGGGTGATATATACCCGAACCGCCGGATCCCGGCGGACTTCTTCAAATGTCATGTTTCTTTCTCCATCTCCTTTTCATACTGCTTTATTATGCCGCTTCCGTGCAAAAAGCAATAGCGTTTTTTTGTAAAATTCAGGAAAAACATCACGCAAAGGCCCTCATCAATCTGCGGACTTCCAAATAAACCGTCCATAGCAACCCGATAGATTTTGATGCGCTTCCGGCGGAGCGGCCGGGGGATTCTTAAGGGGGCGGCTTTTCGGCAGCGCCCCT
>UQXG01000102.1 GCA_900544945.1 uncultured Eubacteriales bacterium | reverse complement strand
TTTATGTTACTCGACTTGATGATAAGTACATTGCATCTGATGATGTGATTGAGGATGTTGAAACTAGGACAACTCCGAAGGCCGCAGCTGCATCGGAAGAGACAGAGGAAGCACAAGGAGAAAGTGCCATCCGCCCGGAATTCAAGAAGGCCATGGATGCCTATGAGGAATTCTACGACGAATACTGCGACCTGATGGCTCAGTACACCAAGAATCCTACGGATTTCTCCCTGCTGACAAAGTATGGGAATATGCTCTCGAAAATGACAGAAATTGACGCGGCCTTTGAAAAGTGGAACGACGCGGATATGACCACCGCGGAGGCGGCCTACTACCTGGAGGTCAACAGCCGGGTGCTGCAAAAGCTGGCAAAGGTTATGGGTTAAATAGGGAAAGCCCCCGGCATCGCCGGGGGCTTTGCTTATTCGTCGTAGTCGAAGGACTTGAGGAAGGCCTTGGCTCGGTCAGTTTTGGGACTGGCGAAGAAGGCCTTGGGGTCGTCGGACTGCTCCACCACCGCGCCGTTTTCAATGAAAAGAATCCGGTTGGCAATGGCCCGGGCAAAATTCATCTCATGGGTGACAATGACCATGGTGCTGCCGGATCTTGCCAGAGACAGCACCACCTCCAGCACCTCCCGAACCATTTCCGGGTCGAGAGCGGCGGTGATCTCGTCGAGAAGCAGGATTTCCGGGTGCATACACAGGGCCCGGACGATGGCCACCCGCTGCTTCTGACCGCCGGACAGCTGCCGGGGGTAGTCGTCCTTCCGGTCGGCAAGGCCCACCTTTTGCAGAAGCTCCAGTGCTTCTTTCTCGACCTCGGCACGAGGCCGCTTCTGCACCTTCATCGGTGCCAGCAGAATGTTTTCCAGAATGGTCTTGTGGGGAAAGAGCTCATAGCTCTGGAAGACCATGCCGATTTTCTGGCGCATCCGGGTAATGGAGGGGCTGTCCCGAAGCACCGGCTCTCCGTCCAGGAGAATTTCGCCGGCCTGGATAGGTTCCAGACCGTTCAGGCAGCGAAGGAGGGTACTCTTGCCGCAGCCGGAGGGGCCAATGATGACCACTACCTCGCCCTTGTGAACGTCCAGATTAAAATCCTCAAAAATCGCGTGCTCGCCGAAGGCTTTTTTCAGATGCCGCACGCTCAGAAGTACATTTTCCACGGTTATGACCACCTTTTCTCCAAATACCCCGCCAGTCGGCTGATGGGCCAGCAAATCAGGAAATACAGCAAAAATACCACGCCGAAAACCCCGAAGGCGGCGTTGGGAGAGACACGCCGGTTGGCCTCGATGATCTGCTGAGCCACCTTCAGCACCTCCACAATGCCGATCATCATCACGAGACTGGTGGTCTTCACCATCCGGGTGATGAGATTGATGGACAGGGGGATCAGCCGCCGGAAGGTCTGGGGCAGAATCACCAGGGTGTAGACCTGCAAGGGGCTCATGCCCAGAGCCTGGGCGCTTTCCCACTGAATCACGGGAATGCTTTGCAAAGCCCCCCGAACCAAGTCGCCCATTTCCGCCGTGCCCCAGAAGCTGAAGACGATGATGGCCGCGGTCTCCGCCTCCAGATTCCAGCCAAAGACCCGGGTAGTGCCGAAATACACCACGAACAGCAGCACCATTTGCGGCATGATTCGAACGATTTCCAGGTAAATCCGGAAAATCACCTTCAAAACCTTGCTTTTGGAGGTCATGAGCATACCCATGCAAATGCCCAGCACGATGCTGATGGCTACGGAGATCAGGCTGATGCGGATAGCCACCCACAGACCGCCGAGTAAGCGCAGGAAGTTCGTGCCCTTGAAGAGCACATCAATCCCCAAACTCTGCATAGCGCAGCCTCCTTTCCAGCCAGCTGCCCAAAATCGACACAGGCAGCAGCATGATCAGATAGAAGCCCACCAGCAGGGTCAGGCACTCAATGGTTTTTGCGTACATTCCGATCAGGTCTTTGGCGGTGAACATCAGATCCATCAGGCTGACGGTGGAAAAGACGCTGGTCTCTTTCAGAAGAAAGATGAGATTTGCCAGCAATCCCGGGACGCTGGAGGTCACTGCCTGGGGAAGAATCACGAAGCCGAAAACCTGAGCCGGGCTCATGCCAAGGCTCTGGGCGCTTTCCGTCTGGATGGCCGGGATATTCTCCAGGCCGCTGCGGAAGGTTTCTGCCATGTAGGCGCCGCCCAGAAGTCCCAGACCCAGGATACCGCAGGTTTCCGCGGAAATGCGCAGGCCGATTTTCGGCAGGGCAAAGTACAGGAAAAACAGCTGCACCAGCAGAGGGGTATTGCGAAACAGCTCAATATAGCCGCCTACGATTTGCCGGAGCACCGGTATTTTCCAGTGCACCGCCACGGCGCAGGCAATGCCCAGAACCAGGGCAAGGGCTACGCCCTGCCAGCCGATGCGGAGGGTCAGCAGCAATGCCTCCCAGTATCGGGGCAGATAGGCTTTCATAACCGTAAAATCCATAAGTATTCCGCCTTATTTTCTGTGATCGATTTTCCGGGCGGCCAGATTGCCCAATCCCTGCAAAAGCTGCACAATGGCCACAATGAACACCAGAGTCACCAGCATCACGGCGGTGTCGTAGCGGTAGTAGCCGTAGCGGATGGCAATGTCACCCAGACCGCCGCCGCCGATGACGCCTGCCATGGCGGAGTAGCCCAGCACCGTGCCCAGCACGATGGTGCCGCCTACCAGCAGGGAGGTTCTGGCCTCGCCGATGAGCACTTTCTGGACAATGGTGCCGGTTTTCGCGCCCATACTCAGCGCCGCCTCTATGACCCCGGCAGGAACTTCTTTCAGGGAAGACTCCACCATCCGGCCAATCAGCGGGGCGGCGGCCAGGGTCAGGGGAACGATGGTGGCGGTGGAGCCGTAGGTTTTGCCGACCAAGAGCTTCGTCAGGGGCATAACCAGAATCAGCAGAATCAGGAAGGGAATGCTCCGGGTAATGTTGATGATAATATCCAGAATCCGGTACACCGCCCGGTTTGGGGTGATGCCGTTTTCGTCCGACAGGGTCAGGGCAATGCCCAGGGGCAGGCCGATGACATAGCCGAAGAAGGTGGCGACGATTGTCATATAGCAGGTGTCCCAGATGCCCTGGGCCATCATTTTTCCTCATTGAAATTGTCCAGATAGGGGACATGCTGGAAGTAGTTGGCGTCGATCTCACCGCTGTCTACCACCAGGTTGGGCTGGACATAGTCCTCAAACTCGGTGACCTTCAGCTCCCAGCCTTCGCTTTCCAGAATCTTCGCAGCCTCGGCCAGAATCTCCGCATGGGGGGTGGGGGAGGCGGCAACGGTGATGGTGCCCTTAGGCTCTACGGTTTCGGCAGTGGTGTCAGCTTCGGCACCGGCGACAACGCCGCCCTCAACCACCAGGGTGTCCTCGTAATCCTTGCCGTAGGTGTCGAGCAGGGTTGCCTCATAGTCGGCGTGGAAGAAGTTCTCGGTGCCCAGGGTCTTGATCTCGTCATTCAGCCAGTTCAGCAGCGTGGTGTTGCCCTTGGTGACGGCGGGAGCGATGGTGTCCGCGCTGCCCAGAGAGGGAATGCCCACGGTGTAGCCGGGATTCTCAATGGAGAAGGCGATGACCTCGGTGTTGTCGTTAGCCCAGGCTACGCCGTTGCCGTTTTCAAAAGCGGTCTTGGCCTCGGCGTAGGCGTCGTACTTCTGAAGCTTGATTTCCGGGTTGTTCTTTTCCAGATAGGTCTCGGCGGTAGTGCCGGAGATGACGATGACCTGGTCATCGGCACCGATCTGATCCAGAGAAGTGATCACCGCGTTCTCCGGGGAGATAACGCCCAGAGCCACATTCATATAAGGAAGGGCGAAGTCCACTTCCTGGGCTCGCTCGGGGGTGACGGTGAAGTTTGCCAGAATGATGTCCACCTTACCGGTTTGCAGATACTCAATCCGGTTGGCGGCCTCGGTGGAGACGTAGTTGATCTTCACGCCCAGATCCTGGCCGATCCGGTTGCCGAAGTACACGTCATAGCCCTGATACTCGCCGTTCTCATCTACATAGCCGAAGGGGCTCTTGTCGGAAAAAACGCCGATGTTGATGGTGCCGCTGGACTTGATCTCGTCCAGGGTGCGGAAGCTGCCCTTGTCCTCAGCGGAGGCTACGGGAGCCTCGGTCTTGGCACCGCAGCCGGCAAACAGGGAAGCGGTCACGGTCAGGCTCAGGAATACGGCGCCGATTTTCTTAATGAAGTTTTTCATGGTTAATTCCTCTCTTTTTGTAATAAATTCAGGGAATCCAAGCACAAAAAATGCCGGGGCTTCGATAAGCTCCCGGGCAAATGGCGTTATGATATCCCTTCGGAAAAATCATGTTCAGGTGCAGCACAAGGTATACGAATGCACCCCGCCATACGGATATGCCCGGGAGATATGCATTCGACAACAACAGCTAGACTTATTAACAAACATTGCAATCCGCTCCTTTCGTTTGGTCTGCTCAGATTCGATGGCTAGATAATACACCTATATTCCTATCTTGTCAATAGGTTTTTTAAAATATTTTCCTATTATCCTTGTAGGAATATAGTACACATTGAAAAGGCCGGAAAAACCCGCTTCCCAGGCCGGGAAGCGGGTGGCCGCATTCAGATTACATAGTCGTCTCCGGCGGCTCCCTGGTCGGCAAGGTCCGCAATGGTGACGCTTTCCAGATACTCCCGGATCACCTTGTCCAGTCCCTGCCACAGAGCCAGGGTTCGGCAGCCGCCGGAACGGGAACAGGCCTCGGCATTGCTTTCCAGGCAGGTCACGGGAGCCAGAGATTCCTCCGTCAGCCGCAGAATGCTGTCCACTGTGTATTGCTCCGGAGCCTTGCGCAGCCGATAGCCGCCGCCCTTGCCCCGGAGGCTTTCCACCACCTTGGCCTTGACCAGTATCCGGATAATGCTTTCCAAATACTTTTCGGAAATCTCCTGCCGCTGGGCGATCTCCTTCAGGGAAATAAATTCTTCCGACTGATGCTCCGCAAGATCAATCATCACCCGCAGGGCGTAACGCCCCTTAGTGGAAATTAACATAATACCGATTCCTCCTGTTGAAATCTTAAATCCTATTATACAGCAAGGTTTATGGGAAATCAAGAGGGACAAATCCCCAATATCTGATCTGGAGAAAATCAACCCCGCAAGCATCTGCGGCAGACCCAATCAATTGAACTGCACCCATGATTTGCAGCTGCGGCGGCGGAAATATCCTGGAGACAAGCTCCACGAATAAATCCGTTTTTAACGGGTATTCCCGCTCTATGCCATAACGACCGCAGCTTCGTAAGGAAGCAAAACATCGGTTTTCTCATAGTTCACGTTGGTCAGAAGCACCTTCTCTTTACAGAAGGCTTCCGGCAGCGGGGCATCCCGGTCTGTAAAGTTGCAATAAATCCGTATTTGCTGCCCCTCAAAAGTCCGCGCATAGGCAAACACCTGGGGATGCTCCTGAAGCAGCAGCGAAAAATCGCCATACTGCAGAACATCCCGCTCTCTGCGCAGAGCAAGCAGCGCCCGATAATAATGCAGCACCGAGTCCGGGTCGCGGATGGCCGCAGCCACATTGATTTCCCGCGTATTTGGATTGACCATGATCCACGGTGTTCCATCCGTAAAGCCTCCATTGGGCGACGCATCCCACTGCATAGGTGTACGGGCATTATCCCGGCCTTTGCTCCGGACACCCCGCCATGCCCAGTCCATCCTGCTGCTTTCTGCGGCCTGGCGCAGCAGGTTCAGGCTTTCTACATCCCGCAGCTCGCTGATGTCAGGAAAGGGACAGTTGGTCATGCCGATCTCCTCACCCTGATACAAAAATGGGGTTCCTCTCAGGAGATACATGGCAGTGGCAAGACATGTGGCGCTCCGCCTTCGCAGCGTCTCTGTCCGCGTACAGCCAAACCGGGAGACCAGGCGCGGCTGATCGTGATTGCCCCAGAACAGCGTGTTCCACCCAATGGCCGCCTGCCATGCGGAGATGATCTGCTTGAACCGCATCAGGTCAAAGGGCCGTGCATCCCACTTGGTCTCGCCGCTGTCCATGTCCATGACGTCAAACTGGAACAGCATATCCAGCTCCCGCCCGTCGTCTACTACAGAACCGGCGTTCTGCGTGGTGACGAAGCTGGTTTCCCCGACACACATACAGTCCCGCCCGTCAAAGCACGCCCTTCGCATTTCCCGCAGATAGTCGTGCAGCCTGGGCTGGAACGCAAAATACTCCGGGGAAAACACATAGCCGCTTCCCGTTCCATCCGGCAGCTGCGGATCCTTTGCCAGAAGGCTTATCACATCCATCCGGAACCCGTCTACGCCGCGATCCAGCCAGCGGTTCATCATCCCGTAAATTTCCTGCCGAAGTTCGGGATTTTCCCAGTTCAGATCCGGCTGCTTCTCGGAGAACAGATGCAGATACCACTGTGCTGTGGTCTCGTCATAGCTCCAGGCCGAGGGAGTAAAAAACGACGCCCAGTTGTTTGGCTCCCGTCCATCCTTTCCATCACGCCAGATATAATAATCCCGGTATGGGATGTCCTTCGCCGTTCTGGCCTCCAGAAACCACGGATGTTCGTCTGAGGTGTGATTCACGACCAGATCCATTACAAGCTTTATATCGCGGCGGTGCAGCTGCGTCACCAGCTCGTCGAAATCCTCCATCGTTCCGAATTCCGCCATGACTGACTCATAGTTCCGGATATCATAGCCCATGTCGGCATTGGGCGAGTCATAGATGGGACAGAGCCACACGGCACCTACCCCAAGCCACTGGAGATAGTCCAGGCGGGAGATAATACCACGCAGATCTCCGATTCCATCCCCATTGGAATCCTGAAAGCTGCGCGGGTAGATCTCATAGAACACCCGTTCCTTCCACCAGCAGTTATGTGTTTCCATCATGCGTTACCTCCCGCCGGAACACGGCAAAGCCCTGCACCGTTCCCTCCGCCGCGTGCCCTTCCGGCGCTTCCAGCAGCAGGCTGTCGGAAGCGTCCAATTGGGGCGTGACAGCCTGTCCCCGCTCCGTTACAACTGCCAGAATTCCATAACCAGGCCCGTCAAAGTGAAGATACAGGGCGTCTGTCAGCTCCATCGCCGTCAGGCGGCAGTGCCGCAGTACATCCCGTTTCAGCCGCAGCAGGCTGTGAAAAAAGCCCCGGATTTCCTCTTCCGGATCCGTCCAGCGCATAGGGCGCCGGTTATCCGGGTCCTGCCCGCCGTCCATCGCAATTTCATCCCCATAGTACACGCTCAGATTGCCGCCCAGCAGCGCCGCCAGCACATAGGCAAGCTGGAAATCCGATTTGTTCCCGCCGCAGAGGGAAAGCGCCCGGGGCACATCATGGTTGGAGCAGAAAGCCCACTGGTACGGATGAACCGCCTCCGGCGCCGCGGCATACCAGCGCCGGATCCGGTGGGCGAAGGTTTCCAGCGGGTCTGTATGGGTCATCGCAAAATCACGGATGGCATGGTAGAGCGGATAATCCATGACGCCGTCGAAGACAGCCTGTTCCAGCCACCACCCGGCGTCCTGCCAGATCTCCCCGATCACATATACCGCCGCATTGCAGCTGCGCATCCGGGTACGGAATGCATGGAGGAACCGCAGACTGACCTCATCCGGGACATCCAGCCGCCAGGCGTCAATGCCGTATTCCCTCGTCCACTGCTCCGCGATGGAAACCAGATACCTGATCACCTCAGGGTTCTCGGTGTTCCACTTCGGCATATTGGCCGCAAAGGCGAAGCACTCATAGGGCGGATCCTCTTTCATGCGCCGGTCTGAAAGCTGTTCCGGCGGCAGCCGGGACAGCTCCCCGGCGTCATAGACGCAAAACCAGTTGTAATACCGGGATGCCTTTCCACGAAGGCGCACATCCTGCCAAAATGGGTGACACCAGCCGCAGTGGTTGAACACGCCGTCCAGCATGATCCGCATTCCCGCCTGATGAAGTGTTTCGACCAGGACACGGAAGTCCGTTTTCCCGCCGAGACGCGGGTCAAGCTCGGTATAAGAAACGGTGTCATATCTGTGGTTGGAATCGCTCCGGAAAATGGGATTGAGATAAATTCCCTGTACGCCAAGTTCCCGGAGATAGGAGATTTTCCCGGTGATTCCCTGCAAGGTCCCGCCAAAGAAATCCTTACTCTTATCACAGGCTAAGATAAGAGTTACACAGTTATCGAGGGGTGTGCCAAGTTGAGGTACACCTCTTAATTGTAAGGAGGTGCTTTGAATGAGTGATAACTGGGTAGT
>UQXG01000101.1 GCA_900544945.1 uncultured Eubacteriales bacterium | reverse complement strand
GACTGCCACCGGCAGTCATGGTAATTTTGATTCGCTGCGCGGAGCACCACCCTTTGCACAAGGGAGCCGGGGTGCTCCCGCACCAGTGCGTTTTTCGATGTTTCTCAGAAGAACAAGAGAATTGTGCCACATTCGTTTTTTGACGGTATCAAAAATCCCTGGGCACGCAATGCCCAGGGATTTTTGTTAGGATTCCTTCTTTTCCGCGTTCAGCGCGTCCACCACGATATCCGGGTAGGGGTTGGCGATGACGGTTTTGTAGGTGTGGTAAATGACCATGCCGGGCTTGCCACCGGGGATTTTCTTCACCTGCCGCACCTGGGTCATGTCCACGGGGATATTCTGACCAACCCCGGTTTCGGAATAGTAGGCGGCCAGCTGGGCAGCCTGGGTCAGGGTGTCGTCCGGCGGGGTGGTGCCGCCGCAGGAAATGATCACATGGGAGCCGTGAACCTTGCTGGCGTGGCACCAGATATCGTCCTTTCGGGCCAGCCGGAAGGTCAGCTCCTCGTTCTGCCGGTTATTCCGGCCTACATAAATGGGGTAGCCGTCGGTGGACTGGAAGCGCATGGGGGCGAGCCTGCTCTGCTTGGGACGCTTGCGCCCCGGCTCCTGACGCAGATAGCCCTGCTCCTGCAATTCCTGCCGAATCTCCTCCAGCTCGGCATCGGTCTGAGCCCGGTTCAGCTCCTCCAGCACGCTTTGCAGATAGCTCAGCTCCCCTTCGCCCAGGGTCAGCTGGTGGGTCAGCTCCTTCTCGGCGTTCTTCATCCGGGTGTAATCCTTGTAGAATTTCGCCGCGTTCTGCTGAGGGGAGAGCAGGGGACTCAGGGGAATTTCCACTGGGGCCATGTTCTCATCGTAAAAGTCCTCGCAGACGACCTTGGTCTGCCCCTTGGTAATCCGATGAATGTTGGCGGTCAGAATGTCCCCCAGCTGGCGCAGACGCTCCCGGTCATAGGTAGCTGCCAGTTCCTTTTCCTGCAACGCCATCTTCCGGGTAAGCCGGGTGCACAGATTCTGCACCGTTTTGCGCACGGCCTGGCTCTTCTGACGCATGGCATCCTTCCGATCCCGGAGGGTGTAAAAGCCGTCCAGCAGCGCGGCAAAGGATTCCTTTTCCTCGCAGCTTCCATACTGGCGCAGGGGGCAGAAGGCATACTGCTTGGGTGTACCGTCCGGCTGGACGTACACATAGGGTTTGGGATGGTTCAGGTGCTCCCGGAAGAAAAGCAGCAGCTTTTCCTCCGTATCGTCCGTGTCCAGGGAACTGACTCGGGCATCCGTGCTTCCGGCGGCGAACAGTGCCGCCTCCCGGCAGACCAGGGGCGACAATCCCCCCAGGGTATCCATGAGCCGGTCAGAGAGCAAATCCGCCCCGGGTGCGGTCAATAGGTTGACATAATTTTCCAGCGTCAGGGGATTCTCCTTGGCAACCGGCTCCGGCTGCTGGTAGTGAAGGCCGGGAAGTGCCGGGCGGCGGCTGGTCTCGTCCAGGCCGATGCGCCGGAGGCAGTCCAGAATCCGACCGTCGGGCCCCAGCAGATACAGGTTGCAAGTCCTGCCCATGAGCTCCGCGGCCAGGGTCTTCCGGACGGGAAAGCCCATTTCATCGGTGCACTCAAAGGCAAAATAGGCCGCCCGCTCCATGGGCAGCTGGGTAATTTCCGCCAATTTGGCTCCCAGAAGATGCTTTCGCAGGAGCATACAGAACATGGGCGGCTCCGGGGGATTTTCCGGGCTTGCGGCGGTCAGATGGAGCCGGGGCGCGGTGGGATTGGCGGCAAACAGCAGCTTTTCCCGGTTGTCCCGCCCCCGGAGGTGAAAAATCACCGTATCCCGGCTGGGCTGGTGGATTTTGTCCACCCGTGCCCCCAGGCATTTCCCCCGCACCTCCTCCAGCACGGCGGAAAGAAAAAATGCGTCAAAAGCCATTTACGCGTCCTCCATGACCAGGTGGAACAGCTCGTTCAGCCGGTCAGTCTGTCCCGCCAGATACAATGCCCCGAACAGCGCCTCCAGCCCCGTGGCCTTGGCGTACTGAGCCGGGGTTGCCGACTTGGGCACCGCGTGAACGTGGGCGTTTTTCCCCCGACGGTAGTAGGCGGTCTCCTCCTCGGTCAGCAGCGGCAGGAGCTTGTCCACAAACTTTGCCTGGGAGGTGGCCTTCACCAGGGAGATGGTATCCCGGTGGAGCCGGTCAACGGTGGTCTCCCCCTTGGCGCACAGGTAGCCCCGGCAGAGAATTTCAAAGACGCAGTCTCCCATGTGGGCAAGACCCAGATTGGAAATGGCGTCGATTTCCTGTTTTGTCAGATTCATTCGGAAATAGTTTTCCATAGTTTCCCTCGATTTACCAGAAATTGGGCGCAAAGCCCGGTAAAGCAGCCGGTGAGAATGCTCACGCCGATCATCACCGGCAGATACAGCAGAAGTCCCGGAGTGCCCGTCACCAGCACCGCCATGGCCATCTGCCCGATGCTGTGGGCCACGGCTCCCAGAGCACCGGCCACCCAGAGCTGATTTTTTGTCAGAATTTTCCGCAGGCCGATGGTGACCAGAATGGCCAGGGCTCCCCCGGCGGCGGAATAGAGAATGGTGCTGAAATTCCCGGCGAACACCGCCCCCAGGAAAATCCGGGCGGCCAGCACCAGGCAGCCCTCCTTTGACCCCAGGGCGTAGACCGTGAACACCGTGACGATGTTGGCAAGCCCCAGCTTGATGCCGGGAATGGGCACCAGCGCCGGGATCTGGGCCTCCACCAGGAAAATGGTCAGGGCGATGGCCGTCAGCAGAGCCAGCCGGGTGATTCGTTTGGTTTTCATGGCTCCACCGCCTTTCAATGGTTATAAAATAACAGATTTTGCCTGAAAAGTAAAGGGAAAAGCTTGCATTGCCCGGGGCAAACTGGTATACTGATAGGAAATACCCAGAAAGGCGCAACAATTTGTGAGCAAAAAATGGATTCTATCCGCGGCGCTGCTGTGCCTGCTTTCCGCTCTGACGGGCTTCAGCCTAGGCTTCCGTTCCGTCCCCCTGGAAGCGGCGGCGGAAACCGTGCCGGAAACCCTGGTCACGGAGCCGGAAACCGTCCCGGAGACCACCGTGGCAGAGACGGAACCCCTCCGGCAGGCCATCGACACCGTGCCCCAATACTATCAGACGGACTACCCCTACCTGAAATTCGGAAGCTCGGGCGGCACCATCGCCACCTCCGGATGCAGCCTGACAAGCCTTGCCATGGTGGCGACCTACATGACCGACCGGGTCTACACCCCCGACCAGCTGGTGTACCACTTTGACAAAGAGGGACTGAACAATGTGCAGAAGCTGGAGTTGGCGGCGGAAGCCCTCCACCTGCCCTACGAGAAGAATTTCGACTTTTCCCTGACCCGGAAGGCGTTGGAGGAGGGGAAGGTGGTCATTGTGCTGGAAAACGAAAAATCGGACTTCACCACCGGCCAGCACTTCATCGTCCTGACGGGGCTGAACGAGAAGGGGAAAATCCTCATCAACGACCCCTTCCGACCCAACTACTATAAAGAAGAGCTTCAGCCCGGCTGGGAGAATGGCTTTACGGACTTTGCCGTCACCAAAGGCTACGCCGGAGCCTGGGTCTTTGACAAATCCGCCATGCCCCAGGACACGGAGCTGTACGATGCCTCCAAGCCGGAAACCCCGGAAACCCGGTACGAAGGCTACGAGCTGGACGAAGAGGACATCCGCCTTCTGGCTGCCTACGTCTGGGCTCAGGCTCGCAATAAGTCGGAAAAGGTACAGCAGGCAGTGGCAGAGGTGGCTCTGAACCGGCTGACCAGCCCCTACTTCAGCAACACCGTCCGGGATATCGTCTACGGCATGAAGGGCATCAACCGAAATTATTCCGCCGCCCAACCTACCATGACCCAGTACCGAGCCATCCATGCCGCCATGTACGGCCCCTACATTCTGCCCCAGGAAGTCTACTACTTCCGCCCCTGGGAGTACGACGGGGACGACATGTGGGGCTCCATCGCCGGGTTCTACTTCTCCTATTGGTTCCCGGTGGAAGAATGAGCCCTTTGTCCCTCCGGGCACTTCCGGAAAAGCACTCACAGCAATCCAAAATATTCTGACGCAGTTCCGGCGGTGCGGCCGGGGGGGGACTTAGGGGGGCGGCTTTTCGGCAGCGCCCCCTAAGCCGGCTTCTTATCAATGTTCTTGCCGGGACAAGAACATTGCCCCCGGAGGGAACAGAACCAAAAGATTTATGGAGGGCAGGAATACACGCATGGAATTCCGTTTTTGGCGGATGTGGGCATCGTTTCCTACCGGTTCCAATTGGGAATGCCTTTCCTGCCCTCATCCGTCTCGCACTTGCGGGAGACGTGCGAGCCACCTTCCCCCAGGGGAAGGCTTGAGAAACGAATTGCCGCACCAGTGCCGTGCACTGGCTCGCAATGGCAATATCTTTCGAGGTGCGCAGGTTTGCGCTGACAACGTATTTTCGGACTTTTTATGCGCAAAAGGCGGCCGCAATGCGGCCGCCTTTTGTTATGCGCTCAGCTCCCAGATGTTGCGGATCTGAGGTTCCAGCTCCTCATAGCTCCAGAGCCGACCCGAACGAATGGGGCTGTTGGGGTCGTTGACCCGGAAGGCCTCCCCGTTCCAGCCGGTGAGCACGATATAATGGCCGGAGGAAGTGAAATCCCCCTTGCCCAGCGCCAGAATCACCGGATGCCCGGCCTCCACCGCCGCCGTCATTTTTCCCTTGACCAGGGGCAGCTCCTGAACCTTCAGTCCCAGCTTCACGCCGCCCTCGCTGATGAGGGTCCAGGAGGAACCGTAGCCGGAGGCGTAGTAGCCGTTTTTTCCGGAAAACGCCGCCACATCCTTGGGATTAAAGCTTTCCTTCCCGGTGAGATAGTAGCCCACCATGGCAAGACATGTGGGGCCGCAGCCGGTCTGACCGATGCAGCCGCTGCCGTATTTCTCGTAGCCCCACATGGGATCCCATTGCAGAAACAGAGGCACGGTTTCCCGGCTGTAGCCGGACAAATCCACCGGAATTTCCCGGCGGGTGGGGTAATTCAGAACAAAATCCCGGGTTTCCGGGTTGATTTCCAATAGCTCGATCAGATCCTTGGGGTAGCTGCCGTAGGGGATTTTATGGGCTGCGGCGTAAGCGTGCACCGTCTGCTCCGCCTCGGTGGGGGTACTCCGGCGGTATTCGATCTCCCGGTACAGATTGTAAATCGGCGTTCTGCCCACCGTCAGTCCCAGTCCTGCCAGCAGCACCAGCACCAGCAGGACGCAAAGACACTTCTTCATGCAAATTCCCTCCTTTTGCGACATTGTATCACAAAAGGAGGGAAAAGTCTTTATAACTTTTTTAAGAATATGGTGCACCCGGATGGAGATTGTCATTGCGAACCAGTGACCGATGTCACTGGTGTGGCCCCCTCCGGGGATTCCCTCCGGTCACAATCCGTCCCCCTTGGCTCCCACTCCGGGGGAGCTGTCACGAAGTGACTGAGAGGGTAAAAATCGCCCTCTACGCCCCTTTGGGGCACCTCTCCCATAGGGAGAGACAAGTGGCCCTCATCCGTCTCGCGCTTGCGGGAGACGCGCGAGCCACCTTCCCCCAGGGGAAGGCAGAATCAGCGAATTTTCTTTCCGTCCAGGATGGCTTCTATTAGCTCGTCCCCGTGGTAGCGCAGGGTCAGCAGGAAGAAGGGGGCATCCTGCCACAGAAAATCCAGGAAAATCTGATCTCCCTCCCACTTGGGCAAGCCATTCAGAAATTCCCGGCTGACCCACCGCAAGTCCCCCTCAGGGCAGTCCGTCAACTCCCCTTCGAAAGCGTCCGCGGTGAACAGGTACATATACTCGCCCTCGCAGGTATCACTCAGAAACGTCACTACGCCCCGGCACTGCCAACTTGTCAGCGTCAGCCCCGTTTCCTCCTTGGCCTCCCGGAGAAGGCATTCCTCCGGGCTTTCCTCCGGCTCGAATTTGCCGCCGATGCCAATCCACTTGTCGTGATTGATATCGTTTTTCTTCTTCACCCGGTGGAGCATCAGCACATCGTTTCCCCGGGTGACATAACACAGTGTCGTATTAAGCATCGGCTTTTTTCTGTACCAGGTGGATGGCATGGTGCAGGTTCTCCACCTCCACCGTCTCGTGACCTTCTTCCCTTTCCCCGTCCAGGGACCAGTCCATGGTGGGGTCGGCTTCCACCCGAATGTGGCTGGCGGAACGGAAGGTGATCATCTCGCAGTTGTAGTCCTGGGACTGGACAGCCCGAAGACACTCGGACAGCTCAGCAAGGCTTCTGGGCATCCGCACCAGCATGACCTCAAACAGGCCGTCGCCCATGTCCACCTGCTCCGGATCCAGGGTCAGGATTCCGCCGATGGAGGTGGAATTGCAGATGGCGCCGAAGAGGAAGTCGTCCTCCACAATCTCCCCGTCAATGTCCATGCGGATATGCTCGTTGCGAATCTGGGACAGCTCGGAAATCCCCCCAAGCACATAGGCGGTGTGACCCAGGGCATTCTTGATATTCTGGGGCACGATATAGCTGGAGCGGGTAAAGGCGCCGAAGGAAGCCACATAGGAGAAAAACCGCTCCCCGAACCGACCTGCGTCGTAGGCGTGCACCTCGCCCTCCAGAATATCCTTGGCCGCCTGAACCGGGTTATGGGAAAGGCCCAGGGAAGCCGCGAAATCATTGGTGGTGCCCGTGGGGATATACCCCAGCGGGGTCTTTGCGCCGGAGCGCAGAAGCCCGGTAATGGTCTCGTTCAGAGTGCCGTCTCCGCCGCAGCAGACCACCAGATCCACGCTGCCGGCCTGGGCCTGGGCAGCCCGGGTAGCCGCGCCGGTGCCGGTGGTCATCACGGTGTGGATGTCGTACCCCGCCTGACTGAACAGCAGCAAAATATCCGGCAGCACCCGGTTTGCCCGCTTCTGCCCGGCAAAGGGATTCATGATAAAGAGCATGGTTTTCATTTTCAACCAAACCGTCCTTTGACATAATCGGTTCCCCGGTGCGCTGAAAGGCTCACCGGGGATTTTTTATATATCCGATATTATACCATTTTTTCCGGATTTCGCAAGCTTTTGCCGGATTTTTCCCGGGGAGTTCACGATTTTTTTACAATCCTCCGGGTCGAGAAGCAGAAACCGCCAGATTCTTGCCATCCCCCGCGTCAGGGTGCGGTACACCGTGCTGGGCGTCACGGATCGTGCCCGGGCGATTTCCGTCATGGTCATTCCCCGGATGTAGTAGTCCACCAGGGTCTGCCGCTGAAGCTCGCTGAGCTCCTGCTCCATAATGCGCTTGACCAGCTCCATCTTGCCCCGGCTGTCAGAGGGTATATTTCTCACTGCGCCAGTACCCCCTTTCGTAATAGTGGGCCGTCAGCTCTGCCAGCTCGTTCAGCTGGGTCAGAATCGGCGTAAGCACCGCCATCCGGTGCCGAAGCTGCCACAATTCCTCCGGGTCGGTTTCCACCGCGGCGACCTGCCGCAGCTCCCGGAGCCGACGGCGCAGAGGCTCCGCCGCCACCCGATAGGACAGGCTGATTTCCTCCAGGGTCATAGAGCGCTCCTTTCGCATCGGAAGCAGAAGCAGCCGGGGGCATAGCACTCGCCGCCGCACTCCGGGCAGAAGGCGGCAGGCCTTGCCGCCTGGGGGTCAAAATATAAGGTCGATTCCATACTGTTTCCTCCCTTGATTTTTCTTTCATTCTAGGAAGGAAAACCGGATTTGTCCTGCGAACGATATCTGACAATATCCGCGCGCTCTTTTTGCTATCATACCCTTGACGGCCAGGCCGGTTTTCGGCTATGATAACTCCACAAGAGGAGGGATATCATGGACGAGGAATTCATGCTTGCGGCGCTGGCACTGGCGAAGGAGGCCTTTGACGCGGGAGAAGTGCCTGTGGGCTGCGTCATCACCCGAAAGGGCCAGATTGTCGGCCGGGGTCGCAACCGCCGGGAGGAGGCGAAAAACGCCCTGGCTCACGCGGAAATCGAGGCCATCGCCGATGCCTGCGCCAGGCTTGGCGGCTGGCGGCTGTGGGAATGCACCCTGTATGTGACCCTGGAACCCTGCCCCATGTGCGCCGGAGCAATTGTGAATGCCCGGATTCCCCGGGTGGTCTACGGTGCCGGGGACGCAAAATCCGGCGCCGTCCGGTCGGTGTGCGGCCTGTTTGATATGGGGTTCAATCACCACCCGAAGGTGGAGTCGGGAATCCTGGAGGAAGCCTGCGGGGCGCTGCTGACGGAATTTTTCCAGAAGCTTCGCCTGGAACTGCGCTCACGCCCCAGGTGGAAGCCCAGAAACCAGGGAACCTCTGATTAAGGAAGCTCTGATTAAATCGGCAAGAGCTGGGAGCGAGAGATTTTTCTCTAGCCGAAGGCT
>UQXG01000100.1 GCA_900544945.1 uncultured Eubacteriales bacterium | reverse complement strand
TTGCCACGCCAGTGTGAGCACTGGCTCGCAATGACATGGTTCTTTGACAATCTCAGCTTCCCTTGGTCAGCAAGGGGAGCCTTAGCCCTCATCCGGCACGGCGCACACATTAGAAAACCCCGGTGCCGCAGAGCACCGGGGTTCGGTCATTTTTTGTTCCGGTTCACCACCTGGGCAATGGTCACGCTATCCAGGTAGGTACTGACGATATGCTCCAGCTCCGCCCAAACCGGCAGCGTCAGGCACCCGTCTGCCCGCTGGCACTCCGGCGCGCCTTCTTCCAGACAGGCCACGGGAGCCAGGGTTCCCTCCGTCAGCCGGAGGATTTCCCCGAAGGTAATCTTGTCGGCAGGCTTTGCCAGTCGGTAGCCGCCGCCCTTGCCCTGGATGCCTACCACAATGCCGTTTTTCACCAGCACCGGCAGAATCTTTTCCAGGTATCCCAGGGAAACCCCCTGGCGGGCAGCCACATCCTTCATGGGAACATAGCCCTCATGCTGGGCAAGATCCAGCAGCACCCGCAGAGAATACCGGCCTCTGGTCGAAATCAGCATAGTCCCGCTTACAGAGCCCGGACGGCGGCGAAGCCCTTGTCCAGGTCGGCCAGGATGTCGTCGATGTGCTCGGTGCCGATGGACAGCCGGATGGTGTTGGGCTTGATGCCCTGATCCAGCAGCTCTTCCTCGGTCAGCTGGCTGTGGGTGGTGGTGGCCGGGTGAATCACCAGGGACTTGACGTCCGCCACGTTGGCAAGCAAAGAGAAAATTTCCAGATGGTCGATGAAGGTATGTGCCTCCTTCACGCCGCCCTTGATCTCGAAGGTGAAGATGGAGCCGCCGCCGTTGGGGAAGTACTTCTGATACAGGTCATGCTGGGGATGATCGGGAAGGGAAGGATGGTTGACCTTCTCCACCAGGGGGTGCTTGGAAAGATATTCCACCACCTTCTTGGTGTTCTCCACATGCCGGTCAAGCCGCAGGGACAGGGTCTCCACGCCCTGCAGCAGCAGGAAGGCGGCAAAGGGAGAGATGGTCGCGCCGGTGTCGCGCAGCAGCACCGCCCGGATGTAGGTGACGAAAGCGGCCGGGCCGGCAGCGGCTACGAAGGAAACCCCGTGGTAGCTGGGGTTGGGCGCGGCGATGGCCGGGTACTTGCCGGAGGCAGCCCAGTCAAACTTGCCGGAGTCCACGATGACGCCGCCCAGGGTAGTGCCATGGCCGCCCAGGAACTTGGTAGCGGAATGAACCACAATGTCCGCGCCGTGCTCAATGGGCCGGATCAGATAGGGGGTGCCGAAGGTGTTGTCCACCACCAGGGGCAGGCCGTACTTGTGGGCCAGAGCCGCCAGGGCATCGATGTCGGGAATGTCGGAGTTGGGGTTGCCCAGAGTCTCAATGTACAGGGCACGGGTGTTGGGCTGGATGGCCTTCTCCACCTCGTCCAGGTCGTGGATGTTCACGAAGGTGGCGGTGATGCCGAAGCCGGGCAGGGTATGCTCCAGCAGGTTGTAGCTGCCGCCGTAGATGGTCTTCTGCGCCACGAAGTGGCCGCCGTTCTGACCCAGAGCCTGAAGCACATAGTCGATGGCGGCGGCACCGGATGCCACGGCCAGCGCGGCTACGCCGCCCTCCAGAGCCGCGATCCGCTTCTCCAGCACGTCCTGGGTGGAGTTGGTCAGACGACCGTAGATATTGCCGGCATCGGTCAGGCCGAACCGGGCAGCGGCGTGCTCGCAGTTGCGGAACACATAGGAAGTGGTAGCGTAAATGGGAACGGCGCGGGCATCGGTAGCGGGATCGGGCTGCTCCTGGCCAACATGGAGCTGCAAAGTTTCAAATTTATAGTGAGACATCGTATTTCTTTCCTTTCTTTGATCGGTTGTGTTTGGTTGTCGTTTGAAGAATAGCAACGTGCGTCACATTCGACCAAAGCGGAAGTTCGCCCGAATCAGTGTTTCCATATTTTCCGTCATAGGGAACACCTCTTTCTCAATTACTCATCTGTTTGGTAGGTGTTTGAAGTATAGCATCTATATCCTACTTTGTCAATAGGGATTTGAAAAAATTCTGCGGCGAGTCGCCGCTGACAGTGCGTGCACCAAAGCCTTCCCCTGGGAGGGTGGTGCTCCACGCAGTGAATTCAGATTAAACAATTGCCAGTGGCAATTGCACAATAATGTATAGGTGCCCGAAGGGCGGATGAGGTCGCTACCGGCACTATCAAAAAACGCACTGGTGCGGGAGCACCCCAGGCTCCCTTGTGTAAAGGGAGCTGGCATGGCCGTCTCCCGCAAGGCCATGACTGAGGGATTGTCAAAATGGGCAAGTTCTGATCCCCTCAGTCTCGTGCTTGCGGGGGACGCACGAGACAGCTCCCCTTGGTCAGCAAGGGGAGCCTCGGGCGGCCGATGGCCGCCCCTACTGATCCTTACGATAGTTCCCGGAGAAGAAATACGGATTGCCACACCAGTCTGCGGACTGGTTCGCAATGACAGCATTTATCGAAATGCACTGCAAGAACGATACCGAGCTTGTACCCAATGGTCTGTCGATTACCGCCCAACTGGCGCACGCATTGCCCGCCGGGGCTTCCGACAAAAAAGACGTGCCGCAAAAATGCGGCACGCCTTTTGGAAAGGGGTTTGGGAAGAATCGAATTAGCCGCCGAAGACGCTGAGCAGGAAGCCAGCGGCGATGGCGGAGCCGATAACACCGGCCACGTTGGGGCCCATAGCGTGCATCAGCAGGAAGTTGGAGGGGTTGGCCTTCTGGCCTTCCTTGTTGGACACACGGGCAGCCATGGGCACGGCGGACACGCCGGCAGAGCCGATCAGGGGGTTGACGGCACCCTTGGTGGCCCAGCACATCACGTTGCCGCCCAGCAGGCCGCCGGCGGTGGAGATGCCGAAAGCGACAACGCCCAGAACGACAATCTTCAGGGTCTGGCCGGTGAGGAAGGTGGAGCCAACCATGGTGGAGCCCACGGCGGTGGACAGCAGGATGGTGACAATGTTCATCAGGGCGTTCTGCACGGTGTCGGAAAGACGCTCGGTGCAGCCGGTCTCCTTGAACAGGTTGCCCAGCATCAGGCAGCCGATCAGAGGAGCGGTGTCAGGCAGCAGCAGAGCCACGAACATGGTAACCAGGATGGGGAAGATGATCTTCTCGGTCTTGGAAACCACCCGGGTCTGAACCATCTTGATCTTCCGGCTCTCAGCGGTGGTCAGCAGGTTCATGATGGGGGGCTGAATCAGAGGAATCAGCGCCATGTAGGAGTAGGCCGCCACGGCGATGGCGCCCAGCAGGTGGGGAGCCAGGCGGGTGGTCAGGAAGATGGCAGTGGGGCCGTCCGCACCGCCGATGATGCCGATGGAAGCGGCTTCCTTACCGGTAAAGCCCATGCACACGGCACCGAAGAAGGCAACGAACACGCCCAGCTGAGCGGCAGCGCCCAGCAGCAGGCTCTTGGGATTGCTAAGCAGAGGGCCAAAGTCAGTCATAGCACCCACGCCCATGAAAATCAGGCAGGGATACAGGCTGGTCTTGACGCCGATGTAGAAGATATCCAGCAGTCCGCCGTTGCGCATGATCTCGCCGAAGCTGTGATACACAGGGCTTTCGGGATTCATGAAGGCATCCCACAGCTCCTGATGATACAGACCGGCGTTGGGCAGGTTCGTCAGCAGGCAGCCGAAGGCGATGCCCACCAGCAGCAGGGGCTCGAACTTCTTGACAATGGCCAGGTACAGCAGCACGCAGGCGATGACCAGCATCACCAGGTTCTGCCAGCCGTTATTGGAAACGAAACCGGAAATAATGGCGGCAAAGCCGGAATTATTCCACAGCTTCAGAAGGATCGCACCAACATTCATTGGGAGCCCTCCTTAACCGATCACAACCAGAGGTGCCCCGGTGTCCACAGTATTGCCCTTGGAAACCAGAACCTGGGTAACGGTTCCGTCCTTGGGAGCCATGATCTCGTTCTCCATCTTCATAGCCTCCAGGATGCACAGCACGTCGCCGGACTTGACAGCCTGGCCGGCGGTGACGTTCACCTTAAGGATGTTGCCGGGCATGGGGGCGTTCACAGGCTCACCGGCGCCGGTGACCACGGGAGCGGCAGGGGCAGCAGCGGGAGCGGCGGCGGGAGCAGCGGCAGGAGCGGCGGCAGGGGCAGCGGCGGGAGCGGAAGGCGCAATGGCCTCGTACTCGTCCAGCAGGATGGCCTCGCCGGCCTCCACCTCGACCTCGTAAGTACGGCCCTTCAGAGTAACTTTATACTTCATAATTATTTGACCTCCTTGATGGATTTGAAGCGCAGCTCGTTCAGGGGCTTGCCCATTTTGTCGGCCACGATGGCCATCAGCATAGCTGCGGTCTTAGGCTCCACATCATGAAGCTTCAGCTCACCGGCGGAGCCGGGGGCCACAGCCTTGGGAGCGGCGGCAACAGGAACGGCGGCAACAGCAGCCTTAGCAGCCTGATTGGCGGCGGCAGCCTTGTTCTCCTTGGCGGAGAAGGCCTTGCCCATGGCGATGACCACGGCCATCAGCAGGATCAGGCCAAAGAACACAACCGCATAGCCCAGCAGAGCGTACACGCCGGCCTCGCCGATAGAAATATCAGAAGTAAGCATCATAGTAAGGTTCCTCCTTACGCCTCGGTAATGGTGTAGGTAACCTTGTTCTCTTCCGCAGCCTTACGGCCTTCCAGGAACTTCTCGGCCTGGGCGGGGAAGCAGATGTAGCTCATCACGTCCTCATCGGTCTTGGCCAGATCGCCCAGAGCAGCCTTGGCGTCGGCAAACTCCTTGCCGGTGCGCTTGCTGTCTTCCACCCGGCAGTCCAGAGGCTTGTCCATGCCGGCCTCGGTCAGGATCCGCTTCTCCAGATCGGCGTCCACGGGAGCGGGGGCAATGCCGTACTCGCCCTTGAAGTAAGCCTTGACTTCCTTGGAGATGTTCTTGTAGCGCTCGCCCACCAGCACGTTGGTCACGGCCTGGTTGCCCACCATCTGGGACAGAGGAGTGACCAGAGGAGGATAGCCCATGTCCTTCCGGACGGAGGGGATCTCGGCCAGAGCGGCGTCGAACTTATCCATGGCGTGCATATCGGTGAGGTTCGCGATCATGTTGGACAGCATACCGCCGGGAACCTTGTAAACCAGAGCCTGAGCGTCGGTGCCCATGGACTTGGGGTTCAGGGTCTTGTTGTCGATGTACTTCTGCTTGACGGGCTTGAAGTAGTTGTTGACCTCGTTGATAACCTTCTCGTTCAGGCCGGTCTCGATGCCCAGCTCGCTCAGAGCGTAGTACAGGGTCTCGGTAGCGGGCTGGCTGGTGCCGTTGGAGAAGCAGGAGGTAGCGGTGTCGATGATGTCCACACCGGCTTCCACAGCCTTCATGACGGTCATGTAAGCCATGCCGGTGGTGCAGTGGGTGTGCAGAATCAGGGGCAGGGTCACGCCCGCGTCCTTGATGCCCTTGAACAGCTGCTCAGCCTCGCTGGGGCTCATGGTGCCGGCCATATCCTTCAGGCAGATGGTGTCGAAGCCCATGGTCTGCAGCTCCTTGCACATCTCGGCGTACTTGGCGGGGGTGTGGACAGGGGACTGGGTGTAGGAAATGCAGCCGGAAGCCACGGTGTTCTTGGTGGCGTACTTCTTGGTCGCCTCCAGAGCGGTGCGGATATTCCGGAAGTCGTTCAGAGCGTCGAAGATACGCAGCACATCAATGCCGTTCTTGATGGACAGCTCCACGAACTTCTCCACAACGTCGTCGTGATAGTGCTTGTAACCCAGCAGGTTCTGGCCCCGCAGCAGCATCTGCAGCCGGGTGTTGGGCATGGCCTTGCGGATGTTGCGCAGCCGCTCCCAGGGATCCTCGTTCAGGTAGCGCAGGCAGCTGTCAAAGGTAGCGCCGCCCCAGCACTCCACAGAGTAGTAACCGGCCTTATCCATGGTGGACAGGATGCCCTCCATGTCGCTGTAAGCCATACGGGTCGCCATCAGGGACTGGTTGGCATCACGAAGGACGGTTTCAGTGAATTGGACTTTCTGAGCCATTTGGTTTTAACCTCCGTAGAAATGGATTTTGACGGACGGTAAACCGTCCAAAAACTATTTTTAGACCAGGCGCGTCCGCAGTCGGGACGACTGGTTAAAAACAATCAGCCGGTGAAAATCGGGCCCGCCTTTAGAGCTCAAGCCCCAACTTCCACCGGATACATATTAACACAACGTTTCCAGATTGTAAATAGGTTTTTCTGTTTTTCGGTATATTTATATCGTATTTTTCTATTCGCTGTCGAACCTGACGGCAGACAAAATCCGGCAGCGGAGACGCTTTCCCGGAGGCAGTCCCTCTTTTTCCGGATTTTTCCGTTCCACGGCAGGCACAGGCCGGCTCTTTGGCCTGCGTGCCTGTCAAATTTGTCCTCCGGCGCAGAAACGCATAGAATTTTTCCTATCTTGTCCATAGTTTTTTTACACTTTTGGATATTGATTTTCTTATATCGATAGTGTAAGATAGATTTGCAAATTTAGGGGAACCGGGTCGCAAGCGGGCATCCCCGGAACCGGCAACGGCTCCCCCTTAATTTATTATTTCATAATGAAAGAGGTTTTTGCAATGATCGATCTGAGCAAGTATGGCATCACCGGCGCAACCGAGATTGTCCACAATCCCTCCTATGAGGCTCTGTTCGAAGCTGAAATGGATCCCACCCTGGAAGGCTATGAGAAGGGCCAGCTCACCGAGCTGGGCGCCGTCAACGTGATGACCGGCATCTACACCGGCCGTTCCCCCAAAGACAAGTACATTGTCATGGACGACAACTCCAAGAACACCGTGTGGTGGACCTCCGACGCCTACAAGAACGACAACCATCCCATGACCGAGTCCACCTGGGCTACCGTGAAGGATCTGGCCGTCAAGGAGCTGTGCAACAAGAAGCTGTACGTTGTGGACGCTTTCTGCGGCGCCAACCCCGACACCCGGATGGCCGTCCGCTTCATCGTGGAAGTGGCATGGCAGGCTCACTTCGTGACCAACATGTTCATCCGTCCCTCCGAGGAGGAGCTGAAGAACTTCAAGCCCGACTTCATCGTCTACAACGCCTCCAAGGCAAAGGTTGAGAACTTCAAGGAGCTGGGTCTGAACTCCGAGACCTGCGTGGCCTTCAACATCACCTCCCGTGAGCAGGTCATCATCAACACCTGGTACGGCGGCGAGATGAAGAAGGGTATGTTCTCCATGATGAACTACTACCTGCCTCTGAAGGGCATCGCCTCCATGCACTGCTCCGCCAACACCGATAAGGAAGGCAAGAACACCGCCATCTTCTTCGGCCTGTCCGGCACCGGCAAGACCACCCTGTCCACCGACCCCAAGCGTCTGCTGATCGGCGACGACGAGCACGGCTGGGACGACAACGGCGTGTTCAACTTCGAGGGCGGCTGCTACGCCAAGGTTATCAACCTGGATAAGGAGTCCGAGCCCGACATCTACAACGCCATCCGCCGGGACGCTCTGCTGGAGAACGTGACCGTGGACGGAAACGGCAAGATCGACTTTGCCGACAAGTCCGTCACCGAGAACACCCGTGTGTCCTACCCCATCGACCACATCGAGAACATCGTCCGTCCCGTTTCCACGGCTCCCGCCGCTAAGAACGTGATCTTCCTGTCCGCCGATGCCTTCGGTGTTCTGCCTCCCGTGTCCATCCTGACCCCCGAGCAGACCCAGTACTACTTCCTGTCCGGCTTCACCGCAAAGCTGGCCGGCACCGAGCGGGGCATCACCGAGCCCACCCCCACCTTCTCCGCTTGCTTCGGCCAGGCCTTCCTGGAGCTGCATCCCACCAAGTACGCCGAGGAGCTGGTCAAGAAGATGAAGGTCTCCGGCGCCAAGGCTTACCTGGTCAACACCGGCTGGAACGGCACCGGCAAGCGTATCTCCATCAAGGATACCCGCGGCATCATCGACGCCATTCTGTCCGGCGCCATCAACACCGCTCCCACCAAGACCATCCCCGTCTTCGGCTTCGAGGTTCCCACCGAGCTGCCCGGCGTTGACTCCGGCATCCTGGATCCCAGAGACACCTACGCCAACGTTGCCGACTGGGAGACCAAGGCCGCCGATCTGGCTGGTCGGTTCACCAAGAACTTCGTCAAGTACACCGGCAACGATGCCGGCAAGGCTCTGGTCGAAGCTGGCCCCAAGCTGTAATTCGGCTTACCGTCTAAACGCAATCCACCCCCGGGAAGATTCCCGGGGGTGGATTTTTGTCTGGCCGAGACTTTTTCTCTTCCAGATGTTATATACCACATGTCATTGCGAGCCAGTGCTCACACTGGCGTGGCACCTTCCAGGGATTCCCTCCGGTCACAATCCGTTTCCAAAGCCTTCCCACTGGGGTGGTGCTCCGCGCAGCGAATTAAAATCTAACAATTGCCGGTGGCAATTG
>UQXG01000099.1 GCA_900544945.1 uncultured Eubacteriales bacterium | reverse complement strand
GCCAGCTTGCGCTGGCAACGGCTGCGCTATATTTCCCACTTTTGAAGCTGCACGGATAGGGAAAAAGATCCGCTATCCAGCCGCAGACGATTTAATCAGAGGTTCCTAAGAAACCCCTTTAGGGGATGAGAGACCGGAGGTCTCCCATCCCCTTTGATGGGATTCAGAAATCAAGCCATAGGAACATAAACACCGTTCTCGATGACCACAGCGGCAGGAGCCTTGGAGATCATGCCGTTGGCATCCCAGTGCATACCGGTACCGGTCAGACCGTCCACGGTCATGGTTGCGAACTGCTCCTTGAGCATGGTGCACAGCTCCTCGGCGGACTCGCTGCCGGTGGCACCGGCGTTGGTCAGGCCGTTGTAGATGGCGTAGATGACATCGTAGCCGTCAGCGGCGAACTGGTTGGGCACCAGGCCGTCCATCTTCTCCTTGAACTTGGAAACGAAGGACTGGGTTGCCTCATCGGAAGCGTTGGCATCGAAGGGGGTCATCAGAACCAGGCCCTCGGCCAGAGCGGTGTCGAAGCCTTCCACGGTCAGGATGCCGTCCATGCCGTCACAGCCGAAGAACTTGGGAGCATAGCCGATCTTGTTGGCGTAGGACAGAATCTGAGAAGCCTCGGTGTAGTAGATGGGCAGGAACACCAGATCAGCACCGGCGTCCTTGCACTGGGTCACCTGAGTGGACAGGTCGGCCTTGTTGTCGGCGGTGAAGGAAGTGGTGGCCACAACCTCAACGCCCAGCTCAGCGGCCTTCTCGCTGAAGCCCTTGTACAGGCCGGAGGAGTAGTCGTCGGAGGAGTCGTAGATGATACCGACCTTGGAACCGGCGAACTTGGTGGATACCAGCTCAGCGGCGGAAGCGCCCTGGTTGGGGTCGGTGAAGCACATCTGGAAGATGTTGTCACCGGTCAGAGCCAGAGACTCGGCGGAGGCGGAGGGAGTCAGGTTGAACATGTTGTCGGCGGCGGACTCGGGAGCTACAGCCAGAGCGGAACCGGTGGTGACCTGACCGGCCATGACCTGCATACCCCAGTCCTTCAGCACGTTGTAGGCGGAAACGGCCTTCTCGCCGTCAGCCTCATCGTCCTGAGCGTTGAACTCGATCTGCAGACCGCCCTTGGCGTTGATTTCCTCAACGGCCACTTCCATGCCGGCCTTCACGGCCAGGCCATAGGCGGAGGCGCCGCCGGTCAGAGGGCCGGACATGCCGATCTTCACGGTGCCGGTACCGGCAGGAGCCGCGTCACCGGCGGGGGCAGCGGGAGCCGTGGTCGCAGTTCCCGCGGAGGAGTTGCCGCAGCCGGCAAAGACGGCTGCCACCAGGACAAAAGCCATGGCAAGAGCAAGATACTTTTTCATTTTCGTTTTCTCCTTTTCTAAATAGATAAGATAAAACTATAAAAAAGCGGATACGCCTTTGCGCAGCCGCTTCTCCATACATACGGAAAATCCGGTTACGCCCGTGACATGCTAATTCGTACAGGCAGCAGGCATACAGACCCTGCCACATGGGCAGCGTCCAGCAGACCGCTAATTCGCGCGGCAAGGCACGCCGTGTGCAGATTCAGTTCGTTCCGGGTCTTCATACGCCGTACCTCCTTCGGATTTCTTGGGTGTATTGTATCTCAGGCAAAGACATTTGTCAACGAGAAAAACACCACAGATTCCAACAATCCCTTTTCGCCTTTTTTGTGTAGAATATACAAGGGCAGTGCCGCACAATTGTGCGGCATGCAGTATCCCTTGCCTTCCCTTGGGGGAAGGTGGCTCGTGCGACCCCCGCAAGCACGAGACGGATGAGGGGCAACCCTTTCTCATACTTTGCAGAAAACTTTCGGTTCTGGTCCCTCCGGGGGCAATGTTCTTGTCCCGGCAAGAACATTGAGAAGAAGCCGGCTCAAGGGGCGCTGCCGAAAAGCCGCCCCGTTAGGAAGCACTGAATAAATTGTCTGCGGCTGTGGGCGGATCTTTTCCGTCCACTCTTCATCAGAAAAAGCGGGAAATACATCCAGTATTTCTCCACTTTTTCTGCCTTGATTGGCCGAAAAATCTCTCGCTCACAGCTCTTGCCAGTTTATCCAGTGCTTCCTCCAGAATCCCCCGGCCGCATCGCCGGAACTGCGAAGAAATATTTCAGGTTGCTATTGGTGGTTTTATTGAAAGCACCCAGATAATATTATTTCTTAGGGTCTATCTGAAAACTCGTATAAAATAAGCCTCTTAGGCAGAAATAGTGCCGCACAATTGTGCGGCACTGTCAGAAAAGTTTTAATGATCCATAACAGACTTACAGGCAGCAAGGACTTTACTGATGACGGGCACGCAGGTATGGCTGCCGTAGCCGCCGTTTTCCACCACCACCATAAAGGCCAGGGGGTACTGTTCGCTGTCCACAAATCCGGCAAACATGGCGTTGGACTTTTGGTCGCCCCCCAGCTGACTGGTGCCGGACTTGGCGCAGACGGAAAGGCCGCCAAAGTTACCGTCGCCGTAGACCGTCTTCACGTTGTTGCGCATGTAGGCCTTGACGGTTTCCGCCACGGACTCCGGCATCAGCCGGTCGGTGGACACGGCCTTGGCCTGATAGGTGGTCTTCCCGCCGTTTTCCACCTGTGCCATCAGGTATGGCTCCACCCCTACTCCGCCGTTTGCGATGGCCCCCATGAAGGTCATGTACCGGGCAGGGTTCACCAGATCGGAATGCTGACCGATACAGCTCCATGCGAAGGACACCGCGCCGGTATTGGAAATGTCGTAATTTCCGGCGGCGGTGGTAATGCCGTCAAAGGAAAGCCGCTGGGTCACCTGGAACTGGCGGACATATTTCACCATATTGTCCCTGCCCACCAGCTCGGCGATCTGGGCGAAGGCGCAGTTGCAGGAGTTGGCAAAGGCCTGCTTGATGCTCTGATTTCCGTGAGCCTTCTCGCAGGTCACCGCCTCGGTGTTGCTGCCGGAGCCGTAGGTCAGCTTACCCTTGCAGGGAAAGGTCTTTTCCTCGATGCCCGGCACGCAGTCCAGCGCCGCAGACAGGGTGACAATCTTGAAAATGGAGCCGGGCACATAGGAGGACTGGACGAACCGGTTCAGATAAACGCCATCGTAGGCGCCTGTCGTGTCCGAGGCAATGTCCGGCACATTCTCCGGGTCGTAGGTCGGAGTAGTCAGGGCGCAGAGAATCTCACCGGTTTTGTAGTTATACACCGCCACGGTTCCCTTTCGGCTGCCCATGGCCTCCAGTGCGGCATTCTGCACCTTGGCAGAGAGCGTCAGCCGGGCAGTGCCTCCCTCGCCGGAAGCATCATACACGCCGTTGATCCGGTCGTAGCCTGCCATGGCTCCTGCGTAAGTGGAAACTGCCGCGGCGTTGATAAAGCCGTTCCGGTCGCCCAGCCAGTGAAGGGTAGACTTCCGGGTCTGGGCATTGTCGGAGTAGGTTCTGCCCTGGGCGATGCTCAGAAGGGTCTGGCCGCTCCGGTCGGTGATGGTGCCGCAGCCGATGTTGCTGCTGTTATATAGATGCGGGGAGCCGGAGAAGGAAACCCAAGCTTCCGCGTCCGTCACATATTCCCCCACAAACAGCAGCAGTCCGCACAGGAGCACGCCCAGGAACAGTCCCACAATCCAGGTTCGTTTGGTAATTCGGTTCATGGGCTAGTCCTCCTTTTCCTTTTTCTGCAAACGGATGGCGAAGCTGGCATTCTGCCGGGTATCCGCCGCCTTGACAAAGGCCAGCAGTCCCCAGGCACCGATCATGCTGGTGCCGCCGTTGCTGAGGAAGGGGAAGGTCACGCCGGTGAAGGGCAGAATGTCCACGGTGCCCAGGCAGTTCAGAATCGTCTGAATGACCAGCAGCCCCGCGGCGGTGCAGCCGCCGATGGAATAGAAGCTGCTGCGAGCCACCCGGGTGGTACGGATGGCAAACGCCCCCAGCACCGCAATGCTCAGCACCATCATCAGCGCAGCCAGAAGTCCCCATTCCTCGCTGACGGTGGCAAAGACGATATCGGAATCCGCCGCGAACACATATTGCAGCAGTCCTCCCTCCGGCCCCAGGCCAAACAGGCCGCCGGAGGCGATGCACATGAGGGCACGGGTCTGCTGATAGCCGCCGCTCAGGGGATCCTGCCACACATGCCGCCAGGTGGTGAATCGGTTCAGAGCATGGGGCGCAATCCGCAGAGCCAGCACCCCCGCAAAGCCCAGGGCGGTGATGGCGAGGGCCACCGTGCCCATGGAGCCGGAGCGCAGATAGGCAATGAGCAAAAAGGCGCAGAAGAACACCAGAGCCGTACCGAAGTCGTTCATCAGCGCCAGCAGGCCGCAGATCACCACGGAATAGGCAATAAACAGAATCAGATTTCGCTTGCTCATAATCCGATCCATGGTGGAGGCCCCGGCAAAGACGAAGCAGACCTTACTCAGCTCCGAGGGCTGTAAGGACATGCCCCCCAGAACCAGCCAGTTTTTCGCGCCGTAGTATTCCGTGCCAAAGAGCAAAGTGATGACGAGAAAACCAATGCCGGCCGCCACCGCAAGATAGCGCACCACCTTGGCTCGCTCCAAATCCCGCAGGGACCAGCCCAGAATCAGGAAGGTGACGATGCCCAGACCCATAGCCCCCAGCTGCTTCACCGCCTCTCCGGGCTTGACGGTGGCGATGGCCGCCATGCCCATGGTACACAGGAAAAAGGCGATGGTCTCCACCTCAAAAGACTTCCGACGGATGAGGCAGTAGAAAAGGTACAGCACCCACTGGCTGAGGACGATGCCGCCGAAGCCAATGAGAATATTGGGAAAATCCACCTTTTCCCCCCGGAGAAGGTATCCCAGAAGAATGGCGCATTGCAAAATGGTCAGAAGCATCAGGTTCGTCACACTGTCCCAGCCGCTGGCGGCCTTGGTGCGCAGCTGCGCCTGACGGACTTCCTGCCGCTGGGTAATGGGCTGAAGCTGCATTTCCACGCCGCCGATGGAAATCCGATCTTTGGGCTTCAGGGCGCAGATCTGGATTGGCCGGTCGTTGACAAAGGTGCCGGTTTTGGAGCCGATGTCCAGAAGCGTCCAGCTGCCGTCGTCGTACCGGGTCAGCACCGCGTGATTCCGGGAAATGGTGGAAAAATCAATGGTCACATCACAGCTTTTGCTTCTGCCGATGACGTTCTCCCAATGGGTAATGGGAATCTGGGTGCCGTCGGTGAGATTCAGCCAGGCCCAGATCTCCGGCTCCCGGCGAAAGGTCAGCAGCGGAAAGGCGCACCGCAGCAGTAAAAGGAAGGTCATCACCGGCACGGCGTAGCGCAGAAAACCGATGTACTGCCCGATAAGCTCGCTGGGCGCCGTGGCAAGGGTCTGCAAAATTTCTTCCATTCCCGTTTCTCCTCTCTCTGGATTTCTCTATAAAAATGACATATTCTCGTCCGGTTGTCAAATGAACAAATTTTTAAGACTCCAGGCTTCTGAGCAAGGCGATTTCTTCCTGATAGCCGGGCAGCTCGTTGGGCGTCTCCAGAATCATGGGCTTGTCCCGGAGCGCCGGATGGTTCACAATGGCACGGAAGGTTTCCAGCCCCAGACTGCCCTTGCCAAGGCACTCATGCCGGTCTTTATGGCTGGCAAAGGGATTCTTGGAATCGTTCAGGTGCAGAGCTTTCAAGCGGTTCAGGCCGATGACCCGGTCGAATTCCCGGAGAACCCCGTCCAGGTCGTTGACAATATCATAGCCCCCGTCGTAGACATGGCAGGTGTCCAGGCACACGCCGACGGTATCGTCTCCCGTGGCATCCAGGATGGCTTTCAGCTCCTCGAACCGACCGCCTACCTCGCTGCCCTTGCCCGCCATGGTTTCCAGCAGCACCGTCACCGGGTATCCAGGCTCCAGAGCCTTCCGCAAAGCGGCGGAAATATCCTCCACTGCCGCCTCCAGACCCCGCCCCACATGGCTGCCGGGATGGAAATTATAAAAGTTCCCAGGCAGAGCCGCCATGCGCCGCAGATCGTCCGCCAGCAGGGAGGCTGCAAAGTCTCTGGCCTCCGGGTCAGCGGTGCACAGGTTCATGGTATAGGCTCCATGGGCAACCAGGGGGCCAAAATTCTCTTGCTTCAGCAGTTCCACCGCTCTTGCCCCGTCCTCCGGGTCTTCCTTCTTGGCCTTGCTTCCCCTGGGATTGCGGGTAAAGAAGGCAAAGGTATTAGCCCCGATGGACAGGGCGGTTTTCACCATGGCGGCGTTCCCGCCGCTGGCCGACAGATGACATCCAAAGTAACCCACGATTCTCACTCCTTTGGGTGGGATTATACGAGTTTTTAATGAAAACGCTTAAAAGCGTTTTCATCGGCCGCAGGATTGCGGCCAGCGGCCACTGCCGCTAAAAAACGAAGTCAATACATTTCTTACCGCCGCCCAGGCGGTCTGCCAGAAAAAGGCAGAATAAAATGATGAAATCATTTTATTAAGAAATGGTATTATAGCACATCCCTTCGGAAAATGCAAATTTGCCCTTGCTCCCGCTGATTGATGTGCTATAATGAACCTCTAGGGAGGGATTTCCATGCCAAAGTCTGACAATCAAAAGCTGAAAATCTTCTATATTCTGGATTATCTGCAAAGAAACTCCCACCAGAATCACCCGGTGAGAGCTTCGGAGCTGCAAGAAATGCTTCTGCGGCAGCACAATATTGAATGTGACCGGAAGACCATCTATTCCGATATCGCCGCCTTGCAGGATTACGGCGTGGATATCGTGTCCCTGCCCGGCAAGGGCGGAGGCTACTACATCGCCTCCCGGAATTTTGAGCTGCCGGAATTGAAGCTGCTCATCGATGCCGTCCAGTCCAGCCGGTTTCTCACAGAGAAAAAGTCCCGGGAGCTGATTGAAAAGCTTTGCAGCCAGTGCAGCGTCTACGACGCCCGGCTCATGCGCCGGGACGTGCTGGTTTCCGGCCGGGTCAAAAGCATGAACGAAACCATCTACTATAATGTGGACGCCATTCAGGACGCCATCGCCGAAAACCGGCAGATCTCCTTCCGGTACTTCGACTACGGCCTGGACGGCACCCGCCAGTACCGGGAGCGGGAGTACCGAGCCAGCCCCTACGGCCTGTGTCAGGACAACGAAAACTGCTACCTGCTGGCTCACTCCCCCCGGCACGGAGCCACCTCCTACCGGGTAGACCGGATGAGCGACATTCTTTCCCTGGAGGAACCCCGGCTCCCCTGCCCGGAGCTGACGGGCAGGGCTCTGACGGAGTATGCCAACCGGCTGTTTCAGATGTATTCCGGTCAGACCGCGGACGTGAAGCTTCGCTTCCACAGAAGCCTTGTGAACGTGGTCATTGACCGGTTCGGCCGGGACATTCTGCTGATTCCCGACGGGGACGAGCACTTCGTCTTCACCGTGAACGTGGCCGTATCTCCCATGTTTTTAAGCTGGGTCATTGGCTTCGGCAGCAAGGCCAAGGTGCTGTATCCCCAGAGCGTTGTGGAGGCCTGCAAGGCCATGTGCCGGGAGGCTCTTTCCCAGTACGATTAAGCAAGGCCGAAGGAAGAGAACACCTCGCTCCACACAACCTGTGACTTTTCGCCCTGGGCATCCCGGAGGACGGACAGGCAGTAGTGATAGCTGCCGTCGTCCAAGACGGCGGCTCTTCCCAGCCGTTCTCCGTCCTCCCCGGCCGCGGCCCAGACGAAGTCATAGCGTTTTGCCCCGTCCTGCTCGGTTTCCATCACCGTCAGCTGGTCCTTGTCAAAGCCTGTGAGCTTCCGGATGGTATCGTTCAGATTTCCGGCGGGGCAGGTCTGCACCAGAATCTCATAGTCCTCGCTGAGGTACAGCTGCTCGGCTTCGCTTTTCAGCACCGGGGACACCGCCCCGTCCGGCAGCCGGACGCTGATTTCCCGCATTTGTCCCAGTACCGACTCCACCGGAATGTCGTCGGCAATGGTTTCCAGGGTTTCCCTTGCCCCGCAGCCGCAAAGAACCAGAGCAAGAGCCAGACCGATAAAAAAGAGTTTCCGCAACCCAATCCCTCCCGAAAGGAATGTATCATGAACAAACTGCTGATTGCCTACCTGCTTCTAATCAATGCGCTTGGCTTCGGGCTTATGCTCCTGGACAAGTGGAAGGCGAAGAAAAATCGCTGGCGCATCCGGGAATCCACCCTGATGCTGGTGGCCGCCCTGGGCGGCAGTGTGGGGAGCCTTCTCGGTATGTACGCCGTTCGGCATAAAACCAAGCACCTGAAATTCACCCTGGGCATCCCGCTGATTCTGGTTGCCCAGTGCGTTCTGGCCGTGCTTCTGCTGGCCTACGGCGGAAAATAAAAATCTCAAAATAACGGATGTCATTGCGAACCAGTGCGCACACTGGTTCGCAATCCATTATCTTTTTCAACAGCTTTCAAAGTACATTAAAACACCGGAGTTGCACACAACCCCGGTGTTTTATTATCATTTAGAGGCAACAAATTCGATTGTATAATTATCTCCAACCGCAGCATCCGCTTGAA
>UQXG01000098.1 GCA_900544945.1 uncultured Eubacteriales bacterium | reverse complement strand
GATGGACATGCGCCAAGAGCCGCCGTTTTCTTGTGATTTCCTTTGTTCACTTGGGAACATATTCCAACGTATCAAAACAGGGGTCATACTTTCCCGGCTCCATGTGATAGAGCCGGGCAATATAGTCATTTGAGAAGATCTCCTCAGGAGGCCCCATGCGATCGATCCGATCCCCGGAAACGCAAACCACCGTATCCGAGACCCGCTGGGCCAAATCCAGCTCATGCAGGGACATCAGCACCGCCAGATTCTTTTCCCGAACCATGGTTTTGAGAATGGTCAGCAGTTCTAGCTTGTAGCGAATGTCCAGGTAGCTGGTGGGCTCGTCCAGAACGATGATCTCCGGGGTCTGGCACAATGCCCGGGCTAAGAGGATCCGCTGCCGCTGACCGTCACTGATGGCGTCAAAGGGACGATCTGCCATGTCCCGGCCATGAACCAGTTCCAGCGACTCCTCCACAATGCGCTTGTCTTCCTTTCCCAGAAGCCCCAAAGCCCCGGTGTAGGGATAGCGGCCGGTGCTGACCACATCGTAGCAGGTCATCAGCTCCGGGTGAATGCGCTCGGTCATCAAAATGGCCATCCGTTTGGCAATTTCTTTTTGGCCGCACCGCTCCATGGGAGCGCCCTCCAGCAGCACCGTTCCGGAGACCTTGGACAGCTGACCTACGATGGTTTTCAGAATGGTGGACTTGCCGGAGCCGTTGGGGCCGATGAGGGTCACAATTTTCCCCCGCTGAACCTGTAGACACACATCCCGGATCAGAGGCTTTCCGTCATAGCCTACGGAAAGCTTTTCCGTTTCCAAAAATCCGCTCATTCCCTCGCCGCCTTTCTGTGGAGCATCATGTAAATCACGACGGGGGCGCCAAACACCGCCGTCACCGAGCTGATGCTGACCTCCGTAGGGGCAAAGGCCGTCCTGGCAATCAGGTCGCACATCAGGCAGAAGGCGCCGCCGCCCAGGAAGCAGGCGGGAATCATCAGCATCGGCTCCGCCGTACCGAACAGCCGCTTCATAAGATGGGGCACCGCAATGCCCACAAAGGAAATGGGGCCGGCAAAGGCGGTAACACAGGCGGACAGGACGCTGGACAGCAGAATCAGCGCCGCCCGAAAGGCTTTCAGGTGGACACCCATGTTCTGGGCGTAGACCTCCCCCAGCTGGTAGGCTCGAATGGGCTTGCTCAGCAGGAAGGACAGAGCCACCGCCCCACCGCACACCAGCACCATGGCCCGGACATCCATCCAGGTTCTGCCGGAGAAGGAGCCGACGGACCAGTTGTGCAGGTTCACAATATTGGAGTCGTCCGCAAAGGTCACCAAAAAGTCCGTCAGTGCCGAGCAGATATAGCCAATCATCACGCCGCAGACCACCAGAAGGCTCATCTGCTTGACCTTCTGAGAAATCAGCAGCACAAAGCCCATGGAAATCATGGCGCCCAAAAAGGCGGAGAAAATCAAACTGGCAGAGCTGGAAACCGCTCCGCGGCTCAACAGGAAGATCATGGTAACGGAAACCGTCAGCTTTGCGCCGGAGGAAATGCCCAGCACAAAGGGGCCGGCAATGGGGTTATGGAAAAAGGTCTGAAGCAGGTAGCCGGAGACCGACAGCGCCCCGCCCAAAATCAGAGCGGACAGAAGCCTGGGCAGCCGAATGGAGCAGATAATGTTCCACTTGGTCTCATCCTCCCCATGACCCAGCAGGATTTTCCAAATCTCTCCGGGAGAAATGGCCACAGAGCCCGCGTTGAGATTCCACAGCAGAAACACCGCCACCAGCCCCAGCAGCAGACAAAATCCCAGGCAGAACCTTGATCTTCCTTTCTTGGTCATGGTGCGTCTCCTTTCATGCAGCTGTTTTAGGGAAGCTCTGATTCAATCGGCAAGAGCTGGCAGCGAGAGATTTTGGCACGAATGAAAGTTTGAAAAGCGCAGGAATACTTTGTGTATTTCAAGCTTTTCAAACTGCACAGTCGGGGCAAAAGATCCGCTGTCCAGCCGCAGACGATTTTTTCAGAGTTTCCTAAGAAAATACAACATTCTGTCCCTGCCGGATGCCACGGTATTGACATCCAGAATAAAGTCACCCAGAGCCAGGGACTCCTGGTAGAAGTTTTTGGTGATGCAGTAGACCTGCCCATCCTTTACGGCCTTGAAGTTCTTCAGCAGCGGCGCCTTGGTCAGCAGCGCCGCCAGGGAATCCAGTTCCCCGTCTACGGTGCTGTTGTAAATCAGGATGTCCGCGTCTACCGCCCCATTGTAAAAGGCCTCCATCTGAATGGTCTGAGAGGCGGTGGCTCCCGTATCCTCATCCTCGGCGAAGAGCACGCTGTCACAGCCTGCCAGGGCAATGGACTTGGTAATATAATCCGTGCCCTTGCGCACGTTCACAGCCCCGGAGGCGGTGATGTAAAAAAAGGCCACCGTCTTTCCCGTGTCCGCTTCGTCCAGGATGGGAGTAAGGCTTGTCAGAAGGCTGTCATAATAGGCCTGCGCCTCCCCCTGCCGGTTTAAGAGCGCCCCATAGAACTTGATCCACTCCATGCGGCCCAGGGGATGATCCTCATAGCTGGAACGATCCACCAGCACCGGAATGCCCAGCCGCTGAATCTGCTCCATCACCTCCGGCGTGTGGTAGATCATGGCGTTTTCCACCGCCAGGTCACAGCCGGAGGCCAGAATGGTTTCGTAATCCGGTGCCGAATATTTACCGGCGTAGAGGATTTTCCCTTCCTCCATGGCCTGTCTGGCCTGGGGAAGATACCAGGAGGTTGCCTTCTGACTGCTGAGCTTGACCGCATCCAGAGCATCCAGCTTGCAGAAGTAATCCATAGAAGCACTGCTCACCATATAGATATTTTGCAGAGGCTGCCGCAGTACCGTCACATCCTGGGGAACACTCTCCGGAACCTCAGCCCCCTCCGGTACTACCAGGAAGGTCTGATCCGTGCCCACGGTGAGCTTTTGATAGCCCTGGGTCTGGGCAATCGTGAATTCCTGGGCATAGCAAAGGGCCTCCTGCTGAAAGTCCAGGTCAGACCAGCCGAGGGCTTCTTTGACGGCGGTTTCCGTCTCCGGTTCCACCATAGGAGACCGGGCGGCACAGCCCCCCAGGAAAAGGGTCAGTGCCGCCAAAATCAAAACAACGCTTCTTTTCATGCCTTGGGACTGACGGTATCCGCCTGAAGCAGAATGGTGTACTCGATCTCATGGGGCGTACCCATAGCCACGGTGTCCGCCGTCACGGGGATCTCCACGCCCAGGGACTCCACGGGAATCTGGAAGGTAGAGCCGCCCTCCGTGGTGATGGGCAGGTACTGATCGCCGTTTACGATCATGTAGTCGTAGTTGCTGCTGCTCCAAACAATGGTTGCGGTAATCTTGCCCTCGGAAACCGTCAGGGCGGTGGGGTTCAGGAGCTTTGCCCTGCCGGTGCCGCCGGAGAGAACGGCTTCCACCGTATACTCGCCGTCAGCCAGGGCTTCCTGACCCTGGGGTACCGGATTGGACACGGAAACCTTGTGGTCATACCACTTGCCCTTCTTGCCGATCAGCGCCACATCAAACTCCTGATCCAGAGCCGGCACCGGAATGTCAAAGCCGTTGACGGTCTCCTTCAGGCCGTCGGGATAGGTCAGTTCATCCTTGCTGGGCTGCAGCAGCTCCGCGCCGTCCTTCTGGGCATCCTCTGCCAGACCGGGATAGAGGTTCAGGATAGAGGTAGAGGCCAGGCTCACATGGATGGTCATTTTTCCGTCCTTGACGGTCAGCGTACCCTTACCCTCACAGACCTCGTTGACATGGAACATGGTGCTGTCGGTATTGAAATCCGCCAGATATACGCCGTCCGCCAGAGCGGGGGCGGGAGCCTCGACGGTCTCCGGCGCGGCAGTCCCTTCGGTGGTTTCCGCGGCTGCCGTCGTTTCCGCGCCGGGCTTCACAGCGGCTTCGGGGGCAGCGGTGCTCTGACCGCAGGCTCCCATGGACAGCACCAGCAGTGCCGTCAAAATAAGTACGGTTAATTTTTTCATATTTCTTCCCCTTTGCATATTTTTCTGTTGAAAAGGTACCGGAGATTGCCGGTACCCTTTCAATAAAAAAACGCAGGTATCCCGGGAGGTGCGGGCCTCCCGGGATGGAACGGTTTACTTCAGGGTGCCGATGGCAGCCTGGGTGTGGGCAACGTACAGCTCCTGCACGGCGCCGATTCTGCCGAGACCCGCGATCTGGCACTCAACGGTCAGACCGGCAGCCTCTACCATGGACTTCCAGGAATCCTCGTCAGCACCGGCCATGTCGTTGTTGGCATGGTCGCCGGCAACGACCATCAGAGGACGCAGCACGACCTTGGTGTAACCGGCAGCCTTCACGGCCTCGATAACAGCCTCGCAGGAAGTCTCCTCAGGCTCACCTTCCACGGTGCCGATGAAGACATTCTTGTAGCCCAGCTTCTCCATCTGGGTCTGCATCTGGCTGTAGGTAACCTTGGCAACGTGAGCAGTGCCGTGGCCCATCAGCACCAGAGCGGTGCCGTCCTCGGCAGCCTTGGCGATGCTCTCGAACTTGCCGTCAGCCACAGCGGTGTCAACGACAGCCTTGGCGACGGCTTCCTTATCGGCGTTGATGACGGTAGCATCGTTGCCCACCTCGCCCAGCAGGGGCTCAGCGACAACAATGTTCTCGATCTTGTCCTTGTAAGCGTCCAGAGCCTCGCACATCTCGTCGTACTCGGCGCCGTGCATCAGATGGGTGGGCTGCACCACCAGGGTCTTGACCCCGTTGGCAACGGCACGCTCCAGCGCCTGATCCATGTTGTCAATCTTCTCGCCGTCACGGGCCTGAACATGGTTGATGATGATCTGCGCGGTGAAAGCCCGGCGGACAGACCAGTCGGGGAACGCCTTCGCCAGCGCATCCTCAATGCCCTTGATGTCGGTGGCACGGCTGTCGTTGAAGGAAGTGCCGAAGGAAACCACCAGCAGCTCCTTCTCGCCGATCTCGTCCTGGTTCCGGGGATCGTCCAGCTTGGCATCGCCGGTGTCCCGACCAAAGTACTCGGGGCTGGCCTCTTCGCCTTCCACCAGTTCCTTCTGGGCATCGGTCAGTGCGTCCCAAGCGGCCTTGGCCTGCTCGCACTGGGCGTCGGTGTCCTCATTGCGGGTCTGAACATAAATGGCGTCGATCAGCTGGGCAACCGCATCGGCAGCGGCCTGGTCGATCTCTTCCTGAGACTGGGTAGTCTCTGCGGCTTCCGTAGCGGCCTCGGTGGCAGCGGCGGTGGGTGCGGTGGTGGGAGCAGCCGTGTTGCCGCCGCAAGCAGTCATGGACAGAACCATGCAGCCCATCAGCAGCAGAGCAATCAGCTTTTTCATTGTTTTACCTTCTTTCAAATATTTTGTGTTCCGGGAAAGCTCCCGGGACACCATCTGATGAAATATAAAAGCGGCTGCATCTCCGGCAGCCGCTCTTCCTGGCAACAAAAATTCTCCCCGGAACCCGCATCCCGAAGAAAACACATGCTGGAAGGTCGATTTGTAGACAGCAAATCGGAGATTCCACGCTCAGGCAGGTCTCCTGACTCGGTTCCGCGCGTTTTCGCCTTCCCAGTTTCCCAGTGGCACGAGGAAAACGCTCCCCATCACAGTGACTGCATCGTCCCGGATTTTCACCGGGTTCCCTTTTCACCGCCCGTAGGCGGCACCTGCGCGCTGCTTTCATATTCGTTTCAGATATCTGAATTATACCACGGCGCTATGGGAATGTCAACGGAGCGGAGGCATCAAAAAACTCCGCTGTCGGGAAAACCATCCCCAGGCCGCAAGGAAATGCGAACCGGGCACTCGGATATTGTGCGGTGCTGCCCTAAAACTTCCGCTGAATTTCCTCCAGACCCGCCGCCAGAACGGCATCCGTACCGGAACCCAGGGCATCCCGGAGAAGGGAAAATTCCGTCAGACTGCCATGGGGCACCGCCCAGGCTCCGGCGTCCGTTCCCAGAGCAACGAGGCCGCCGAGAGCGGCAAAGGTGCGGACATTTTCCTGGGCGGATTCCAGAATTTCCTCCACCGCCGCCTCCCGGAACCTGCCTTTTCCCCGGAGGTTTCCTATGGTAGAAAGGGTGGGCACCCAGACGGTTCTGGCCTCCCGCATGGCGTGAAGAGCCTCCCCGTTCAGGTAGGCTCCATGCTCCACGGAATCCACCCCGGCCTGAGCCGCGGCCAACACCGTCCGTGCCCCGTTGGCGTGGGCCATCACCGCCATGCCTTCCTCGTGGGCAATGTGAATCAGCTCCCGGATTTCTTCCGGTTCCAGCCCCGGCTCCGTCAGCACGCCGAACCGGTCAAAATCCATGAGCCCGGAAATCATGATTTTGATAAAATCCGCTCCGTTTTTCCGGGTGCTCATGACTTTTTCCGGGAATTCTTTCAAATTCTCGTACTTTTCGCCGATGAAGCCGCCGTAGTGCCCCGCCTTGCATAGCGGAGCCAGCGGCGTCCGGTAGGTGATGCCGTACTCCCCTGCCAGTTCCCTGGCCCGTTTGCCCACGCCCCAGCGGTCGCCGCCGTCCCGGAGATAGGTAAAACCCAGATTGTGATACCGGGCAAGGGTCTGCCGAATCCACTCCTCATCGGTCTTCTCCCGATGCCGGGCAATGGCCGCCTTCCAGTTTTCTCCGTCGAGCACCATGTGGATGTGGCAGTCAGCGTACATTTTTCTCTCTCCTTTGCAAAATGCCCGCCCGAAATGGGCGGACAATCTTGTTATTGCGCATTCTCCGCCTCGAACAGAGGCTTGATCTTCTGCCGGTAAATCCGGCGGAAGAAGGTCAGGGTCACCGCCAGGCTGACGACCTCCGCGATGATGAAGGACAGCCACACCGCGTTCACCTCGCCGGTTTTGCTCAGCAGATAAGCCACCGGCAGCAGCACCAGCATCTGACGACACAGGGAGACGATGGTGCTGTAAATGCCGTTGCCCAGGGCCTGGAAGCAGCCGCTGAGGGCGATGCCGAAGGCCGCCAGGGGGAAGCTCCAACTGATGGTGCGCAGTGCCGCCCGACCGATAACCAGGAAGGTCTCGCTGGGGTTGAACATGCCGATCAGCAGATCCGGGGCAAACTGGAAGGCCAGGAAGCCCGCCAGCATCAGGCACACCGCCGCGGTGCAGGCGATTTTCAGGGTCTTGGTAATTCTCTGAGGCTTCCGGGCACCGTAATTGTAGGCAATGATGGAAATAGTGGCGTTGTTCAGGCCGAACAGGGGCATGAAGAAAAAGCTTTGCAGCTTGAAATACACGCCGAAAACGCCGGTAGCCGTTTCGGTAAAGCCCTGAAGAATCTGGTTCATGCCGAAGTTCATGACAGAGCCGATGCCGTTCATCACCACCGAGGGGATGCCCACGGTCAGGATGGAGCGGACGATCTGGCCATGGAGCTTCACATACTTCCAGGCCAGCTGAACCTCGGGATTGAACTTGAAATTAAAGCACCACACCAGCGCCGCGGAAGCAAACTGGCCGATGACTGTGGCAATGGCCGCACCGGCGATGCCCATGGCGGGGGCACCAAACCAGCCGTGAATCAGGATGGGATCCAGGATGATGTTGATGATAGCGCCCAGGCTCTGGGTGATCATGGTATGCACCGTCCGGCCTGTGGCCTGAAGCAGCCGCTCGCCCAGCACGGACATAAACACGCCAAAAGTCAGCAGGCAGCAGATTTTGGAATAAACAATGCCGCCCTCCACGGTTTCCGCCACGGTGGACTGCATCTCATAGTAGGGTCGGACGCCGAACGCGCCGAAGAGCATGAACAGGACGGTGCAGATCATCATCAGGGTGACGCCGTTGCCCGCGGTAAAGTTGGCGGCCTCCTGGTTCTTTTCGCCCAGGCTCTTGCTGAGCAGGGAGTTGACGCCCACGCCGATACCCACGGCGAAGCCGATCTGCATATTCTGAATGGGGAAGGCCAGGGACAGGGCGGTCACCGCGCTCTCGGAAATCTGAGAGACGTAGATGCTGTCCACCACGTTATAAAGGGCCTGCACCAGCATGGAGGCAATCATGGGAAGGCCCATATTCAGCAGAAGCTTTCCCTCCGGCATGACGCCCATTTTGTTTTCTCGTAAATTGCTCATTCTTTTCTCCTATAAATACACATAATCTCTTACATTAGCATTATATAAGAAAAAATTGCAAATTGCAAGGGTAATTTTTTATTTTTGATAAAATGGACGGCAGAAAGCACGAGCTTTCACATCACATTTCAGCCTCCTAAAGACTTTTGGCACCGGCCCCTCCGGGGGCAAGGTTCTTGTCTCGGCAAGAACCTTGAGAAGAAGCCGACTTAAGGGGCGCTGCCGAAAAGCCGCCCCCTTAAGAATCCCCCGGCCGCATCGCCGGAAACAGTTCGGAATGCTTCGGATTGCTGTGGGTTGGGTTGGCGAAAACGGCCTGAAAGATACTGCGTCATTGCGAACCAGTGAATGTGGTATAATGATTTTGGATAACTCATAAAAGAATGTGGTACATTTCTCAGATTCTTCTGAGAAATATCGATAAACGCACTGGTGCG
>UQXG01000097.1 GCA_900544945.1 uncultured Eubacteriales bacterium | reverse complement strand
CAATCCTGCGGCCTAATAAAACGCTTTTAAGCGTTTTATTAAAAACTCGTATAATGCCTGGTACAAACGGCAGCTTAGGAGGCAATTCCATGATTGACAAAATCCAGATCCGCGGCGCAAAGGTTCACAACCTGAAAAATATAGACGTAGACATCCCCCTGGGGGAAATCGTGGGAATCGCAGGCGTATCCGGCTCCGGCAAGTCGTCCCTTGCTTTGGGCGTGCTTTACGCCGAAGGCTCCCGGCGCTATCTGGAGGCTCTGTCCACCTATACCCGCCGCCGGATGACCCAGGCGGCCAAGGCCAGTGTGGATGAAGTGTTATATGTTCCCGCCGCGCTGGCTCTGCATCAGCGTCCCGGCGTGCCCGGCATCCGCAGCACCTTCGGCACGGGCACGGAACTGCTGAACAGTCTGCGGCTTATGTACTCTCGGCTTGCCAGCCACCGCTGCCCCAATGGCCACTACCTGGCCCCGTCCCTGCTGGTGGCCGCCGGGAAGGAGCTGGTCTGCCCGGAATGCGGCGCGCGTTTCTATGCGCCGTCAGCCGAGGAGCTGGCCTTCAACTCCCAGGGTGCCTGTGAGGTCTGCGGCGGCACGGGCACCGTGCGCACCGTGAACCTGGATGCCCTGGTGCCGGACGACAGTCTCACCATCGACCAGGGGGCGGTGGCTCCCTGGAACAGTCTCATGTGGTCGCTGATGACGGACGTGTGCCGGGCTATGGGTGTTCGCACGGACGTACCCTTCCGTGATCTGACGGACAAGGAGAAAGAAATTGTCTATCATGGCCCCGCGGAGAAAAAACACATTCTCTACCACCCGAAAAAATCCGACTCCAACGACTTCGCGGAGCTGGATTTTACCTATTTCAACGCCGTCTACACCGTGGAAAATGCCCTGGCCAAGGTCAAGGACGAGAAGGGCATGAAGCGGGTGGAAAAATTTCTCCGGGAGGATCTCTGCCCGGAGTGCCACGGCACCCGGCTTTCCGCCGCCGCCCGAACGCCGAAGCTGAGAGGACTTTCCCTGGATCAGGCCTGTGCCATGACTCTTTCCCAGTTGGTGAGCTGGGTTTCGGGTGTCCCCGGCAGCCTGCCGGAGGAAATGCGGCCTATGGCGGAAAGCATTTGCGAGGCCTTGCTCAGCACCGCCAAGCGGCTGATGGACTTAGGCCTCGGCTACCTGACCCTGGATCGCTCCGCCGCCACCCTGTCCACCGGCGAACGCCAGCGAATGCAGCTGGCCCGAGCCGTCCGCAACCGCACCACCGGTGTGCTCTATGTGCTGGACGAACCCTCTATCGGCCTGCACCCGTCCAATATTGTGGGTCTGACCGGGGTCATGCACGACCTGGTAGCCGACGGCAACTCCGTCATTCTCGTAGACCATGACACCCAGATTCTCAAGGAAGCGGACTGGATTGTGGAAATGGGCCCGGAGGCGGGAGCCGGAGGCGGTCACGTCATCGCCCAGGGAACCATCCCCGCCATTGAGGCCAATCCCGCTTCCCAGATCGGCCCCTTTCTCTCCGGAACAGCCGAAACAAAGCTCCGGAACCGCGCCGCCAAGGAAAATCTGTTCGCAAACGGAAAAATCCGCCTGTCCACGGACCAAATTCATACCGTCAAGCCTCTGGAGGTGGAGATTCCCAAGGGGCGGCTCACCCTGGTCACCGGAGTCTCCGGCTCCGGAAAAACCACCCTGGTGCTGGAAAGTCTGGTTCCCGCCCTCCAGGCTCGGATCGACGGCCGCCCGCTGCCCGGCCACGTCCGTGCCCTGGAGGCCGAGGGCATTGCCCACGTCAAGCTCATCGATGCCACCCCCATTGGCATCAATGTCCGCTCCACGGTGGCCACCTACGCCGGTGTCCACGACGATCTGCGCAAGCTCTACGCCAGATCCGCCGAGGCCAGGCAGAAGGGGTACACAGCCAGCGACTTTTCCTACAACACCGGCTCCCTGCGCTGTCCGGGCTGTGACGGCACCGGCGTGGTCAGTCTGGACGTGCAGTTTTTGCCGGACGTGACCATCCCCTGTCCGGACTGCCGGGGCTCCCGGTATGGCAAGGCAGCCTATGACCTGAAGCTGACAAACAAGGCAGGCCGGGCCGTCTCCCTGCCGGAGCTGATGGACATGGATGTGAATTCCGCCCTGGACTTCTGCAAGGAAATGAAGTCCGTCAGCCAGAAGCTGTCTGTTCTCAAGCGGCTGGGTCTGGGCTATCTGACACTGGGCGAGGAAACCCCAAGCCTGTCCGGCGGCGAGGCTCAGCGATTGAAGCTGGCCAGTGAAATCGGCAAAACCCAGAATAGCTCGGTGTTCCTCTTTGATGAGCCCTCCATCGGCCTGCACCCTCTGGACGTGCGGGTTCTGCTGGGGGTTTTCCAGGCGCTTCTCGACAGCGGAGCCACGGTCATCGTCATTGAGCATGACCTGGACGTGATTCGAAACGCTGATTACGTCATCGACATGGGTCCCGGCGGAGGCGAGGCCGGCGGCCGGATCGTCGCCGCCGGAACTCCGGAGGAAATTCGGCACTGCGAAGCCAGCCTTACCGGAAGATATCTATCATAATCGGTTTGGAAAGCCCAGGGTGCCCCCAAGAGGACGCCCTGGGCTGCTCCTTTGCCGGAACGCCCTTGCGTTTCCCGGTGAAATGGGAGATAATAATACTATTCCTTAATAAAATGATTTCATCATTTTATTCTGCCGTATCACGGCAGACCGCCTGGGCGGCGGTAAGAAATGTATTGACTTCGTTTTTTAGCGGCAGTGGCCGCTGGCCGCAATCCTGCGGCCTAATAAAACGCTTTTTAGCGTTTTGTTGAAAACTCGTATAAGAAAATAATCCATATTTTTTCTTTTGGGTGTGAGTTTTTCCCTTCGGAATCCGTCTATTAGGGTGAGGAACAAAAAACGAGTGAGGTGAACTCCTATGGAAGACATGCAAATCATTACGCTGTTCCTGGCCCGGAATGAGGATGCCATCCGTCACACCGACGACACCTACGGACGGCGGCTGTACCACCTGGCGGACGGCATTCTGCGCAGCGGTCAGGATGCGGAGGAAAGCGTCAGCGACACCTATCTGAAAGCCTGGAATACGATTCCTCCCCGCAGACCCCAGCATCTTTTCGCCTATCTTGCCAAAATCTGCCGGAATTTCTCCCTGGACAGGCTGGACTGGAAGAACGCCGCCAAACGCAAGGCGGAGGTGGTCAGTCTGACCCAGGAAATGGAGCTGTGCATCCCGGATACCCAGCGGGAGCGGCAGCGGGACGGAAAGGAGCTGGGAATGCTCCTGGACGCCTTTCTGCGCACCCTGACCCCGGAAAACCGGGTGGTATTTCTGCGCCGGTACTGGTATGTGGACACCATCGCGGAAATTGCCGTCCGGTACGGACTCAGTGAAAGTGCCGTGCAGATGCGGCTGAGCCGCACCCGGGCAAAGCTCTGCACTTACCTGGAAAAGGAGGGAATCTTTGTATGAACGGAAAGGACATTTTTCTGGGGCTTCAGTACATCGGCGACGACTTAATCCAGGAGGCCGAGGTCGCTGCCCTCTCCCCCACCGCCGTCAGGTCGGCTCCCAAGCGCAAAAAGACCCGGTATCCCCTGCTCATCGCCGCGCTCATTGCCCTGACCCTCCTTCTGGTAGGCTGCGCCATCGTGTATGTGCTGGGCATGTCCAGCGTGAAAATCAGCACCGGCAGCGAGACCCGGGACTATTCCGAGGTGGATGGGGTCTATGTGAAGGATCCCCACACCGTCAGCACCACCACCTTGTCCCTGGCAGGGCTGGAAGGCTCCAAGGCCTACCAGGCCTGCGCGGATTTCTACGCCTTTGAATCCGAGTATACCGCCCGGGGCGAGGAAATGAGCCAAGCCGGCACCCTGCCCGAGGGCTACTGGGACAACTACCTGGATGTGATGGACGCCAAGGCTCAGGAGCTTGCGGCGCGGTACGGCCTGAAGCCCGAAGGCCAACTTCTGGATTTCCCCACCGTCCGGAAGCTTTGCGACGGGCTGGGAGTGGAGCGGTTCGTCCGGGACGTTCCGGGTGTCAGCGTAGATGTTACCGGCGGACACTGCTATGAAAGCGGGAACTTTACCCTGAGCATGGACATCCGCTTCCCGACGGATCAGGGCTATGAAGTGACCTACACCCTGGGCCAGCTTTTCTGGAACCGGCAGGACAGCTTCAGCCGGGACTTCGTGACCCTGGTGGATGACGGAACCTGGACGGAGCGGAACTACACCACCGCCGCCGGAAGCCAGGTGCTGCTCCTTCGCTCCCCCAACCAGGAGCGGGGCTACATTCTCTGCAACCGTGGGGAAGCCCTGATGACCCTCCAGCTGGACGTGAATCCGGAATATTACAGCGAAGACGGCGGGGTGGTCTCCGTGGAGCGAAAACCCATGACCGACCGGCAGCTGGAACTGGCAGCCGATGCCGTTGATTTTGCCATCCAGCCCAGAATCCCCACCCAGGCGGACGTGGAGGCTCAGGCAGCCATTTCCGCCGGTGCTACTCAGAACGGCTACACCCTGGCTGTGAAATCCGTGGAAACTGACGGGTACGTTGCCCGGATTCTGTTCAGCCTCACCGCCCCGGAGGACGTGGAGCTGGAAGGTCTGAACCTGGGCTTTGACCGGAATTCCTTTACCACTGCCGACCGGCAGTTCCTCGGCGGCAGCGGGAATTCCAGTGTGGTTCCGGACGGAGACGGCCTTGCCAACACCGTGGATCTGCTGGAGGAATACTCTGTGACCTTCCAGGACGGCCTGCGTCCCTACGAGCTTGGCTCTGTCTGGGAGCTGAACGTTACCGACCTGTATGTGGATCGATGGCGGGAATCCTCCCGGATTCTGACCGAGGGCGACTGGCATTTTTCCGTCACCTTCGACGAAACCAACACCGACTACCGGGAGCTGGAGCTGCTGTCCGCACCCACCACCCTGAAGGCCTCCACCGGCTGGCTGGCGGACGGAACGGACGTGATCGAGGAATTCCCGGTTTCCTCCTTCCGGCTGCGAAAATTCAGCAGCCACGTCACCTGGGATTCCTCCTCCCAGATCGAGGCCGGTAACCTCCTGCCCTATGCGGACTTTTACGTGTGGAACGGGCACTTCGCCTGCGCAGTTCTGAAGGACGGCTCCCAGATCGAGCTGCTGGGAGAGCGGAACGAGGCGCCCATTGACCTGGAGCAGGTGGACTATGTGCTTCTTCCGGACGGCACCCGGCTTTCCGCCGGCAGCTAAAGCGCCCAAAAAAGCCCGCTGCATGTGGTTTTCCGGCGTTTCCCACGGCAGTTTGCCCGAATTTTCCCTTCCGCTCCCAGGTAAAATCATCGGTTCCCACAGTTGACCTTTTCTCCGGGTTTCCGTATAATGGACAGGCAATTGAAAAGGATCCCGGGCTCTGGAAGGGAGTGAGACGCTCCGCGAGTCGGTCACTGTGATGCTGCCCAGGCAGCTAAGTCAGATACATCCCGGAATCCGTGACACAGCTCTGCCGGAACCGGAGTGTACGAGATGACCTGAGATTCGTGCGCCCTTTTTTCGGAAAGGGCGCACATTTTGTTTGCAGAAAGGAACAAAACCCATGAAAAAAATCATTTGCCTGACTCTGGCTCTGATTCTGGCCCTGTCCTGCCTGTCCGGCTGCGGCAGCACCCAGCCCCAGGCCACCACCGCTGCCGCCGAAACCACTGCCCCGGCTGCCGAAACCACCGCTGCCGCCGAAACCGCCGCCGAGGACTACGGCACCGTGGTCATCCAGAACGGCGACCGCACCGTCACCTTCACCGCCATGCCCACCGGCGTGCTGTGCGCCAACCTGTACTCCGCCGAGAACATGGTCATGCTGGGTCTGGGCGACTACATTGTGGGCAAGAATGTCCACACCAATCCTGCCGAGGTTCCTCTGGAAGAACTGAGCGATGCCTTCGCGAACATTCCGGAAATTGAGCGTTCCAACGAGAATGCCGTTGCCAGCGGGGCAGACCTGCTGATCGGTCAGGTCAGCGCCTTCAAGGACTCCTCCTGGGGCACTTACGAGCAGCTGGAAAGCGAAGGCATCAACTGCCTGACCATCACCGGCACCATCGTCCCCGACGAGACCGTGGAGGACATCTACACCGATATCGAGAACCTGGGCAAGATCTTCAAGGTGGAGGACAAGGCCGCCGCTCTGATTGCGGACATGAAAGCCTCCATCGCCGACACCAACGGCAAGGTGGCGGGCGTTGCCGAGGCGGACAAGCCCAAGGTCTTCGTCTTCGACAGCAGCAAGGAGGATCAGATCTACACTACCTCCTCCGGCCTGGAAAGCAACCTGATCGAGCTGGCAGGCGGCATCAACACCACCCGGGGTCAGGCGGATTCCCGCTGGTTCAACACCTCCGTGGAGACTTTGGTGGCCGCCAATCCCGATATCATCATCATCAATGACTACGGCTCCCAGACCGTGGAGGAGAAGATTGCCTACATCACCGGCAACCCTGCCTGCTCCGAGATCCCCGCGGTGGTCAACAACAAATTCCTGGTGATTCCTCTGGTCTGCGTTATGCAGGACATCCGTGCGGCAAACGCCTGCCGGACCATGGCCGAGTATTTCTACCCGGAGCTGTTCGCCTGATATCCGCAAACGGGGATGACCGCGCCGGTCATCCCCGTTCCCTTCATTAAGGAGTGTTTATGCGCAAGAAAGTCTGGATTGCCGCCCTCTTTCTGATTCTGGCCTTGGCAGTGGCTGTCTCCCTGCTCGTCACCGTCAGCTTCGGCTCCACGGAGCTGAGCCTTCAGGAGGTCTACGCCATTTTGTATGACCACCTGTTCGCCGACGATGCCCGAGTCCATGCCGGGGTTTTCCCTCTGACCCACCTGAAAATCGTCTGGCAGATTCGTCTGCCCCGAACCATCTTCGCCCTGCTGGTAGGGGCGGGACTGTCCGTCTGCGGCGGGGCCATGCAGTCGCTGGTGCTCAATCCCATCGCCGACCCCTATGTGCTGGGCATTTCCTCCGGTGCCTCCGCCGGAGCCGCCCTGGCTCTGCTGACCCCCATTTCCTTTTTGGCCGGGCAGCGGCAGACCACGGCTTTCGCCTTCCTGGGAGCGCTGCTTTCCGCCTTCACCGTTTACTATCTTGCCAAAAAGGCCGGCGGCGGGAAATTGCAGCCGGTGACCTTGCTTCTGTCCGGCACGGCTGTAAACGCCGTTATGAGCGCCGTCACCAGCTACCTGATTTTCCGGGCGAAAAGTCCGGAGAGCATCGCCGCGGTGTACAGCTGGCAGATGGGCTCCATTTCCGCCGCCCAGTGGAAAACCCTGGCCACCCCGGCGATTTTCGTCGTCGGCGGCACAATTCTCTTCACCCTGATGGGCTCCCGGTTCAACATCATGATGATGGGTGACGAGGACGCGGCGGCCATGGGCCTGCGGGTAAAGCTGTTCCGGTCAACCATGTTCCTGCTGTGCTCTCTGGTGGTGGCCTCTCTCGTGTCCATCACCGGCATCATCGGCTTTGTGGGTCTGGTAGTGCCCCATGTGACCCGGCTGATTTCCGGCACCAGCGACAACCGGATCATTATGCCCATGAGCGCTCTGCTGGGCGGGGTTTTCCTGCTCTGGGCGGATGCCTTCGCCCGGTGCGCCTTCGGCGCGGTGGAACTGCCCATCGGCATTGTCACCGCCTTCATCGGCGCTCCCTTCTTCATGTTCCTGATGATCCGCAGCGGCTACGGAGGTGAAAAGGCATGATTCTTTCCTATGATTCCATTGCCGTCCGGCTGGGAAACAAGCAGATTCTCGAATCCGTCAGCCTATCCTCCCGGCCTGGGCAGCTGGTGGGCATTGTGGGCGCCAACGGCTGCGGCAAGTCCACGCTCATCAAAACCACCTTCGGCACCGTCCGGCACCAGGCCGGCGCCATCACCCTGGACGGCCAGTCTATTTCCCGGTTTTCTCCCCGGGAGCTGGCCTCCTGCCTGGGCTATGTAGGTCAGGATGCCAACTGTCCCTTCAATTTCAGCGTCCGGGATGTGGTATCCATGGGGCTTTACGCCCGGAAGGACTCGAAAAACGGCAAGCAGATCGTGGCCGATGCCATGGAGGAGCTGGGGGTGTCCGCCCTGGCCGACCGGAATATCCAAAGTCTGTCCGGCGGCGAGCGAAAAATGGTCTTCATTGCCCGCGCCATCGCCCAGGGTGCCCAGATGCTGATTCTGGATGAGCCTACCAACCACCTGGACATCCGCCACCAGCTGTTCGTCATGGACTATCTGAAGCAGTCCCGGAAGGACACTCTGATGGTGATCCACGATCTCCGGCTGGCGGCGCACTACTGCGATTATCTGTACATGATCTGTGACGGTCGTGTCTATGCCCAGGGCACTCCGGAGCAGGTGCTCTGCCCGGAAAATGTCCGGCATGTTTTCGGCGTGGAGGGTCACGCGGGAGACACCCCCTCCGGCGCAGGAGATTTCATTCTCTTTCCCTGAACATATAATACTATTTCTTAATAAAATGATTTCATCATTTGAGATTGTCAAAGAACCATGTCATTGCGAGCCAGTGCTCACACTGGCGTGGC
>UQXG01000096.1 GCA_900544945.1 uncultured Eubacteriales bacterium | reverse complement strand
CACCCGTTGGTTCGAGGTTACCGCCGTTCAAGATTAAGCCCTTCACCATACTGGGATGCTTTATTGCGAATTTCATCGCAATGTTCGCCCCATCCGAAAAACCCAAAATTATCGCATTTGAAATTTGATGCCCCTGCATAAAATCGTATAAATCGCAGGAGAATTGTTCAATGGTAAAGGGTGCATCACCTCTCGGAGTTTTTCCATGACCTCTTGTATCTACCGCAATTACATGGTATGCGTTTTGAAAATAATCTATTTGATTTATGAAATAGGAACTATCTTCGCCGTTTCCGTGCAAGAGTATAAGCGGTTCGCCAGTTCCTTTTTCCTGATAATATAATTTAATATCCATTTTGCCCTCCACAAATTCCGATTTCTCGAACAGACGCACATATATTACGCCCGCCGATTAAAGGACGACTTACATTTCAGGCCGTAAACGGCGATAGAACACCAGTCCCGCCAAGTCGGCCAGCACCCAGCCGATGGGAATGGACAGCCAGATGGCGACGACTCCCAGCACCGTCCGGGGAGCCAGAGCGTAGGACAGAGCCACCCGGGTTCCCAGAGAAATCACCGTCAGAATCAGGGAAACCTGGGGCTTGCGAATGGCCCGGAAATAGCCGTACCACAGGAACAGAATGCCGATGCCCACATACATGGAACCCTCAATGCGCAGATATTGGACGCCGCCGGCGATAATGGCGGTTTCTCCCGGCTCCACGAAAAAGCCCATGAGCCAGGGAGACAGGAGGAAAATCAGACCGGAGATCACCAGACAGAAAAGCGCGGACACCAGGAAGGACAGCCGGGTGCCCTTGCGGATCCGTTCCGGCTGCCGGGCTCCGTAATTCTGGGAAACGAAGAGGGAGTAGGCGTTGCCGAATTCCTGGGCGGGCATGTAGGCGATGGTATCGATCTTTACCGCCGCGGCGAAGGAGGCCATGACCGTGGCGCCGAAGCGGTTCACCAGGCCCTGAATCATCAGAATGCCGAAGTTCATCACCGACTGCTGGAGGGCGGTGGCGGCATCGTTGACCACGATTTCCCGAAGCCGGGACAGCCCCCGGGGCTTGGTTTTCGCCTTGGGAAGGGACAGCTTCCGCCGGGTGTACAGGGCAATGCCCACGCCGGAGACGGCTTGTGCGATGACCGTTGCCCAGGCCGCACCGGCAACGCCCATATGGAATCCCAGCACGAACCACAGATCCAGCGCAATGTTCAGCAGCGCGGAGATTCCCAGGAAAACCAGGGGGACCAGAGAATTTCCCATGGCTCGCTGAAGATAGGCGTAGAAGTTATACAGAAAAACGAAGAAAATCCCCGTGAACACCGGCCGGACGTAGTTTCTCGTCAGCTCCAGCAGCTCGGTTGGGGTTTGCAGCAGCGACAGAATCAGCTCCATGCCCGGGTAGATGATGGCGTAAATCAGGGCGCACATGGCAAGAATGAAGCCAAAGGACAGCCGGATGTCCTCTCCCAGCTGGGCTTCCTCTCCCGCACCGTAGTCCGCGGAGAAAAAGGCTCCGCTTCCCATGCACAGGCCGATGAGAATGGAGGTCAGAAAGGTCATCAGGGTGTAGGCCGAGCCGACCGCGGCCAGAGCGTCCGAGCCGATACACTTTCCCACGATCAGGGTGTCTACCAGATTGTATACCTGCTGCAGGAGATTGCCCGCAATCATGGGCAGGGAAAACTGCACCAGCTTCTTAAAAATCGACCCTTCCGTCAAATTGATTTCCCCCATGAACCTGCCTCCGATCATCCGACCATTTTTGCCATTCTACATCCTAGTTCCGGAAATTGCAAGTCGTACTTCACAAAGGCACAATTCTGGTGTATCATAAAGAAAAGTACAAGGGGGAGCATAAGCCCATGGAAGTGTCATTACTGGAAATGCTGGATGCCCGGGAGCGGCGGGCGGCCCGGCAGCGGGAGCTGCTGGGGCAGTTTGGGCAGACGCTTGTTTGCTTTACCATGAATATTGCGGGGCCGGTGAAAAACAGCCCTTTGATTGCCCGGGGCTACTGCCTGGGGCGGCGGCTTCTTCGGCAGCAGCTGGCGGCGGCAGGAATGCCGGTTGTCCATTTTGAGGAAATCCGGGAGAAAACCGGCAACGAGGCCATTTTTCTGGTCGCCGCCCAGGCCTTGGCGGTGAAGGCGGTGACTACGGCTATTGAGGATTCCGCCCCGATAGGACGGCTCTTTGACATGGACGTGCTGGAAAGCACCGGACGAAAAATCGACCGGCAGGAGCTGGGCAAGCCGGGGCGGCGGTGTCTGATCTGCGGGGGCATGGCCGGAGCCTGCGCCCGGAGCCGCACGCACAGCGTGGCTCAGCTCCAGGAAAAAACAACCCGGATTCTGGAAGAAGCCCTTCTGGAGGCGGATAGCCGGTGCGCCGCCCGGCTGGCGGTGCAGGCGCTGCTTTATGAGGTGGCTGTCACCCCAAAGCCCGGCCTGGTAGACCGGGAAAACAGCGGCAGTCACCGGGATATGGACGTGTTCTCCTTTCTGGCCAGTGGGGCGGGGCTCTACCCCTACTTCGCCCAATGCGTGAAAATCGGACGGCAGGGGGGCACGCCGGAGGAAACCTTCCGGGCGCTGCGGACTCCGGGGCTTCTGGCCGAGGGGCAAATGCTATCTTCCACCGGCGGGGTGAACACCCACAAGGGGGCGATTTTCTCCATGGGCATTCTCTGCGGCGCTCTGGGACGGCTGGAACGGCAGGATTGGGCAGACGCCGACCGGGTGCTTGCCCAGTGCGCCGCCATGACGAAGGGGCTGACCGCCGGGGATTTTGCCGGACTTACCCCGGAAACTGCCAGAACCGCCGGGCAGAAGCTCTATCTGCGCTACGGTATCACCGGAGTTCGGGGACAGGCGGAGGCCGGGTTCCCGACGGTGGGAAAAATCGGCCTTCCCAAGCTGGAAGCCGCCCTGTCAGCGGGAAAATCCATCAATGAAGCCGGCTGCGCGGCGCTTGTTGCCATGCTGGCGGACACCGTGGATACCAACATGATTCACCGGGGAGGGTACGAGCTGGCAAAGGCCGCCTCGGAGGAAGCCAAGGCACTTCTGGAACAGGAACCCTTCCCCGGCGTTCCGGCGCTGGAAAAGCTGAACCGGGACTATGTGGAAAAGAATCTCTCCCCCGGAGGCACGGCGGATTTGCTGGCCATGACCCTGATGCTGCATTTTTTGAAGGAGGAAGCCCATGAGTGATTACGCCGTTTCCCAGGTTTACCCCTCGGATAAGCGGAGCCTTGCCGGGGTGGACGCCCTGCTTCACCGGGAGGGCATTACCCGGGATGGAAACTTAGACTATATCTGCGCCATGCGGGATGAAAATGACGAGATCATCGCCACCGGCAGCTGCTTTGGCTGCACCCTGCGCTGCTTCGCGGTGAGCCGGGAGCACCAAGGGGAGGGCTTGCTGAACGAGATCATCTCCCACCTGATGGAGGTGCAGATGGCAAGGGGGAACCTTCACCTGTTCCTGTATACCAAGGTGAATTCCGCCCGGTTTTTCGGCGACCTGGGCTTTTATGAAATTGCCCGGGTGGACGGCACCCTGGTCTTCATGGAAAACCGGAAAAACGGCTTCCCCGGCTACCTGAAAGCTCTGGAAAAGACGAAAACCGGCGGTGTTTCTGGGGCACTTGTGATGAACGCCAACCCCTTCACCCTGGGGCACCAGTATCTGGTGGAGACGGCGGCGGCTCAGTGCGATACCCTCCACCTGTTTGTCCTCAGCGAGGACGCCTCCCTGGTGCCCTTCACCGTGCGTAAAAAGCTGGTGCAAGCGGGAGTTTCCCACATTCCCAATGTGGTGCTCCACGATTCTGGCCCCTACATCATCAGCAGCGCCACCTTCCCCAGTTATTTTCTCAAGGACGCGGCGGCGGTGATCGAGGGTCACGCCCGACTGGACTTGGCGGTGTTTACGAAAATCGCCGGGGCGCTGAACGTGACGAAACGGTTTGTCGGCGAGGAGCCCACCAGCCAGGTCACGGGGCTTTATAACGAAATCATGGTTCGGGAGCTTCCCAAGGCGGGAATCGAGTGCCATGTGGTACCCAGGAAGCAGGCGGCGGGTCAGGCCATCAGCGCCTCCACCGTCCGGCTGGCTTTGCAGAAGGGGGACTGGGAAAGTCTGAAAATGCTGGTACCCCAGACGACCCTGGACTATTTTCAAAGCCCGGAGGCGGCTCCCGTGTTGGAGCGCATCCGCAGGGCGGACAACGTGATTCACTATTGAATTCCGGCGCGGTGCGTATTTTCGCACCGCGCCTGTGACGGTTTTCCCGGTTGCGAAAATCGGAAAAACGGTATATAATACCAGCACAATCACTGGGAGGAAACACATGGAATTTAAGGTATTGGCAGTTGGCGACGTGGTGGGCAACCCGGGCTTAGACCGGGTGCGCCGACACCTGCGGCAGCTGAAACGAAAGACGGGAGCCCACTTCGCCGTGGTCAACGGCGAAAATGCGGCGGTGGTGGGAATGCTGCCCCACCAGGCGGAGGAAATCCTGGATGCCGGGGCGGACGTGATCACCATGGGCAATCACACCTGGAGCAAGCGGGAGATCGTGGACTACATGGAGGACTGCCCCCAGGTACTCCGGCCTGCCAACTACGCGCCCCAGGTGCCCGGCCGGGGCTGGCGGATTTTTGACTCCCCGGCGGGGGAGGTGGCGGTCATCGACCTGATCGGCCGGTGCAACATGGACTACGGCCCGGATAACCCCTTCCTGATCGTGGAGAAAATTCTGAAGGAAATCGATACAAAATTGATTCTGGTGGAGCTTCACGCCGAGGCCACCTCGGAGAAGCTGGCCATGGGCTATTTTCTGGACGGCCGGGTCAGCGCGGTCTGGGGTACCCACACCCATGTGCCCACGGCGGATGCCCGGGTGCTGCCCAAGGGCACAGGCTATGTGACGGATCTTGGCATGACCGGCCCCCGGGACTCGGTGCTGGGCATCCGGCCGGAGCTGTCCATTGCCAAATTCCGGGGAGACCTGCCAGAGCGGTATCGCTGGGCGGAGGGCCCCACCAAAATGGAGGCGGTGCTGTTCACCATTGACAGCACCACCGGCAGCTGCTTGAAAGCGGAAAGGGTAGACGAATGGGACTGAAAATTCTGCATACCGCCGACTGGCATCTGGACGCCCCCTTCGGCGGTTTTTCTGAGGAGCAGCGGGCGTTTCTGCGGTCGGAGCAGCGAAAGCTCCCCGGAAAAATCGTTGATCTGTGCATCCGGGAGAACTGCGACCTGATGCTCCTGGCGGGAGATATCTTTGACTCCCCGAAGCCCCGCCGGGAGGCGGTGGAGGATGTGAAGCAGGCCTTGAGCCGCTGCCCGGTACCGGTGTTCATCGCCCCGGGCAACCACGATTTCATCACCCCAGGCAGCCCCTGGGTGGAGGAAAGCTGGCCGGAAAATGTGCATATCTTCACCGGCACTCTGGAATCGGTGACGCTGGAAGACCTGGACTGCCGGGTTTACGGCGGGGGCTACCGAAGCATGGACTGCCCGCCCTTGCTGGATGGCTTCCACGCCGAGGGGACGGAAAAATACTGCGTCGCCCTGCTCCATGGCGACCCTACCCAGCGGGAATCCCCCTGCTGCCCGGTGACGGTCTCCCAGGTTCGGGAATCCGGCCTGAACTATCTGGCACTGGGACATATCCACAAGGCCGGGGCTTTCCGGGCAGGGGGCGGGCTGTGCGTCTGGCCCGGCTGTCCCATGGGCAGAGGTTGGGACGAAACCGGGGAGAAGGGCGTGTGTATCGTGACCTTGGAGGCGGAAGCCCAGGTGCAGCCGGTGAGCCTGGACACGGTGCGGTTTTACGATCTGGAAGTAGAGGCCGGGGCCGACCCGGTGACCTCTCTGGAAGGGGCACTGCCCCCCAAGGGCAACCGGAATTTCTATCGAATCACCCTGACCGGCAGCGGTCAGGTGGACGAAAAGGCAGTTGCCCGGGAATTTCTGGACTTTCCAAATCTGTTCCTGGTAGACAAAACCCAGCCGCCTGTTGACCTGTGGGAGAATACCGACGCGGACACCCTGGAGGGGGTCTACTTTCAGCTGCTTCATCAGGCCCTTACGGAGAATCCGGAAAAGACCCGGCAGATCACCCTGGCCGCGGAGATTTCCCGAAAAATCCTGGACGGAAGGGAGGTCGTCCTGTGAAAATTTATAAAATGACGGCTACCTTCGGCAAGTTGGAGCATGAGACCCTGACCCTGGAACCGGGCCTGAACATCATCACCGCCCCCAACGAGTGGGGCAAGAGCACCTGGTGCGCCTTCCTGCTTGCCATGCTCTACGGCCTGGATACCAGGGTCAAGAGCACGAAGACGACTCTGGCGGACAAGGAGCGGTATCAGCCCTGGTCGGGCAGCCCCATGTCCGGCCGGATTGACCTGAACTGGAACGGCCGGGACATTACCATCGAGCGCAGCACCAAGCGGCGAGTGCCTCTGGGGGAGTTCCGTGCCTATGAAACCCTCTCGGGTCTACCTGTTGAGGAGCTGAACGCCGCCAACTGCGGAGCCATGCTTTTGGGCGTGGAGCAGACGGTGTACCGCCGGGCGGGGTTCGTCCGCTTTTCCGACCTGCCCGTGACCCAGGATGAGGCTCTGCGGCGCAGACTCAACGCCCTGGTCACCACTGGCGACGAGAGCGGCGCGGCAGATCGGCTGGCGGCTCAGTTGAAAGACTTGCGCAATAAGTGCAGATATAATAAGTCCGGTTTGCTTCCCCAGGCGGAGGCTCAGTTGGAGCAGCTGGAGCAGAAGCTCACCGAGCTGGAATCTCTGGACATTCAGTCGAAGAAGCTTCGGGAGCGGATTGAGGACGTGAAAACCTGGCTCAAGCAACTGTACAATCACCAGCAGGCATTGGCCTACGAAAAGCAGGCTTCCGACGCGGTGCAGGTAGCCCAGGCTCGGGACGCCATGACCCGGGCGGAGGAAACGCTGAATCAGATGGAGGCTCTGTGCGCTTCTCTGCCGCCCCGGATGGAGACCGAGGAAAAGGTCCGGGAGCTTCGCAGCTTCCGGGATCAGTGGAACGCCATCCGGGAGGAGGAGCGAAATGCCCCCTCCCAGCCTCAGAAGCCGGAAATGCCCAATCCCTTCACCGGCCTGACTGCCGAGGACGCCCGGGCCATGGCTCGGGAGGATGCCAAGCAGCTGACCCAGCTGTCCGGAGGGAAGCTGCCTTTGGTACTCATGGCCGTGGGTATTGTGGGCTTGCTGGCGGCGGGGGTTCTGGTGAATCTGACTGCCTATGCTTTTGCGGCACTGGCGGGGATGGCGGGACTGGCATCCCTGCTTCTGGGGGTGTGGCAATACACCCAAGGCAGGCGGCAGACGGCGGCCATCGTGGAAAAATACGGCACCGCCGACTGGAAGCAGTGGACGGTTCCCATTGCGGAATTCGAGCAGGCGGTGGAGAATTACTCCGAGGAGCTGAAAACCTATCAGGAAGTCACCAGCGACCTGGAAGTGCGGCTGATGGTTCTGCGCAAACGGCGGGATTCTCTGTGCGGCCTTCAGGAGCCGGAGGAGGTGCTGGAATTCTGGCAGCAGGCCCAGCGTCAGTGGGAAAGCTGTGAGCAGTCTCGCCGGGAGGCGGCGCTGGCTCGGCAGCATTATGAGACCCTGAGCTCCATGGTGCGGCCTGTGGAAAAGCCGGCCTTCCAGGACAACCTGACCCAGAATGAGGCGGAAACCGCCAATCTTCTGGCCGAGTGTGCGGCGGAGCAGCAGCGGCTGCAAAACCGGCTGGGTCAGTATCAGGGACGGATGGAAATCCTGGGAAGTCCCCAGGAATTGGGCTTGCAGCACAAGCGCGTTACGGATCGGATTTCCCGGTTGGAGGAAACCTACGAGGCTCTGACCATTGCCCTGGACACCCTGTCTCAGGCCAGGTCTTCCTTGCAGCGGCGGTTCGCCCCCCGAATCACCCAGCGGGCGCAGGAAATCCTCAGTGCCCTGACGGCGAATCGGTATCACAGCCTGACCATGGGGGAGGATTTCTCCTTGCAGGCAGGCGCCGGGCAGGAGGACGTGCTTCACGATGCCATCTGGCGCAGCGACGGTACGGTGGATCAGCTGTATTTGTCTCTGCGGTTGGCAGTGGCGGAGGAGCTGACCCCGGAGGCCCCTCTGGTGCTGGACGATGCTCTGGTGCGCTTTGACGATGGCCGCATGGCTCAGGCCTTGAAAATCCTCAAGGAAATAGCAAAAAACAAGCAGGTCATCTGCTTTACCTGCCAAAACCGGGAGAAAAATGCGTAACCAGACGCACCCCCTTCCAAGATAATAAAATAAGAAGCACATCATTTCTGAAAATCAGAAGTGATGTGCTTCTTTTTATCAAAGGTACTTTTCAATGGAAATTTTTGCGGCCTTTACAATATCCGCAATGACTTTCGCTTCCTGAGCGGAGCACCGTTCCAATACGGCGGCGATATCATCCAGGGAGGTGCTGGTGGTCTTAACTGCGGGAGTGTCCAGCAGCTCGTCGGTTCGCACTTCCAAAGCGGCGGCAATGTCAACGAAAACAGGCAGACTTAATTTGGTGTTTCCGGTTTCAATATGGCTCATATGGGTGGTGGAGATACCGATTCGCTCCGCCAATTCCTCCTGAGAGAGACCATGGGCTTTGCGGATTTTGCGTATCTTCTGACCGATTTTGTAATAATCCATAAAAAATACCGCCTATGTAGTAAAATACTAC
>UQXG01000095.1 GCA_900544945.1 uncultured Eubacteriales bacterium | reverse complement strand
TCAGGCGATGCCTTCCTGATTAAAATTAAGATTTTAATCAGGAAATAGTATCAGATCCCAAGGGGTAACGGCCGCGTTCCCAAGGGGCAAAGAAAGGAAGAAAATGATATGAAAAAGATGTTTGCTCTGCTGCTGGTTCTGGTACTGGCTCTGACCTGCCTGTCCGCCTGCGGCGCCTCCTCCGACTCCGACCTGAAGTACATTCAGAAGAAGGGCACCATGATCGTGGGCATCACCGACTACGAGCCCATGGACTACAAGGACGAAAACGGCAACTGGACGGGCTTCGACGCGGAGCTGGCCGAGCAGGTCTGCGAGAAGCTGGGCGTCAAGTGCGAGTTCCTGGTCCTGGGTGATTGGGGCAAGAAGTTCTACGAGCTGGAAACCAAGAACGTTGACGCCATCTGGAACGGCATGACCATCACCGATGAGGTCAAGCTGAATACCAACTGCTCCGATGCCTATGTGGTCAATGCCCAGGTGCTGGTCATGAAGGCCGACGCTCTGGCAAACTACACCACCCCCGAGTCCCTCAGCGATCTGACCTTCGCCGTGGAGAACGGCTCTGCCGGTCAGGAAGCGGTTCTGGGCATCGGCATCCCCGAGGATCAGATCATCGCCGTCCAGGATCAGGCCGCGGCTCTGATGGAGGTCGCCGCCGGCACCTCTGACGCCTGCGTCATCGACATCACCATGGCCAACGCCATGACCGGCGAAGGCACCAGCTACGCCGACCTGGCCGCCGGCATCAGCCTGACCAGCGAGGAATACGGCATCGGCTTCCGGAAGGACTCCGACGTTACCGCCAAGGTCAACGAGCTGCTGCAAGCGATGAAGGCCGACGGTTCTCTCCAGGCTCTGGCCGACAAGTACAGCCTGACGCTGGCAGACTGATTTTCCAAACAGGCATCCAAGGGAGGACGCAAGTCCTCCCTTGCCGTGAGTTTCCGAGAACTGCGGAATCAATTGCCAGCCACTGGCAGCTGATACTATTTCCTGATTAAAATCTTAATTTTAATCAGGAAGGCAGCGCCTTCAGGCGCTGCCTGTTTTGTGATTTATAAGGAAAGAAATCACAAAACAAGTCTCATATGAACTCCATGCCCTTCAGGCAATTAAAATCTTTTTTTAAGATTTTAATTGGAGTTCAGTATGATTCAGCAGTTCCCGATATTAAAGAGAGGTAGCTTATGTTTCTCCCGGTTACTTTGCAGCTTCTGGCAGGTTTCGGAAAATCCCTGGAAATTTTCTGCCTGACCCTGCTGTTTTCCATTCCTCTGGGGCTTGTGGTCTGCTTCGGCTCCATGAGCAAATTCTCTCCCCTGCGCCGTCTGGTGCGGTGCTTTGTCTGGATTATCCGGGGCACGCCCCTGATGCTTCAGCTGATCATCATTTTCTATGGGCCGGGTCTGATGTTCGGCATGTCCGCCATGCCCCGGTTCACCGCCACCATTGTGGCCTTCGCCATCAATTACGCCTGCTATTTCTCGGAAATCTACCGGGGCGGCATTGAGTCCATCCCTCTGGGGCAGTACGAGGCCGGTCAGGTGTTGGGCATGACGAAGAGCCAGATTTTCTTCAAGGTGGTGCTCCTGCAAGTGGTCAAGCGGATTCTGGCTCCCATGAGCAACGAAATCATCACCCTGGTAAAGGACACCTCCCTGGCTCGGATTATCAGCGTGTACGAAATCATCTGGGCAGGCGAGGCCTTTATCAAGAAGGGGCTTATCTGGCCTCTGTTCTACACCGGTGCCTTCTACCTGATTTTCAACGGTCTTCTGACCATTCTCTTCGGCAAGCTGGAAGAAAAACTAAACTATTTCAGAGGTTGAGCCATGGCAATTTTGGAAGTAAAGAATATCAAAAAGGGCTTCGGCTCTGTGGACGTGCTCAGAGGGGTCAGCTTTTCTCTGGAAAAGGGTCAGGTGCTGGCCATTATCGGCTCCTCCGGCAGCGGCAAGACCACCCTGCTTCGCTGCCTGAATTTCCTGGAAACTCCGGATGAGGGAGAAATCCGGGTGGATGGCAAGCTTCTCAACGACGGCAGCCTGACGGAGGAACAGATTCGGCAGAACCGGCTTCATTTCGGCCTGGTGTTCCAGAATTTCAACCTGTTCCCCCAGTACACCGTGCTGGAAAACGTAATGCTGGCTCCCAAGCTTCTGAAAAAGGGCAACCCGGGCGCCTTGAAGGAAAAGGCATTGAAGCTTCTCGACCAGGTGGGTCTGCTGCAAAAGCAGGGCAGCTATCCCTACCAGCTCTCCGGCGGTCAGCAGCAGCGGGTGGCCATTGCCCGTGCCCTGGCTCTGAGCCCTCAGGTGCTATGCTTTGACGAGCCCACCTCCGCTCTGGATCCGGAGCTCACCGGCGAGGTTCTGCGGGTCATCCGGGGTCTCAAATCCAAGGACAACACCATGATCGTAGTGACCCACGAAATGGATTTCGCCCGCAGTGTTGCCGACGTGGTCATCTACATGGCCGACGGGGTGATTGAGGAAATGGGTACCCCCGAAGAGGTTTTCGACCATCCCAAGAGTGAAAAGACCCGAAGCTTTATCCGCGGTACCCAGCAGAGCTTCTGATGCGCGTATATCGTATATGCCCCCGGGATCATCGTCCCGGGGGTGCTTTTTTCGGAATTTTATAGAACCATCGTACAGCCCATATCATTGCGAACCAGTGGAGAATGTGGTGCAATTTTCCGCTTCTTTTGATACTATTTCCTGATTAAAATTAAGATTTTAATCAGGAAATAGTATCAGATAGGCCCTAAGTAAAATGATGAAATCATTTTATTAAGATTGCCCTCTCAGTCACTTCGTGACAGCTCCCCCAGAGTGGGAGCCAAGGGAGAAACGGATTGCCACACCAGTGACATCGGTCACTGGTTCGCAATGACATACGTTCCCTGACAGTTTCCAGGCATTTGAAGGAGCATCTCTAAACGCATCCAGGCCCCCGGGGAACCCGGGGGCCTGGATTGTTATAGGCTCTCTTTTCCTGTCATCAATCGTTCTTGATATCCAGGGTAACGCTTGCCTTCTTGCCGGAGCCGTCGGTGGCAGTGGCACGGATAATGACCTTCCGGTTGCCCTTCTTCAGGGTCACGTTGCCATCCTGATCCACGGAGGCATAGCTGGAATTGTTGCTGGTCCACTTCACGTTCTGGGAAGCCTCGCTGGGATTCACAGTGGCGCTCAGGTTCAGAGTCTTGTCGCTGACGTGAACCGGAATCACTTCGCCGTCTTCATAGCCGTCAATGGTGACTTTCTCAGCAGGGGCGCAGATGGTAAGCGTAAGCTCATTGCTCACCGCCTCGTAACCGTCAGCGGCAATGGCCTTCACGGTCACATTCTTGCCGGCAATGTCCTTGCCCTTCTTGGCGGTTACCAGACCGCTTCTGGGATTGATGGTGGCATACTTCGCGGAATCCGCATCGGCAAAGGACCAGACCACATTCCGGTTGGTGGGAATCACGGGCGTGCCGTCGTTGTCCGCCTTGATGGTAGCCATCAGGCTCAGGGAACGACCTGCCACCAGCTCCTGACCGGCAGTCTTGGGAGCGATGGTGATTTCCGTCACGGCGTTGACCAGATTCAGGGTAATCTTGGCGGTGGCGGACTGCTTGTTGGGCTTATCGTTGTACTTGGCGGTCAGGGTCACCTTACCGGTTCCCTGGAACACAGGCACACCGTTCTCAATGGCGACAATCTTCTTGTTGTTGGTGCTCCAGGTGATGTAGGGATGATCCAGATCCAAGCCCTTCTCATCACGGACAGTGACCTGGTTGCCGCTGACAATGGACTGATACAGATCCAGAACCAGGTTGTTGGCATCCAGCTTGTTGACAGGAACGGTCACGGTGCCGGTCTGCGGCTCTCCGTCCATATCCAGGAAGGACAGGGTCAGCTGGCAGGCAGCCTTGGGCAGCAGATCAATGTCAATATAGGTGGTCATACCGTTCTCGGCAGACTTGGCAAACACACGGACGGTTCTCAGCTCGGTCACATTCTTGGGACGCAGGGTGCTGCCGGACATGGTGGCGTACTCGGAGGAATCCTTTACGCTGCCGTCCTCGTCAATATCCACCACGCTCCAGGTGAACTTCTGGTTGGCGGCTCTGACACCGGCGAACTTATCGTTCCAGGCAATGGCCTTCAGGGACAGGCTGCCGCCGCTGCGCACATTGGTCTGCTTGGGCGTGGTAATCTCCACGGCGTTGACCAGGGCCTGCACCTTCACTTTGATCTTCACGGTCTGCATCCGACCGCCGTCCGCATCGTCACACCAGCTGACGTAGATATCGGCAGAGCCGCTCTTGCCGGTGGTCAGGTTGCCTTCCTTATCTACGCTGGCAACCCTTGTGTTGGAGCTGCGGAAGGTGCAGTCCTCCGCGGGAATATCCTCATAGTTTCCAGACTGACGGTCATAATACTTTCCGAAGAGCTGGTAGTCGGTAGCCGCGTCCAGCAGCTCATTTTCACCCAGCTTCTGATCCTGGGTCTCGCTGAATCTGCCGCCGTCGGCAAATACCGCGAAGGTTCTTGCCAGCTTGGGGGTAATGGTAATCTCCACAGTGGCGGAAACTTTCTCGTCTTCCACGGACACGGCCTTCACCATAACCGTGGTATTCTCTTCCACGGTACCGGCAGAAACCCGACCGGCGGCACTGATGGAGGCGGCGGAGGTTCTTACCAGCTCACCCTTGTCGTTCTCCACGCCGATGGTCCAGATGACCTTCTGGTTCTCGGCCAGCAGACAGCTGTCAGCATCGGTCTCATCATAAACCGTCCAGGTCTCGGCCTTCAGATTCATGGAATTCCCGGAAGCCAGCGTCAGGAATTCGGCATCCTCACCGGCCTTCAGCTGGGGGGTAATGGTCAGCTCCGTCACGGGAGCGGTGATCTTCAGGTTGACGAATTTGAACTCGCCGGAGCCGTCCACAGCCTTGGCGGTAATGCGCACATTACCGGCAGCCTTCAGCTTCAGAGTGGGGTTCATTGTGTCGGTGACGGTGGTGGCCTCCTTGGTCTCCCCGTTGTCGTCCGTGACCAGGAAGCAGGCCAGCTTGGGATTGCTCACCGTCCACTGCAGGTTCTGCATAGCATCGCTGGGCAGAACCGTACCTTCCAGCTCCACTTCGCCCAGGGACAGCTTAACCGTATTGTTCTCAATATTCTTGGCCTCAGCCTTCACCTCGCTTGCGCCGGGGTAGAGAATGATGGTTTCCTCAGCCGGGGCAATGTCCAGGTCTGCGGCCACCCAGGCCAGCACCTTGATGGGAGTCTTCTCCTCCACGGCCTTGGTCACCAGATTGCCGGTGTTCTTGCCGATGGTGGCGTACTGGGAATCGGGGTACTTGCCGGTTTCGGGATCCTCCACCGCGTCCCCGTCAACCACCTGCCAGATTACGGCCCGGTCGCTGAGACCCGGTTCGGTGGCCAGGTTGGTGGTCAGGCTACGCTTGGTGCCGCCGATCATAAAGTACTCGCCGTCTTCGTTCTTGGCAGGCAGGTTCTTGATTTCAATGTGGCTGCCCAGCTTGACGAAGTGGATCGTCACCGTAGCCTTGGCTGTGCTGTCCTTGTCCGCGGCAGTGGCGGTGACAGTCACCAGACCGGTCTTGTTCCGGTGATCCATGGCAATGGAGGTATCGTCCTCCGCCCGGTTGATGTACAGGCTCTCATCCCCGCTGACACTCCACTTCACCTTCTGGCGGGAGTCCTTGGGGCCGATTTCCGCATTGATGACCACGCTGGTATCCTTGTCGATGTTCACATACACATCGCCGCCGGTGACCTTCTCGCCGTTAGCCAGCAGATCCACCCGGGTCACCCGGGGAACCAGAATCAGCTCCAGCTCCTCGCTGACCTCGTCCTTGTTCAGCCGGTTATAGGCCTGGACGGTAACGGTCTTGCGCTCCAGGACAGCCTGGGTATAGGGCTTCAGTACGCCGCCGGCGGACAGATAGGCATAGCCCGCATCGTCCGGGTCAACGAATTTCCACAGGAAAACCTTGTTGGGGTCGCTGGTGTCCTTGGCAGTCAGGGTGAGTGCCTCACCGGCCAGAACCTCACGTTCCTCTTCGGGAGCATCCGCGGCGGGGGTGATGACGATGGAGCCCAGCAGCGGTGCGCCAAACTGGGTCAGCTCGTCCTCCAGCAGCTCCGTGGTCTCCTCGGTGGGATCGGTCTCCTCCATGGGAGCCTCGGTTGCCTCCGTGGGTTCAGAGGTCGTGGGGGGCTCGGTAGGCTCCGCAGTGGGAGCGGTGGTTTCGGGAGCCGGGGCTTCCGTAGTCTCGGGCACTGCGGGTGCCTCAGTGGTTTCTGGAACAGCGGGAGCCTGGGTGGTCTCCGGAATCACCGGGGCCTCCGTCTCCTCAACAACAGTGGCTTCAGGCTCGGTTACATCCTCTGCCAGTGCCTGGAAGGGCACCAGAGACAGAAGCATCACCATTGCCAGAAGCAGGGAAAGAATACGCTTGCTCATAGATCTTGCCTCCTTATTCTTCTTGCGACAATAATAGTCGTAACTATTTGTACTGATTGTAACATATCTGTAATCAGATTGCAACCATGAATTGCAAAATTTTCCATCTTTTTTCCCTGGAGTTTCCATTTTCCCCCATGGGCAAAAAACGCCCGCACCGCTTTTGGCAGTGCGGGTTTTGTGTTTCCTTGCTTCCCTATCCGGCAAGATATTGGGAAAAGAGCGGAGTCTGGGTGAGATTTCCCTGGGTATCCAGCCACATGGCCTCCGCTCCGGCCTTTGCCGCCAGTGCTTTTCCCTCTTCCAGGGGCAGCACGAACAAAGCAGTGGACAGGGCGTCCGCCAGGCCGGAATCGGCGCAGACCACCGTCACACTCCGGAAACGCGCCGCCGGGTACAGGGTTTTCGGGTCAATAATATGGTGATAGCGCACCCCGTCCAGCTCGAAATACCGCTGGTAGTCCCCGCTGGTGACAATGGCCTTGTCCCAGTCGTTCAGGGTACTCAGGTAGCCCTCGCCCCCATCCGGATCGGCAATGCCCACCACCCAGGGGGTGTCCGCCTCTTTGGGGCCGGTGGCGCAGACGTTGCCGCCTACGCTGATGAGAAAGCCCGTTGGAGCCTGCGCCGCGGCTTTTCCCGCCGCCCAGCCCTTGGCAACCGCGCCCACGTCCAGGCTCTGCTCCGAATCGGTCAGGTACACCGTAGAGGCCTCTTCATCAATCTGAACAGTGTCCCAGCCGCAGTGCTTGGAAGCCGCCCGAAGAGCAGCCTCCTCCGGCAGAGACGCATTTTCCGGGTCGTCCAACGCCTTCGTCCGGGCCTCGTGCCAAAGTCTCAGCACACTGCCCATGGCCACGTTCACCGCGTGATCCGTCCGCTCGTAGTAGTCCCAGCAGTCCAGCAGCAGCCGGATGATTTCGCCGTCCACCTTCACAGGCGCAATTCCCGCATGGTCATTGACGGTTTTCAGGTTATTCAAGCCTTCGTAGTCATTGTAAATATCGAACAGGCGGTGATAGAACAGCAGGGTCTCGTGAATTTTCTCCGCCGCCTGCTGAAAATCCGCCTCGTCCATGCCCACCGCCGCCACGGTGGTCACTGTGTCAAATACGTCCAGATACACCGCCTGACGGCTTTCCGCCTGCTTCCCGGCACAGCCGAACAAAAGCAGTGCGGCGGCCAGTGCCAACGCAAGCCAGTGCCTCATTGAGCCGCCTTCTTTCGGCGCAGACGGGGCAGCACAATCTGGTTCACCACGTCCCGGAACACCTGGGTTCTGCCGCACACCAGCACATAAACCAGGGTATAGGCCAGAGCCGCCACAGTGCCCTTGACCACCCACATGGGAAGGCTGGCACCCAGTCCGTCCAGAGCCCGGCGCAGAAGATACACCACTACCAGATTGGCGCAGCAGGTGCCAAAGGCCACCAGATCGTATTTCCAGAAGCCCTTCCGCCGGAAGAGCTTTTCGTAGAGCAGCCTGGCATCGAACCAGAAGTCCGTCAGGATATCCGCAATCACCGTGGCGATATACACCCCGGGCACACCGATGACCCGGCCAAAAGCCAGAGACAGAACAATATTCAGCCCGGCATTGATCAGCACCATCCGGCGCACATAGACGAACAGGCCATTGGTATCCCGGAACATAGCCAGGGGTGTCACCTGCACCCGCCACATAAAATTCAGCAGCACCGAATACATCAGCGCATCGCTGATGAGATATTCCTTCCCCAGCCAGACGGAGATAAAATCATGCCACAGCACGCCGGTACATACGCAGATTACGCCTACCACATACTGATCGATCAGCACCACCTTCCGGAACAGCTGGTATTTTTCCTCCGCTCCCTTTTCCACGCTGGCAATGCCCAGGGAATAGAGAATGGAATTGTGGAAAATGGTCAGCAGCTCCTGGAGCCGCACGGTGACGGTGCTGTAATTGGCCATGTAGCCCACCGTCAGGGTGTCGATGGCGGAAACCAGAATATTGTCGGTGTTATTGATGATGATCCCGCCCACCTTCACGGCGAACAGGGACTTGACATAGGTAATCAGAGACTTGCCCGATTCCCGGTCAATCCGGGAATGGCGGTCTTCTTTCAGATAGGGATACATCCGGCCGCCAATAACATAGAGCGCCAGATTCTGCACCACCGTGGTCGCCACCAGCACCAGGGCAAAGGGGACATAGCTCCTGGTTACCACCAGAGCCACACACTGCATGGCCACGCCCGCCAGGTTCACCACCAGGTTGACCATGGAGATAACCCGGTTTTTCTGGTCGGCGTTGATGAGCATCTGCCGGTGGGCGCAGAAATAGGAGCTGGCAGAGTAGGTCAGCCGCAGCAGGAAGATCATGTAGACCTCCCCCATGGGCACCGAGGTGGTGATGAACAGGTGCAGGAAGGGCAGGCAGCACACACCCAGCCCAATAATCACCAGACCGATGGCCGTATTCAACCGGCGGAAGGTATTGACAATCTGGGTGATTTTCTTCCGGTCACCTTCCGCCACCGGCTTATAGAGCATATAGAGCACGGCGCTGCCAATGCCCATCTCCGAGAAGGACAGAATGGACAGCAGGCTCCTCGCTACCTGCTCCACGCTCAGGTATTCAATGCCCAGGTAGCGCAGGAACAGCTTTCGGGAGAGCAGGTGCAGCACCAGCACCACAACATTATTGGTAATTCCGATTACCGCGTTGCGCAGGGCGTTTTCGGTTTTTGAGTGTTTCTGCATAGCAGTATTCCTTTACTGTTATTCGATTTATAGAACCGAACTACTCCATTTTCATACTATTTCCTGATTAAAATCTTAATTTTAATCAGGAAGGCATCGCCTGAAG
>UQXG01000094.1 GCA_900544945.1 uncultured Eubacteriales bacterium | reverse complement strand
TAGTATTTTGTGAAAACTATCTAGTTTCTTGAACATATATCTGGCAATTTGCGCAGAAACGCACGGGAGAACGGAGCGTATCTCTGTGAAACGACTATGGAACAGTTTACATTTACCCGGGAGATTTGCGGGATTTACTGGCTTGTAAGGCAAAGAAAAGGTATTTGCTTTTGTGTATAATACACAAAAGCAAACGATTCCAATCGTGTAAAAAGCAGAAAGTGACGGTGAAAATAAAATTGGGGGTTGAAAAATAATCAAGCCTGTGGTAGAAAGAATGTAACCGATTACATCGGGCCGAAATTACGATGCGAATGGAGATTAAGCAAGATGAACAGCTTTATCGTAGAAGAAAGGCAGGAGATTCCTGTATACGCCGAAGCGGACGTGCTGGTCGTCGGCGGCGGCCCCGCGGGTTTGTGCGCTGCGGTCAGCGCGGCCAGATGCGGAGCCAAGACGGTTCTGATGGAGCGTTACGGCTATCTGGGCGGCATGGCCACCGGCGGCTTTGTGCTCCTGCTGGACTGCCTGTGCGACGGCAAGGGCAACCTGGTCATCAAGGGTCAGGTGGAGGAGATCATTGAGCGGCTGCGGAAGGTAGACGGCATCATCGAGCCTCCTAAGGAAGTCTGGGGCAGCGACAATGTGAACGAGATTCTCAAGTGGAGACGCTACGGCGCTACCGGCGGCGAGGACAAGATCGTCCGCTACAGCCCGGTACTGGATCCGGAAATGATGAAGTGCGTGGCCAACGACATGGTTCGGCAGGCCGGTGTCCAGCCGGTGCTCCACGCCTGGTTCTCCAAGGCCTATGTGGAGGACGGAGCCGTGAAGGGCGCCATCTTCGATTCCAAGTCCGGCCGTCAGGCGATTCTCGCCAAGACCACCATCGACTGCACCGGTGACGGCGACGTGTTCGCCTCTGCCGGTGAGGATTACCGGATCGGCAACCTGCCCCTGGGTCTGGTATTCCGGGTAGGCAATGTGGACTGCGAGCGGGCGGAGAAATTCCTGGAGGATCCGGCTACCGGCAAGAAGATCAACGACGATCTGAAGGCGCTGGGCGGCATCCGGGGGGGCTACAGCTTCGGCGAGCTGCCTCAGGGCTTCTATATGCGCAGCAGCATCGACAACGTGGTCTGGTTCAATAACACCACCGCCGGCAGTGCCATCGACATCAAGGATCTGGCCAAGGTGGAGATCGAGACCCGGGACGCTATGCTCAAGACGCTGGATTATTTCCGGAAGAACGTGCCCGGCTTCGAGAAGGCCGTGGTTATGGACACCTCTCCCCAGCTGGGAACCCGGTGCAGCCGGATGCTGGACGGCGAGTACATCATCACCCGCAAGGAGCTTCACGCCGGTGCCCACTATGACGATCGTGTGGTGGTGGCTCAGCCTCCTTACCGTCAGTTCAACGTGGACGACCCCCTGAAGGAGATTCCCTACCGCTGCTTCCTGCCCAAGAAGAACAAGGGCCTGCTGGTGGCCGGCCGGTGCATCTCCGGCGACTGGGGTGCCATCGAAATGCTCCGGGTCATTCCCACCGCCATGCTGATGGGCCAGGCCTGCGGCACCGCCGCCGCCATCGCCGCCGCCAAGGGCATCGATGTGAAGGACGTGGACGCCAAGGACATCCGTGTTAAGCTCCGGGAGCAGAACGTCTATATCCCCGAGTAAGTTCAAAAATCCTAGGGAAACTCTGAATAAATCGTCTGCGGCTGGGCAGCGGATTTTTTGCCCCCAGTCTGCGGTTTGAAAAATGGGAAATATAGCGCAGCCGTTGCTAGCGTAAGCTGGCTTACGGATGCGGCATACCCCTTGCGGGTACATACAGTATTCCTCCATTTTCCAAACCTTGCCTGAGAACAAAATCTCTCGCTGCCAGCTCTTGCCGATTTAATCAGAGCCTCCCTAGCACAAAAGACACATTCCTACATTATATATTATTTGCAACAAGAAAGGATCGATTCCCATGCCCGGCTACAAGTATTTTGAAGACTACACCATCGGTCAGAAGCAGACCACCAGCGGACGCACCATGACTGAGGCGGACATCCGCCTGTTCATCGGCTGCTCCGACAACACCCATCCCGTCCACGTGGACGCCCAGTACTGCGAGCGTCACCCCTCCGTCACCGGCTGCATTCTCCAGGGCGATCTGATCCTGGGCGTGGCCGACGGCTTCTTCGCCAAGGAGATCACCCCCAGCAAGGTTCCCTCCATCCACTACGGCATGGACAAGGTTCGCTTCGTCAAGCCCACCTATCCCGGCGACACCGTCCACTGCGAGACCGAGGTGGTGGGTCAGGACATCAAGAATGAGCAGTTCGGTGTCATCACCTGGAACGTGAACGTGCTGAACCAGAGAGGCGAGACCGTCATCTTCTATGTGGACAAGCAGTACATCGGCCGCCGCAGTGCTTTTGGTACTCCGAACGAGCCCAAGGACGAGGAGTAAGCCATGGCAGGCGCACTGGACGGGGTAAAGATTCTGGGCTTTACCCACTTCGCCCAAGGCCCCTTCGCTTTGCAGCTGCTGGGCGATCTTGGCGCGGAGGTCATCAACATCGAGCGGCAGGGAACCGGCGACTTCAACCGGCACTTCCAGCAGCTGGATAACCTGGGCGGCGAAGGCGTGTTCTTCTTGGCCATGAACCGAAATAAGCGGAGCATGTCCCTGAACCTGAAGGCTCCCGAGTCCCGGGAGATTGTGGAAAAGCTCATCGCCGAATCTGATGTCATCATGACGAACTACCGGGCGGGTGCTCTGGATCGTCTGGGCTTCGGCTTCGAGGAAGCGAAGAAAATCAATCCCAAAATCGTATTCTGCGAGGCTCTGGGCTATGGCAGCTCCGGCCCCTACGCCTCCCTGCCCGGGCAGGACTTGCTTGCTCAGGCGCTGTCCGGTCTGACCACCATGATTGGCCCCGACGAGGACGGCCGCCCGGTGGCCGGCGGCATCTACGAGGTGGATGTGTACGGATCGCTGATGCTGGTCATCGGTATGCTGTCCGCCCTGTACTATGCCAAGCAGACCGGCATCGGACAGAAGGTCTCCGTTGACTTGCTCAGCTCTGGCGTGCATATGCAGTCCCAGGAGCTGGCCTACTACCTGAATTCCGGCAAGGTGCCTCAGCGGCCCCACAACCATTCCGGCCACGTGCTCCAGGCCTCGCCCTACGGCGTGTACAAGACCGGAGACGGCTGGATGGTGCTCTCCACCAACGCAGGCGACAACCCCACCCAGCTGGGCGAACTCATCGGCTCTTCCGAGGTTGCCCCTCTGATGAAGGACAACGAGGCCAAGATGGTAAACCGGGACCAGCTTCACACCATCATCGAAAATCGGCTGGTTCTGGACACCACCGAGCATTGGATCGAGAAGTTCCGTGCCGTGGGCATCTGGTGTGCCAAGGTCAACACCTACGAGGATCTGCCCAAGGATCCCCAGATTCTCCACAACGGGATCATCAAGGAGATCGACCATCCGGTGGCCGGAAAGTTCAAGGCAATCGGCACCCCCATCGAGTTTAGCGCCACGCCCCCCACCATCCGCAGAACGCCCCCGGCTCTGGGTGAGCACAACGAGGAGATTCTCCGGGAACTGGGCTTCGGCGAGAAAGACATCGAACGGTTCAAAAACGCCGGTATCTTCTAAAAACGTATTTCATTCAGGACTCATGGCAGCAATGCCTGAAGAAACATAAGGAGGAAAACACATGAAAAAACTGATCGCTTTGGCAATGGCCGGTGTGATGGCCCTGGGTATGCTGGCCGGCTGCGGCAACGGAAACGCCGCTCCCACCGCCACCGCCGCCCCTGCCGCTACCAACGCTCCCGCATCCAATGAGACTGCGGCTCCCGCTTCCGACGGCGACAAAATCGTCATCGGCGGCATCAACGACCTGACCGGCAGCCGCTCCGCCACCGGCAACGCCATCAACAACGGCGTTCTGATGGCTGTGGAAGAAATCAACGCCGCCGGCGGCATCCTGGGCAAGCAGATCGACTACGTCGTCTACGACAACAAGAACGACGGTCAGGAGACCATCAACGCCTACACCCGTCTGGCCGACGTGGATAAGGCGTCCGCCGTCATTACCACCGATGCCAGCGGCATCTTCATGAGCCTCATCGAGGTCAGCACCGAGAAGGGTGTTCCTGTTCTGGGTATGCCCTCTGACCCCCGGGCCGTGGCCGACACCGAGGGAACCGGTGAGGTTTATCCCTACTGCTTCCTGACCGGCCAGTGCAACGCTCCCCAGCAGGCCGCCATCATCGCCCAGTATGTGGCCGAGAACACCGACATGAAGAAGGCGGCTCTGTTCTACGATCAGTCCAATGCCTACGCCGTGGCCTACATGAACGGCTTCCGTGACCTGTGGACTGCCAAGGGCGGCGAAATCACCATTGAGCAGACCTGCAACGCTACCGACCAGGACTTCTCCACTCAGCTGTCCAAGATCAAGGCCAGCGGCGCCGAGTTCATCTGCACCCCCAACCCCACCGCACAGCTGGTCATCATGGTTCAGCAGGCCGCGCAGCTGGGTCTGAAGATTCCCTACGTCGGTGCCCAGGATATGAGCGATCCCTTCCTGTCCCTGCTGGATAACCCTGCCGTTGTGGGCAAGGCCTACTTCCAGTCCTCCGTCTACATGGGCGACCCCAGCCTGGATACCTTCAACGCCAACTATGAGACCCGCTTCGGCGAGCCCGCTACCATCAAGGCCGTCAACGGCTACGATACCATGTACATCCTGAAGACCGCCATCGAGGCTGCCGGCTCTGCCGACCGGGACGCCATCAAGGCCGCCATGGAGAATAGCATCCAGAATCTGGATCTGCTGTGCACCGACAGCTACACCGAGGACGGCGCGACCCACTCTCCCAAGGATCTGGGCATGGCTGTCTATGAGATTACCGACGGCGTTCTGGAGTACAAGACCTATCTGCAGCCCTGAGTGACAGAAACCCCCTAAGCTGTGTCTTTGAAGCGGTAAGGTGCAGGAAACCGCACCTTACCGCTTTCCTTGCTTCATGTGTTTTGAAAGGACGAAACAATGACTTACTACTATATTCAGCTGATCATTAACGGTATCGCCCTTGGTTCGGTTTACTCCCTGATCGCCCTGGGCTTTACCCTGATCTTCAGCGTCCTGAAATTCTCCAATTTCTCCCACGGCGGCGTCATGGTAGTTTCCGCCTACTTTGCCTATATTGTCTGCAAGAGCTGGAATCTGGGCTTTGTTCCCATGATTCTCATTACCGTCCTTTTTGGCGGATGCCTGTCCTGCCTGGTGCAGTTCATCGGCTTTGAGCGGCTGCGCAGAACCAAGGGCAGTTCCATGCTGTTTTTTGTCTCCTCTGCCAACCTGGGCACCCTGCTTCAGAATATCATCATTCTGATGTTTGCCTCCAGCTACTATTCCTATCCCTCTTTCTTCTCCCGGAGCTTTTTCCAGATCAATGAAAATCTGACCATTGCCGTTACCGACATGATCATGCTGGGTCTGTCCGCAGTGGGCATTCTGGTTCTGATGTATATCCTCTACAAGACCCGTATGGGTATTTCCATCCGGGCCCTGTCCATGGACAGCGACACCGCCAAGCTCATGGGCATCAATGTGTCCTTCGTCATGGCGCTGACCTTCTTCATTTCCGGTATGCTGGCGGCCATTGCGGGCGTGCTGTGCGGCATGAAGTTCCTGCTGTATCCCCAGCTGAAGGATCTGGTCATGAAGGGTATGACCGCTTCCATTCTGGGAGGCCTGGGCAACATCAGCGGCGCCCTCTACGGCGGCCTTCTGCTGGGTCTGTTGGAAGTGTTCATGACCAACTTTGTGGGCTCCAGCTTACAGCCTGCCTGTACCTTCCTGTTTGCCATTATCTTCCTGATTTTCCGTCCTCAGGGCATCAGCGGCAAATTCGTGAAGGAAAAAGTGTAAGGAGGACGAAAAGATGAGTTATACCGCAACCGTGGTTCTGAACGTCCTCATTGTGATGGTGGCCGTCATTTCCATGTATATCCTCATGGGCCTGACCGGTATCTTCTCCATGGGCCAGGCGTCCTTTATGTGCATCGGCGCGTATACCGTTGGTATTCTCGCCACCAAGTTCGGCTTTCCCTTCCTGCCCGCGGTGATTCTGGCAATCATCATGGGCATGGTCTCCGCCTTCTTAGTGGGCATTCCCATCATGAAGCTCCGGGGCGACTATGTGGCCATGATTACCCTGGCTTTCGGCGAGGCCATCGTGGCAGTGCTCAATACCTTCAGCAGCGTCACCGGCGGCGCTATGGGCATCAACCGGATTCCCAGAGACATCAACCTGCCTGTGAGCTTTGTAATTGTTGCCATCGTGATCTACCTGGTGCTGAACTTCAAGAATTCCAAGTTCGGCCGCCAGTGCATCGCCGTGAAGAACGATCCCATTTCCGCCGCCTCCATGGGCATCAATGTCACCCGAATCAAGATGACCGCTTTCGTCTTCGCCGGCGGCCTCACCGCTCTGTCCGGCGCCATGGTGGCCTACGCCACTTCCTTCATCGATCCCAACTCCTTTGGCTCCGCCAAGTCCATCGAGTGGATCAGCATCGTCTTCGTGGGCGGCATCAACAGCCTGTCCGGCTCCGTTGTCATGGCGGCTCTCTTCAGCATCCTCACCGAGTCCCTGCGGACCGCCAGCAACCTGCGCACCCTGATTCAGTGCGTTATCATTCTCGTCATTATCAACTTCGTGCCCAACGGCCTCTTCGGCGAGCATGAGTTCAAGGACATCTTCCTGTGGCTGAAGAAGAAATTCACCGGCAAGGAAACCAAAACCGTGAAGGAGGCAGGAAAATGAGCAGCATTCTGACTTGTCAGGACGTTTCCATCAACTTCGGCGGTGTCAAGGCCGTGCAGAACGTGAGCCTGGACATCCGGAAGGGCTCCGTCACCAGCATCATCGGCCCCAACGGCGCGGGCAAGACCACCTTCTTCAATATTATTTCCGGTGTCTATAAGCCCACCAGCGGCAAGGTGCTGCTGGACGGGGAGGATATCACGAGCCTTCCCCAGCATGAAGTCTCCAAGAAGGGCATGGCCCGTACCTTCCAGAATATCCGTCTGTTCTCTCAGCTGGACAACGTGCGCAACGTCCAGTCCGCTCTGGACGCCCGGGCCAACTACACCATGGTGGAGGCCATCCTGGGCCTTCCCAGAAAGCGCAGCGAGGACAAGAAGAACTACGACATCGCCATGGAGTGCCTGGACTTAGTCGGCCTGAAGGATTTCGCCCACGACCGCCCCGGCAACCTGCCCTACGGGATGCAGCGAAAAGTGGAGCTGGCCAGAGCCCTGGCCTCCGACCCCAAGCTGCTGCTTCTGGACGAGCCTGCCGCCGGCCTGAACCCGGTGGAGGTGGAGGACTTCATTGAGCTGCTGAAGAAGATCCGGGAAATCCGGGACCTGACGATCTTACTCATCGAGCACCGGCTGAAGGTGGTCAACACCCTGTCCGACGAGGTGTTCGTGCTGAACTTTGGCGAGCTGCTGACGCACGGCACCCCGGAGGAAGTTCAGAACCATCCCAAGGTCATCGAGGCCTACATGGGCGAAGAGGAGGAATAAGCCATGCTGGAAGTGAAGAATATTTCTGTCAGCTACGGCCATGTGGACGCGCTGCATAACGTGAATATCCAGGTTCCCACCGGGAAGATCGTCAGCGTCATCGGTGCCAACGGCGCAGGCAAAACCTCTCTCGTCAACACCATTTCGGGCCTTGTGAAGCCCACTACCGGGGAAATTGTCTTCAATGGCGAGGTGCTGCCCAAGGCCTCCCACAAAATCGTGGGCAAGGGCGTGGTTCAGGTTCCCGAAGGCCGGAAGGTCTTCGCCGGTCTGTCCGTTCAGGAAAACCTGATCATGGGTTCCAGCAAGCTGAAAAAGCCCTTCAAGGAGAAGGAAGCGGAAATCTACGAGATGTTTCCCATCCTGGGTCAGCGAAAGAGCCAGCAGGCGGGCACCCTGTCCGGCGGCGAGCAGCAGATGCTGGCCATCGGCCGGGCACTGATGAGCGAACCGGAGTTCATTATGCTCGACGAGCCTTCCATGGGTCTGGCACCCGTCATCGTCAAGCAGGTGTTCCGGATCATCAAGCAGATCAACGCCGCGGGCACTACCATTCTGCTCATTGAGCAGAATGCCCGGCAGGCTCTGGGCATCAGCGACTATACCTATGTGCTGGAAAACGGCCACATCACTCTGGAGGGCCCCTCGGCTCAGCTGCTGGCAGACCCGGCAGTCCAGAAGGCCTATCTGGGAGACTGAGCCATGGAGCCGGTCTATCAGGTCGGCGTGGCAGGCTGCGGCATGATTTCGGAAGTCTACATCCGGAACCTTCAGACCCTGTTTTCAGACAGGCTGGCGGTTCGGGGCGTATTTGACCGGCATCCCGATCGGGCCCAGGCCAGGGCAGAGCAATTTGCCCTGGCCCGGGTCTACGGGACGCTGGAACAGATGCTCTCCGATCCGGAAATCGACATCGTGCTGGATCTTTGCCCGCCGCAGGCCCATTATGAGATCAACCGGCAGGCACTGGAAGCCGGAAAGCATGTGTACAGCGAAAAGCCCCTGGCGGCGGATGCTGCCCAGGGCGCGCGGCTGGAAAGACTGGCGCGGGAAAAAGGGGTACGTCTTGGCTGCGCGCCGGACGTGCCCCTTGGCGCTATGATCCAGACTGCCCGGCATCTGGTGGACACCGGTGCCATCGGTCGGGTGGTGGGAGCCACGGCGAACCTTTTCAAGCAAGGCGTGGAGACCTGGCACCCGAACCCCAATTTTCTCTATCAGCCCGGGGCCGGGCCGCTGATGGATATGGGGCCCTATTATCTGACAGCTCTGCTGCATATCGTCGGCCCCTTCGCCAGCGTCAGTGCCATGGATGCCATTTCCTTCCCCACCCGGCGGATTACCTCCCAGCCCCACTATGGGGAGCTGATTCAGGTGCGGGTTCCCACCTACGTCAATGCCTTGCTTCGTTTCGAAACGGGGGCCCTTGCCACCTTCACGGCGACCTTCGACGTGTGGAAGTCCAGGCAGCCCTGTCTGGAAATCTACGGCGAAACCGGCTCCATTGTGCTGTCGGATCCCAATTGCTTTGGAGGCAGGGTCATGCTGGCTCATCCCGGAGAGGACTACCGGGAGGTTTCTCTGACGTTTCCCTATGCGCAAAACAGCCGGGGACTGGGTCTGTGGGATCTGGCGGCTTCTCTTGCCGACGGTACCGTTCCCCGAACGGATGCCCGGTACGCGCGGCACATTCTGGAAACCATGGAGGCCATCGCCGCCGGTGGAGCCGACGGGGAGCGTAAGCGCCTTTCCACTGCCTGCGGAAGACCCCGGCCTATGCCGGGAGAGCCAATTCAGAACTAGGGAACCTCTGAATAAATCGTCTGCGGCTGGATAGCGGATCTTTTTCTCTAT
>UQXG01000093.1 GCA_900544945.1 uncultured Eubacteriales bacterium | reverse complement strand
CACTATACACCAGAGTGCTAAAAAAGTCAATGGGTTACTTTTGAATTATTCTTGAACATTTTGCCGGAGGGCATACACATTATATAAAATAAACGCTCCCGCCGGAGCGGCCTGAAAATTTACCGGGGGAATACCGGGAAAATTCTGTCTGGGCGCTTGATTTATGAGGAGGTATATGCTACTGTGTCTATGGTGCTACCAGTAACGGTAGGCGGTTGGCCCCCATTTTTCGGGGGTAACTTCTTGACCCCCGAATCTCCGAAAAGAGAGAGGGGGTGCTGCGGATGGTTACATACTCCGACCTAATCCAGATCGGCATTTTAATCGTTGGCATCATCGGCCTGTTTTTACAGACAAAAAAGAAGTAACCGCCCCTCCGACCAAAGAGTGCGGTTACTTCTTGTAACAATACCACTCGGGGTCTGACCGTCTGCCGGTAGCACCCTTCGTATCTCTACTATACCCCAAAGAAAGCAAAAAGTCAATGCCCCGCGGCACTGGGGAGATTGCTTTTCTTTCCGAAAAAATCAAAAAAATCCTTGACTTTTTCGGATTCTTCCATTAAAATAAGTCAGTCTGCGAACGCAGACAATCCTTACTCCCGGCGCGACCGGGGGTCAAAAGTCCAAAAGGAGGTGCAATCAACATGGCTAAGATCACCGGTAAGTATGAGGTGCTCTACATCATCAACCCTACCCTGGGTGAGGAGGGCATCGCAGCACTTGTGGAAAAGTTCAAGGCAATGGTGGAGGCGGAGGGTACTCTGCTGAGCGTTGACGAGTGGGGCAAGCGTCGCCTGGCCTACGAAATCAATGACCTGAACGAAGGCTACTATGTTCTGATGGACATGGAGTGCAAGCCCGAGTTCCCCGCAGAGCTGGAGCGTGTGATGAAGATCACCGAAGGCGTTATGCGCTGCCTGACCACAGCAGTGGAGGCCTGATATGCTCAACCACATCGTTATCATGGGTCGTCTGACCCGTGACCCGGAACTGCGCCGTACCGGCAGCGGCATCGCCGTAGCCAGCTTTTCGGTGGCAGTTGACCGCGATATCCCCAATAAGGAGAGCGGTGAACGGGAAACGGACTTCATCGACTGTGTGGCCTGGCGGGGTACCGGAGAGTTTGTCTCCAAGTATTTCCAGAAGGGCAGCATGATCGTGGTGTCCGGACGGCTGCAAATTCGCAGCTGGACAGATAAGGACGGCAATAAGCGCCGCAGCGCGGAGATCGTGGCAGACAATGTCTACTTCGGTTCTTCCCGGCGGGATGATGCTTCCAACGGAAGCTATAACAATAATAGCTATGGCGGCAATTACGGCAGCGCCCCTGCCAATAATAATTATGGCAGCAGTTATTCTGCTCCCGCGCCCAGCTATTCTGCCCCCGCAAGCGCTCCCGCATCGGATTTTGCGATGCTGGAGGATGATGACGCTCAGCTGCCCTTCTAACAACGAACTTTTCTGCAAAAAACTTACAAGGAGGGAATTTCCATGGCTAACGAACAGCGTATGCGTCCCCGCAAGCGCAAGAAGGTTTGCGCGTTCTGCGTGGATAAGGTGACCGCTATCGACTACAAGGACACCGCAAAGCTCCGCCGTTACCTGTCCGAGCGCGGCAAGATTCTGCCCCGCCGTACCACCGGTACCTGCGCCGCTCACCAGCGTGACCTGACCACCGCCATCAAGCGTGCCCGTCAGATCGCCCTGCTGCCCTACGTCGCTGACTAAAAGGTTATCCCGCCCGGAAGCAACCGCTTCCGGGCGTTTTCCTATGTCAAAATACCGGGTCATCGTGAGCCAATCCGCACCGAAATAGAGGGCGCTCGCCGCAGCGGGTGGATGCGGGCACTTGCCTCTCCCTATGGGAGAGGTGCCCCGGCAGGGGCGGAGAGGGTTCTATTTGCCCTCTCAGTCACTTCGTGACAGCTCCCCCAGAGTGGGAGCCAAGGGGGATGGATTGTGACCGGAGGGAACCCCCCTGTTCTTCCGGGTATCCTAATAGAACTCGTAGGGGCCAATGCCCACATTGGCCCGCAAGTTGCGGATTTGCACTTATGTACCAAGCTTCCTAGAAGCTTTCAGTGCCGGTCCCTCCGGGGGCAATTTTCTTGTCCCGGCAAGAAAATTGATAAGAAGCCGGCTCAAGGGGCGCTGCCGAAAAGCCGCCCCCTTGAGAATCCCCCGGCCGCTTTAACGGACTGCTTCAGAATGTTTCGGTTTGCGATTGGCGGTTTTCAGGAGTATGCGCCTCATTCAAAAGCACTGGCCAGGAAAAAGCTGTTTTGTGGAGATATTACAAAAAATTGCGGAAAACTTTTCCCATTTCGCCCTTGCTACCATAGGAAGAATATTGTATAATCAAGAATCATGATAGGTTTTGCCTATTGATAACGCATAAATGGCACTACCTGCCTGCCATTTTCCCGTGATCGTAAGACCATTGGACACCCTGTCGGATGCCCGATGGTGTTACGATGACGAAGGGAAGGCTGGCTTCGTGCCGGAAAGGAAGAATCATATGGATAACAAGCGTATTTTTACCGACGAGGAGCTGCACTATCTGCGGCTGCTTGCCCGGCAGTACCCCACGGTGGAGGCCGCGGGCACGGAGATCATCCGGCTCAAGGCCATCCTGAATCTGCCCAAGCCCACGGAGCACTTCATGTCCGATATTCACGGCGAGCATGAGGCGTTTTTGCACATTCTCAACTCCGGCTCCGGCGAAATCAAGGAAAAGCTGGAAGAGCTCTTCGCCACCTCCATGACCCAGCGGGACATGAACGACCTGGCGACCCTCATCTACTACCCCACCTCCAAGCTGGCACTGGTTGCCGACGAGGAGGAGAATCTGGACGAGTGGTACCGGCTGACCATTCATCGCCTGGTGGATTTGTGCCGGTTCGTCTCCACCAAGCACACCCGCTCCAAGGTTCGCACCTACATGGATCCGGACTACGAGACCATTCTCGATGAGCTGATTCACCTGGTGGAGGAGGGGGGCTCCCGGAAGGATCAGTACGAGAACATCATCGATACCATCATCCAGATCGGTCAGGCGGCGGACGTGATCCGGGCCATCTGCCAGGTCATCAAGTCCCTGGTTGTGGATCAGCTGCACATTGTCGGCGACATTTTCGACCGGGGCCCCCGGGCGGACATTGTCATGGACAGTCTGATGTCCAGCCGGAATGTGGACATCCAGTGGGGCAACCACGATGTGCTGTGGATGGGCGCGGCCTCCGGCTCCCGGACGTTGGTGGCCACGGTGCTCAGCAATTCCATCCGCTACAATAACCTGGACGTGATCGAGACAGGCTACGGTATTTCCCTGCGGCCGCTGTCCATCTTCGCCAACGAGGTCTATAAGAATTCCAACACCGACCAGTTCAAGGTCAAGCTCACGGGCACCGATGCCGACCAGTACACGGAAAAGGACAAGCTGCTCTCCGCCCGGATGTACAAGGCCATTACCATTATCCTCTTCAAGCTGGAGGGTCAGAAGGTTCTGCGCCGTCCGGAGTTCGGCATGGCCGACCGGCTGCTGCTGGATAAGATCAACTACACCGACAAGACCATCACCCTGGCTGACAAGGTCTATCCCATGCTGGATTGTGACTTCCCCACCATTGACCCCGCTGACCCCTACACCCTGACGGAGGAGGAGAACCACGTCATCAATCAGCTGACGGACTCCTTCGAAAATTCCGAGAAGCTTCAGCGGCACATCCGCTACCTTTACTCCAAGGGCGGGCTGTACAAGGTTTGCAACGGAAATCTTCTGTTCCACGGCTGCATTCCCATGAACGACGACGGCAGTCTCATGACCTTCACCATCGGCGGCAAGGAGCGCAGCGGCAAGCGGTTCCTGGACTACGCCGAAAAGACCGCGAGAAAAGCATATTATGACAAGCGAGGCTCGGAAGAGCGGCAGTTCGGCATGGACTTCCTCTGGTGGCTCTGGGCAGGCCGGAACAGCCCCATCTTCGGCCGGGATCGGATGACCACCTTTGAGCGGCGGTTTATCGCGGACGAGGCCACCTGGGTGGAGCCTAAGAACGCCTATTATACCTATTACCAGGATCCGGCGGTCTGCGAAGGCCTTCTGAAGGAATTCGGCCTGGAAGGCGAGCACTGCCACATCATCAACGGCCATGTGCCCGTGAAGGTGCGCAAGGGCGAAAGCCCCATCAAGGGCGGCGGCAAGCTCATCGTCATTGACGGCGGCTTCAGCCGAGCCTATCAGGCCACCTCCGGCATTGCGGGCTATACCCTGATCTACAACTCCCGGCACTACCGGATTGTGTCCCACCAGCCCTTCACCAGCAAGTGGAACGCGGTGCACAAGAACGACGACATCCGCAACGATTCGGAGATTTTCGAGAAAATGGAGACCCGGATGCGGGTGAGCCAGACCGACCAGGGCGCAGAGCTTCAGGATCGGGTGAATATGCTGATGATGCTGCTGGATGCCTACCGCACCGGCGCCGTCACCGAGGATCATAAGAAGTAAGCGGCGGCATGGCCGACCGCCAGTGCGTGCCAAAGCCTTCTCCTGAGAGGAGAAGGTGGCTCGAAGAGCCGGATGAGGTCGCATACAATTTTCTGAGAATCCGCGAAAGAGCAAGTAGGGGCGGCCATTGGCCGCCTGAGGCTCCCCTTGGTCAGCAAGGGGAGCTGCCCCAGTGCGCACACTGGGGCTGAGGGGATCAGAACTATCTCGTTCTGACAATCCCTCAGTCATGGCCTTGCGTGAGACGGCCATGACAGCTCCCTTTACACAAGGGAGCCGGGGGTGCTCCCGCACCAGTGCGTTTTTCGATGGTTCTCGGGAGAACCGTATAATCCCCCCGGCACGGCGCAGCCGTGACGGATGAGGGTCTTGCCTCTCCCTATGGGAGAGGTGCTCGGTCGGGGCGCAAAGGCTCCCCTTGCTGATCAAGGGGAGCTGTCTCGTGCGTCCCCCGCAAGCACGAGACTGAGGGGATCAGAATTTCCACATTTTGACAATCCCTCAGTCATGGCCTTGCGTGAGACGGCCATGACAGCTCCCTTTACACAAGGGAGCCGGGGGTGCTCCCGCACCAGTGCGTTTTTCGATGGTTCTCGGAAGAACCGTATAATCCCCCCCCTTTACACAAGGTGGGCTTCGGGCGGCCAGTGGCCGCCCGCTTTTTACGCGGATTTCCAAAGAAAATGGGCGGCCATTGGCCGCCCATTCCTTGTTTTCGGTTTATCCCACCGCGCTGATATTCCCGGCAGTCATTTTTTGCCAGGGAATGTCAATGGGGGTCAGACCAGCGAACTGTTCCTTCTCCCAGGCCTCGTAATCGGTCTTATTCAGGATGGTCATGTTGCCATCCTTGTCGGTGATCAGGTAGACATAGCCGTCGCCATTTACATCGATGTTCTCCGGATACTTGGTTCCGTCGAAATAGGTGTCGGAAAGTTCCTTTACCCAGGCATCCACATAGTACGTGTACACATATTTTCCGGCCGCGGCGTCATAGGTGTCAATGGCGTAGGGCCAGAGCACTTCCCCGGCGTAGCCCTGATTGTGGGAGGACAAGTCCTTGATGAGGCCGGGATAGTACGCACAGCCCGGGAAGGCCATAGCCTTCTCCTTCACCTGACCGGAGGCGGCATCGTAGCCGTAAACCGCCTCCCGCATTCCGGCGGAATAGGTGTCGGAAACGGACACCAGCAGCTCCGGCTCCCCGTCGCCGTCCACATCGCAGATGGCGAACTGCTCATCGTCCATGGTGGCAGGCTCGAAAATCTCGATTTTGGTTCCGTCCGGCCAGGCGGAGTTCTCCCGGATCTGGGTCAGGGTTTCCCGGTAGGCTGCCAGGGCGGCAGGGTCGCCGGTCTGGGAAGCTGCCGTTGTCTCAGCGGAGGCGGTGGTCACAGCCTCGGTGGTCTCCGGGGCAGTGGTGGGAGCGGCCTGGGCACAGCCGAACAGGCTCAGGGTCAGAAGCAGCGCGGTAGCTGCGGTCAATTGCTTTTTCATGGATCATTACCTCTTTTGATTGGAAAATGTTGCTTTTTATAGAATGCGCCACGAACAACGCACTGGTGCGGGAGCACCACCTCTCAGGAGAAGGCTTTGGGGGCACGACAGGGCGGGAAAATCCCGCCCTGTTGTTCTATTTTAGTACCACCGGGGGGTGGAGCGGTGACCGATGGTCACCCCATCCAGATAGCCGTTGTCCCGGAGCCACCGGACAGTATTGGCGCTGTCCGGGTAAACGGTAATGCTCCAGCCATAGTTTTCACCGGAAATGGACAGGTAAACGCTTTCGTCCTCGCTGGGGATTCCATCATAGTTGAGGTACTTGAAGATACCGTCGTGATACTGGGAGCGCTGAGCCATGGTTTCCGCCTGGCAGTCGGCCTGAATGGCCTGAATCAGAGATTCCGCCTGCTCCCGGGTGAAGTCCCGGTTTCTGTTGGAACCCAGGGAGCAGTAAAAATCATCCACTTCGTTCAGCAGCAGGGGCAGCGTCTCCGTTTTTTCGCCGTCCACATAGGTATAGCGGTTGTTGACGACTTCCCAGCGGCTCAGCAGGCTCTTGGCAATCTGTCCCTGCTCGGAATCCACCCAGAAGGAGTACTTCCGGCGGATGACCCTGCCGTCCTTCAGGGTATAGCCCAGAGTGATATCGTCCCGCAGACGCTGCTGAGGGATGGGATCCCCCTCCTGCCAGTAGGCCGCCTGGGAATCCTGCATGGATACATAGTCGCCGTTTTCCAGCACAAAGGCGTTGCCCTGACTAAAGGGAAGCCGGTCTTCCAGAACCAGCTTGTTCAGCTGCAAAACCTTGGCAATGTCGGACGAATCCGTAAGGGTGGCATCGCTGTAGTTCAGGTCGACGCTTTCAATATCCTCCTGGGCGGGAAGCCGCTCATCCAGGCGCAGGACGTCCAGCTTGGTCAGCCCCATGGAGGCTGCCAGCACCGCCGCCAGAATGCCCAGACCCACAAAGCTTCTCAGCTGGAACACCTGGGCGGATCGCTCCACCAGCATCTTACCGGCAAACCAGCCTACCAGCAGGCCGCTGAACAGAAGCACATACTTGAGGATTTCCTGGTTTTCACCCAGTCCTACCAGCTCCGTCAGGAAGAACTCTGCCGCCACGGCCACGAACAGGGCGCTGAGCACCTGGAACACCGGAATCAGCTTCCGGCTGCACACCGCGTCCCCGGCGCACTCCAGGTTCCGGTGCTTATAGAGAACCAGCGCGGCCAGGGTGAAGACGATCCCGGCCAGAGCCAGCCACCAAAGGCTGTGCCAGCGCTCGTCCAGGGAATAGGTAGCCTGGACATCCGTCAGGACTCTGCCGAAGCTGTCGAAGATGCCGCTAGCATCCGTATCCACAAAGCTATTCATCATGTACTGCAAGGGGAACAGCTTTTCCGCCAGACCGGTGGGGGTAATTACGCCATAGAGCAGGGGGGAGTAAACGCTGTCCACCAACCAGTAGCAGATGGGCGCGCCGAAATTCAGCAGACCGTAGCCTGCCACCATGGTAATCCGGGAGCCGACCATCATCACGCTGAACACCGCCAGGCCGAACATGCAGATAAATTCCAGATTGGCTGTCAGGAAGAACAGGAAGGCCAGCTTCCAGGCGCCTGCGAAAATGGTCTTGGTCAGCAGAGGCAGCAGAACCAGGGTGGCCACTGCCGTGGGAATCAGGGAATAGACCAGGCCGGAGGCCACATTGGTCACGAACCAGCATTCCCGGCGCGGGGGCATGGCGTGCAGCGCGTTGCACATCCGGCTGCTGAACAGATCGCCGAAAATCAGCTGCGCCACCACCGCCCCGTAGACCAGATTCACATAGCCCATCAGGGAAATCAGACCGCTTACCTGATCGATAAAGTAGTAGCCGCGGTTTTCACCGGGGCGGGTCCAGGCCAGCATAATCATAATGACCAGAAGCAGGGTGTCCAGAGCCATCACCGGGGCAAACCGGGTCAGATTCTTCCGGAATACCGCACCATTAAAGAAGGATGTCCTTGACTGCATAATCCGCACCTCCCAATTCGTAAATGAAAATCTCTTCCAGCGACAGGGGCAGCACATCGAAGTAGGCGGGCTTGGCAGCCGCCGCCTTGGTGCTGATCTCCCAGGCCTGACCCCGGCAGATCAGGGTCTTGAGCCGACCGGAGCTGCTCTCGTGAAGCACCTCCAGCCCCTCGGGCACGCCGCCCACGATTTGCAGCTTGTGGGTGGTGCCCTGCATATCCGCCAGGCTCTTTTCCAGCAGCATTTTTCCGTGATCCATGATGCCCACATGGTCGCACACGTCCTCCAGCTCCCGGAGGTTGTGGGAGGAAATGAGCACCGTGGTGCCGTACTCGGCCACGTCCGAGAGAATCAGGCTCATGACCTGACGGCGCATCACCGGATCCAGCCCGTCCACAGGCTCGTCCAGAATCAGCACCTTGGGACGCATGGCCAGTGCCAGATGGAAGGCCGCCTGCTTCTGCATACCCTTGCTGAACCGGCGAATCTGCCCGTTCTTGGGAAGCCGGAAGATGTCGTACAGCCGACGGTACAGGTCTTCGTCAAATCGGGGGTAAAGCCCCTTGTAGAATCTGCGCATGTCCTCCATGGTTGCCGAGGGGAAGAAGAAAATCTCATCGGGGATATAGCCGATGTCGGATTTTACGGCGGGGTTTTCGTAAACCGGCTGGCCGTCCACCTGGACGGTGCCGCTGTCCGGACGGTAAACGCCGGTCAGGTGCCGGATGGCGGTGGATTTGCCCGCGCCGTTGGGGCCAACCAGGCCGTAGACCGCGCCCTGGGGCACCGTCAGGGTCAGGTTATCCAGCGCCTTGAACGTGCCGAAGGTTTTGGTTACGCTGTTCATTTCAAGCATTCACGTTTCCTCCTCTTTCTATCCTGTGAACCAGGTTTTCTCTGGTCACGCCCAGAGCCATCAGGGCGGTGGTGGAGTCGTCAAAAGCCCGGTACCAGTGCTGCCGCTCCCGCTCCTGGCAGTCGCTGCTGCACACGAAGCAGCCCTTCCCGGGGACGGTGGCGATCCAGCCGTCCACCTCCAGAATCCGGTAGGAACGCTGGATGGTGTTGGGGTTGATGGCCAGCTCCGCCGCCAGCTCCCGGACGCTGGGCAGCTTATCCCCGGACTGCAACACGCCGGTGGAAATCTGCTCCTTGAAGCCGTCGATGATTTGGGTGTAAATAGGTCGGGCGTCCCGATAATCCAGGTGAACCATATCATCCCTCCTTAGGGTTACTGTACTAGCTGTTCTAGTACAGTTAGTATAGCAATGGTTCACCGGTTTGTCAATATCTGTAACCTTTAAGAATTTCTTACCATTCTTGGAAATCCAGACGGACGCAGACTTGGTGCCGTTTTGACGATGCTGCCGGAAAACGCATGTCATTGCGAACCAGTCCGCAGACTGGTGTGGCAATCCGTCCTCCAAAGGCTCCCCTTGTGTAAAGGGGCGAAAGGCTCCCCTTGCTGACCAAGGGGAGCTGCCCCAGTGCGCACACTGGGGCTGA
>UQXG01000092.1 GCA_900544945.1 uncultured Eubacteriales bacterium | reverse complement strand
TGCAAAAAAATGGCTTCATCAGGCGGAAAATCCCTCGCCGTTGGTCATATTTCCGATTTTCAGATAGACCCTAAAACATAAACCCATAAGGAGGCATCCCTATGAGCGACCCGATCCCCCACTCCGATGATCCCAAGATTCAGGCCAAAATCGACAAGGCCGTCCACCACAACAGCCTGGTGGATTATGCCCTGCGTTGGCTGCTGCACTATATCGAGCGGATTATTGCAGTGATGACCATTCTGGCACTGCTGGGTGCCCTGGGTGTGGAGATTTATCACATGATAGCCTCCGGCGCTGCCTATTTTGCCGATGTGGAGACCATGCTCCACCACATTCTGAACATCGTGGTGGGTCTGGAATTTGTCCGGATGCTCATCGACACCACCCCCGCCAATATTCTGGAGGTGCTCACCGTGGCTATCACCCGGCATGTGGTGCTCAGCCATGACGACCCCTGGAGCAATGTGGCCTGCATTGCCTGTATTGCCGGGCTCTTTGCCATCCGCCGGTTCCTGATTCGCAGAAGCGAGCTGAAAGAAGGAATGGTGGAAGACCAGGTGTGAATTACGAAAAACCCCCGCCGCGTTTTGCGGCGGGGGTTTGACGCTCAGCCCTCTGTGCAGGCGCTGAAGATGCCCTGGGCCGTGGCCTTTTCCAGAGCCTGAACGGCGGACATGATAGCCTCCAAATCCTTGTCCTCCGGGGAAAGGCCGAACCGGCGGCACAGACTCTCCCGTGCGGACAGAATGTTCTGGTAGGCCTGATCGTAGGCACTGCCCTCCCCGGTCACGTCCTTCACGCCGGGAAGCTGGTTCTCCGGGGTGAGATACCCCAGAACCGTACCGTAAAGCTGCTCAAATGGTGTCATAGTGGTTCCTCCTGAAATAAAATGCTTATGTATACAAAGAATACAATGCAAACGTAGCTTTGTCAACTGCAAACGTATACGATGTATACATGAGGTGATTGTGTGTTGAAGAAGACAGAATCCGTGACCTATCGGACGGATAAGAAGGTAAAATCCGTACTCCAGCAGATTGCGGCGGAAAAGAAATGGAGCATCTCCCAGCTGTCGGAGGAAATCATCAAGCAGTGGCTGGAAGAAAAGCACCCGGAGCTGATGGGGGAAGGGTAAAATGGGGCCGTCTCGAAACGAGGCGGCCCTGCCTGTTATGTTTTGCGGATAAACTTCTCCCGACACCTGGGGCAGGTGATGGAAATTTTTCCCTTGCCCCGTGGCACGCGCACCAACTGGTGGCACTTGGGGCAGTCGAAGTACCGGTTCTGCCGATCCTTCAGCCGCCCTACAATTTGCAAAAACTTCCGGTTTTCCTGATACCGCTTGTAGGTGTTCCGGGAAAGCCCCCGGAAAATGGCCCAGATCATCATGCCATAGCTCAGCACAAAGAGCACCAGATTCACGGACGGCACCCGAATCCACATGGAAAGCAGGCTGGCCACCAGCCCGATTCCCAGAATCAGCATATTCAGTTTGTCCGTGCCGTACCGTCCGGCCATGAAGCCGCGCAGTCCCGCGCCCATCCGGGCGGAGAATTGCCTGAGCCAGTTTTGAATGCTATTCATGCGCCAATCACCTTTGCTAAAAATAACGTCTGTGCCTATTATATTGGAAATAAAACAGAATGCAACACGGGAAAGGGAAAGTTTACGGATTGTTTAAGATTTATTTAAGGGAAAAATGCCTCTTGGCGCGGCTCTAAAAATATGGTATACTGTATCGAAAAGAGTCCAGAGAGGGGGCAAGTCCATGGAAATCCCAAACCCCACGGAAGAGAAAGCGGAAGAAAAGCCCGTTGAGCAGAAAGAGAAACCGGCTGAGAAGCCCCCGGAAGAGCCCGGTGAAAAGCAGCCGTGGAAAATCGGAAGGAAAGTCCTTTCCTTGGGGCCTGTGGAGCGGCTCATGACCGCCCTGGCCTGCGTGGCGGCGGTGGCGCTGGTGCTGGCCATTGTGGTGAGCCTTCCCTACATGCACCGCAGGGCAGTGGACGACGACCCGGAAATCTACCGGGACTACGGGGAAGAAATCAGCCTGCCCACCCCGGAGGAGACGGCCATTCAGGAGCCCACCCCGGAGGAAACCGCCCCGGGCAGCCGGAACGCAACCCTTGACCGGAATCCCTACAGCCGCTTCGATTTTCAGTTCACCCGGCACAACTACCTGAAGCTGCAAAACGTGCCCAGCAGCGTGGGGGTGGACGTGAGCCAGTACCAGGGAGAAATCGACTGGAACAAGGTGCGCGCCTCCGGCGTGGAGTTTGCCATGATTCGCTTGGGTCTTCGGGGCTACGGCCAGGAGGGCAGAATGCGGGAGGACACCTGCGCCCGGCAGAATCTGGCCGGAGCCAAGGCCGCGGGGCTGAAAATCGGCGTTTATTTCTTCTCCCAGGCGCTGAGCATCCAGGAGGTTGACGAGGAGATTCAGTTTATCTTAGACATCCTTTCGGACACCGGCACGGAGCCGGATATGCCGGTTGTCCTGGACTGGGAGATTCCCGCCGCGGACAATCCCCGGACGAAAAACATGGACGGCCGGACGCTGACGGACATCCAGCTCCATTTCTGCGGCCAGATGAAGAAAATGGGCTACCAGCCCATGGTGTATTTCAACTGGCATCAGTCGGAAAATCTGTACTATCTGGCCGACCTGGAGGACTACCCCTTCTGGCTGGCTCTGTATCAGGAGCAGATGACCTATCCCTGGCGGGTGGAAATGTGGCAGTGGACCCACACGGGCCGGGTGCCTGGCATCTCCGGCGACGTGGATATCAACGTGTATATGCCCTATTAGCGACAATCCGTTCCCCAAAGGCTCCCTTGTGCAAAGGGAGCTGGCAAAAATCTTTGATTTTTGACTGAGGGATTGTAAAGGTGCGACTGTCGAGAATGCCCGGAAAGATGGAAGTTCTGATCCCCTCAGTCATGGCCTTGCGGGGGACGGCCATGACAGCTCCCCTTGGTCAGCAAGGGGAGCCTTTGCCCCGTCACGGCTACGCCGTGCCACCTATACATTATTGTGCAATTGCCACTGGCAATTGCTAGATTTTGATTCGCTGCGCGGAGCACCCCCCTTTACACAAGGGGGGCGTTGGTGCTCCCGAACGAAAAACACCCCCGGTTCAATGGAACCGGAGGGTGCTCGTTTCTCTTTGCCTGGTTTTGCGTTTATTCGACGGTAAATTCCTTGACCGTATACCACTGAATATCGTAGAAATTCCGGGACAGGGGCGGCACATCCGCCTCGTCGTAGCAATCAACGATTTTCAGGCTGATCTCATATTCTCCCGCAGTCAGCCGCCCGAACATGGCTTCCAAATCGTAAGTCAGTTCCTTTGCCCCGCTCATGGCCAGATCATCCTCCGGCTTCGGGGTGATCTCCGAATAGGCCTTGTAGATATCCGCGCCGATGCTCGCATCCAGGGGTTCCACCCGCTCCCAGTCCTGAGTGTCCGGATTCTTCCGGGAGAGCATCAGCCCGGCCACATTCAGCTTGCCAAACTGCTGGCCGCCGGACTGGGCGCATTCAATCGTTGCGCCGGAGGCACTGAGCTGTGTGACCGTAAAGGTCAGTCCCCAGTCCTCGTAGTCGATGGGGTCTCCCGTTTCCTCGTCCCAGCCGATGGAATAGCCGGGGTCGCGCCCGATTCCGTAAACGGAAAAATCCGTGATTCTGTGCCGCCAGCCGTCGGGGGTTTCGTAGATGTCATAGAGGGATTGCAGGTTAAACGCCGGATAATGGTAGCGGAACACCGCCAGACCGTTTTTGGACTGGGAGGATTCCTTGCACCGGCCGCTGGCCGCATCCTCCCGGGCACTGGCAATCACATCGTCCACAGTAACCAGCCCCTCGCAGAGGGCATCCTCCAACGGCATACGGGTGCCGTCCAGCTGGACGGTCACGTCCTTCACGCTCCAGTAGTGCGCTTCCGGGAAATTCCCCTGCGCCAGCGGGATGACCTTGTCCGGCTCATTCCGGTCGGTGGTGGCGGAAAGCCGCAGATTCCGCTTTGAGAGGCCGTCTTCCGGTGCTGTTTCCGCCGAACCCAGGCTCCTGCCCAGGAAGAACGCGCTGAGGACGAGCAGACAAACCAGCAGAATTCCGATTGCTTTTTTCATGGAGTACAGCCTCCTTTGGCTTTTAATTTCTGTTTTTATCCTATCACGAAAAAAGGAAGGCTATCCCGCAAGGCTCCCTTGATGTTCAAGGGAGCCTATAGCATATGCCGTTTTAAGGCTCCACGGTAAATTCCACGCAGTAAGACTGCTTGCTGTACCGTTTCGTCACATTGGCGGGAACCTTCTCCGGGTCATAGTTGTCCCGGATGCCGATTCTCACATAGTAGGTTCCGGGATTCAGCTTTCCGGCGGTTTCAGACCAGTCGAAGGTGATTTCGCCGGAGCCGTCCGAGGTGATGGCAATGGGAAAACCGGGGGCATCCCGCCCGGTCTGGGTCACGAATTCATCCCGAGCGCCCTCCACCTCGGCAAACATGATATAGTCCTCGCAGGTCAGTTCATCCAGTTCTTGAGCCTGCTTCTGGGTATAGGTGACGGTCAGGCTTTCCGGGGTCACTGTCTTTACCGTGAATTCCAGTCCCCAGTCCTCCCGATCCAGGAAGTAGCCCCACCGGCTGCTCTCGTCCACATAGAAGTGATCCGAGGAAGAGATGTGTTCTGCCGTATCCCAGATGGTGATTTCGTTGATCAGCGTCTGTCTGCCGTCGGGAGATTCGAGGACATCATAGGCAATTTCCAGAGCGCAATCCGGATAGGCGTAAACAAAATGGGTCAGGCCGATATCAGAGGAATAGCTTTCCTCGCAGAAGCCGTTTTCCGCATCCATGCGGGCATAGGCAAAGATTTCTGCCCCGGTGATCTTGCCGGTACGAATTGCATCCGCCAGAGGCTCGGTCTTCCCGCCCAGGGTGATATTCACCCCGGAAAGCCTTGCGTATGCCAAATCCACTTTTTCCTTTCCCAGCTGCTCCGCAGGAACCCTGGTAAATCCAATTTCTCCCGTTGGCTCAACGATCAATTGCAGTTTTTGCCCGGAGGTCGAGACTGCGGCAGCAGCGGTGGTCTCGTGCGGTGCTGTTGCTTCCTCTGTGGCACTACTTGCACAGCCGCAAAGACTACACAGCAGTGCGATGGATGTCAGAAGGATTAGAAACTTTTTCATAGTGTTTCACCTCGTTTACCAAATGTCGAAGTCTGTGGACACTGAATTACTTTTTTGATGGAGTACAGCCTCCTTCGACTTTTATTTCCGTTTTTATCTTATCACAGAGAACAGGGAAAGACAATAGCGAAAAGGAAAATGTATTCTACCGGGCTCCCTTTGAAAGACGCAAAATGCCGCGCCTTCCGGATGGAAGGCGCGGCGAATGTTTGTTTTTTCCGGAACTCAGGTTCCAAGGTATGCGGCCTTGACGGCCTCGTTGGTCAGAAGCTCCGCGCCGGTGCCCGTCAGGGTGATCCGGCCGGTTTCCATCACATAGCCCAGGTCAGCGGTTTTCAGCGCCATGTTGGCGTTCTGCTCGATGAGCAGCACCGTCACGCCCTGCTTGTTGATCTCCTTGATGATGTCGAAAATGCCCCGGACGATGATGGGCGCCAGACCCAGAGAAGGCTCGTCCATCATAATGACCTTGGGGCGGCTCATGAGCGCCCGCCCTACGGCCAGCATCTGCTGCTCGCCGCCGGACAGAGTGCCGCCGGCCTGCCAGGAGCGCTCCTTCAGCCGGGGGAACAGGTCGTAAACCCAGTTCAGGTCCTCGGTCAGGTCGTCCTTGCGCAGATACGCGCCGATTTTCAGATTTTCCAGCACCGTCATGTCCGGGAAAATCCGCCGTCCCTCAGGCACCAGGGTGATGCCCCGGGAGACGATCAGGTTGGAATCCTTGCCGGTGATGTCCTCCCCCTGGAAGGTGATGGTGCCCGCGCTGGGCTTGACAAGACCGGCAATTGCCCGCAGTGTGGAGCTTTTGCCCGCGCCGTTGGCGCCGATCAGGGTGACGATCTGCCCCTGGGGCACGTCCAGGGAAATGCCCTTGACGGCTTCAATGCCGCCGTAATGAACCTGTAAGTCCCGGATTTCCAGAATATTACTCATCTTCCGATACCCCCAAATAGGCCTCGATGACCCGCTTGTTGTGCTGCACGTCCTTGGGCACGCCCCGGGCGATCTCGCTGCCGAAGTCAATGACATAAATATAGTCGGAAATCTTCATGACCAGATCCATGTGGTGCTCAATGAGCAGCACCGTCAGGTTGTGCTTATCCCGGATTTCCCGAATGTAATCCGCCAACTCCTGGGTCTCCTGGGGGTTCATGCCCGCGGCAGGCTCATCCAGCAGCAGCAGCTTCGGCTCCGTGGCCAGAGCCCGGGCAATTTCCAGCCGACGCTGAAGGCCGTAGGGCAGGCTGGTGGCGATTTCGTCCTTGTACTGCTCCAGCCCCTGCTCCTTCAGAAGCTCCATGGTCTGCTCCCGCATCCGGGCTTCTTCCTTGGCATTCAGTCGGAAAATGGCGGAAAACACGTTCTGCTTTGCCCGCATGTGCTTGGCAACCAGCACGTTTTCAAAGACCGTCATGCTCTTCCACAGCCGGATGTTCTGGAAGGTTCGGGCGATGCCCAGCTGTACCACATGGTCGGGGGTGGGATTCACGATTTTCTCGGAGGCGAATTTGTCCTTGTCGGAGCCAAGGTAGGTTTTCTTCATTTTGCCTGTGGGATGGCTGCAAATCATGGTCTGCCCCATGAATTCCACCCGGCCGTTGGTAGGCTGATAGACGCCGGTGATGCAGTTGAAGGCGGTGGTTTTGCCTGCGCCGTTGGGGCCGATGAGGGCTACGATCTGCCCCTGGGGCACGTCCAGAGAAAGATTGTTTACGGCCACCACGCCGCCGAACTGCATGGTAATGTTTTCCATCCGGAGAACCATTTTCTCTTCCATGGCTCAGCCCTCCTTTTCCGCCGGAACCGGCTTGGGTTTCTTGTACTTTTTCAGCCAGCCGCCGATGCCCTCGATTTTCAGCTCCTTATCGCCCATAATGCCCTGGGAGAAGAACAGGACGATGATCATGATGACCACGGAGAAGACCACCATCCGGAAGCCGCTGCGAAGCAGAGGCACCTTGAAGGAGCCGATGTAGGTCTCCGCGTCCAGGAACCGGAGCCACCACTCGGAGCAGGCCACATACAGGAACGCGCCAATGATGGAGCCGGACACGGAGCCGATGCCGCCGATGACCACGATGAGCAGAATCTCATAGGTCATGGTGGAGGTGAAGACCTTGGCCTGGGCGTTGGCGACGTACATGGCAAAGAGGGCGCCGCCGACTCCGGCGAAGAAGCTGGAAATGACGAAGGAGAGCATCTTGTGCTTGAACAGGCTGATGCCCATGGCCTCGGCGGCCACCTCATCGTCCCGGATGGCCTTGAAGGCACGGCCGTAGGAGGAGTGAATCAGCAGGACGATAACGGCAATCGACAAAATCGCCAGCAGGAAGGGCACGAAGGTGCTCAGCCGGAGCACCACGTCTCCGGAGGCGTTTTTAATATTGAAGTCGGCGAAGGTGGGGAAGCTCTTGAGCATGTTGGCGCCGTTGGTGATGGGGCCCAGGGTCTGCCACTGGAACAGAGCTCGCAGAATTTCCGCGAAGCCCAGGGTGGCGATGGCCAGGTAGTCGCTCTTCAGCCGCAGCACCGGGGTGCCGATGGCGGCGGCGAACAGGGCGGCCACCAGACCGGCGCAAAGGATGCCCACCAGCACGGCAAGAATCAGGGCAACGGCTCCGCCGGCGCCGGCGGCACCGAAGATGCCCTGGAACAGGTCAACCAGGGAGAATTTCACCGCGCTGCCGCCGTACAGGTAGTAGACCTGCTCCTTGGCGGCCATGGGAACGGTGAGAATGGCGTAGGTGTAAGCGCCCAGCAGCATGAAGCCCGCCTGACCCAGAGAGAACAGGCCGGTAAAGCCGTTCAACAGGTTCATGGACACGGCCACCAGGGAGTAAACCGCGCCCTTTTTCAGCACGGTGAACAGCTGGCTGGTGGGGAGGAAAACCGCAGGCATTCCGGGAATCCAGGCGCTGATGTTCTCCAGAACGATAATCAGAGCCAGCAGGGCGGCAACGCACAGCACCGCCCGGAAGTCCTTTGCGTGATTGGATTTGTTCATAACTTCTCCCTCCTTAAACCTTGTCGGTGGCCTTCTCGCCGAACAGACCCGTGGGCTTGCAGGTGAGAATGACGATCAGCAGCGCGAAGGTGAAGGCATCGGAGAACACGGACACATTCCAGCTGGAGGGCAGACCCTTGATGATGGTCTCGCAGATGCCGATGAGGAAGGCGCCGATGACGGCTCCGGGAATGGAGCCGATGCCGCCGAACACCGCGGCCACGAAGGATTTTAATCCCGGCATGGCACCGGCGGTGGGGGTGATGGCGGGGTAGGTGGTGAAGTACAGGATGGAGCCCACTACCGCCAGAGCGGAGCCGATGACGAAGGTCATGGAAATGACGCTGTTGATCTTGATGCCCATGAGCCGGGCGGTCTCAAAGTCCTTGGAAACCGCCCGCATGGCCATGCCGATTTTGGTGTGGTTGATGAGGGTGGTCAGAGCCACGATGAGCACCAGCACCAGAATGGGGGTCAGGATGACCACCAGCTTGGTGGAAGTGCCGAGGATATTCACCGTCCGGCTGAGCAGCTCGATGGTGGGGTAGGTCATGGGCTGGCCGCCGGTGACGTAGGTGGCGGTGTTTTCCAGCAGATAGCTGACGCCGATGGCGGAGATCATAACGGACATTCTGGGCGCGCTGCGCAGGGGCTTGTAGGCGGCCCGCTCAATGAAAAAGCCCAGCCCGATGGTCAGCACAATTACGACGGGAATTGCGATGTACATCGGCAGGGTGGCGGAAATATAAATGCCCAGCAGACCGGCCACCATAAATACATCGCCGTGGGCGAAGTTAATCAGGCGCAGGATGCCGTAAACCATGGTATAGCCGATGGCAATCAGTGCCAGCTGGCCGCCCAGGGAAATGCCGCTGAGCAGAATGGATACAATATATTCCGTGGATAGCAGTTGATCCATGGGGAAACCTCCAGTTCTTCTACATTTTTGACTGGCGACTGCTCCCGGAGGAAGGCCGTGCAGGTGTTGGACGGCTTTCCTCCGGAAACAGGAAAATACGACCTTAGGCGGGGGTAGAAACCCCCGCCGTAGGAAGTGTAAGGAGAAGGGAAACGCTTATTTGCTGGCGGTCTGGACAGTCTCCAGAGCCCAGGTGCCGTCGGCGGTGTTGGCGGTCTTGATGTAGGCGGTGTCACGGACGGCGTCGCCCACCTCGTCGAAGGCGATGGAGCCGGAAACGCCGGTGTAGGTGACCTCGGGCAGAGCCTTCATGATGGCGGCCTTGTCGCCGGAGTCGGCCTTCTTTATGGCCTCCAGCGCCACATAGTAGGCGTCGTAGCCCATGGCGGTGACGGCGGAGATGGTGTCGTTGCCGCCGTTGGCAG
>UQXG01000091.1 GCA_900544945.1 uncultured Eubacteriales bacterium | reverse complement strand
AATTGACACGCTGTTGTGCTACAAAGTCGGAAACAAAAAGTGTACAGCAGATTATCAGAATAATAATGCAGTCGCAGTCCTTACTCAAAAGGATAGCAAGCAGATACGCAGCGGCGTTCCCTTTGTTGTCAAATGCTTTATTCATCCTGAAATATACGCAGGGTGGCATTCTGCTGTTGGCATAGGGAGTGGCAAATACTGTATAGAAACCAGCAGACTGGCAGAATTTGAAGCCGATACCAACTGCGATTACAAAGCAATTGTTACAGGGAACAAAGAAGTGGACAAAATATATCTATTTAGAAGAGAATCTGGCATTAAAAAGTTCTTTGAGAATGTTGTGGGCCTGAAAAAACAGGAGGATACAAAGTAATACCACAGAAGCCGGGAGCACAGCTCCCGGCTTTGCGCTACTCCGCTTTCAAAATCCGAAATCAATCCCCTTGGTTTCTGGGATACCGTTGTGTTTTCGTTCCCCCGAAAGCGATTTTCGATAGAAAGCCTGGCTGGTGGCCGGGCTTTTTCCTTGCGTCCGGGATTTTTCCGTGGTAAAATAGGGAAAAACGGCGTAAGGAGTAAAAAGATGGTAAGAGAACTGATGCACGACCCGTTATTTCTGGGCAGGAAAAGCGAAACTGCCACAAAAGCGGATTTACAGATTGCCCAGGACTTGCTGGACACCTTGACGGCTTACAAGGATACCTGCGTGGGCATGGCGGCGAACATGATCGGCCACTGCGTGCGCGTCATCGCCTTTGACAACCAGGGAACCTATCAGCTGATGCTGAACCCGGAGATCGTGAAGGCGGCAGGGGAGTATGAGACGGAGGAAGGGTGCTTATCCCTACTGGGCGGTCCCCGGAAAACCAAACGATTCGAGAAAATCAAGGTGCGCTACGAAACGCCGGATTTTCAGGTAAGGCTGAAAACCTTCACCGGCTGGACAGCCCAGATCATCCAGCACGAAATCGACCACTGCAACGGAATTCTCATATAGCAAAAAGACTTGCAGGCCAAAGAATGTACGAAAACAGAGCATCCGGATAATGGCTAAAATTTTTGTAAAATCCTGTGGCTTTTTGTGTAAAAGGGAAAAAAACGTCGAATTGATTTAGGCTGTGTTGACAAAAAATGAATTTTGAACTAACATGCTTCTTGTAGCCGCTTTTCCGGGATTCCGGAGGCCGCTGCGGATAGAAGTGGTTGCCCCGCGGGGGGCAACGAATGAAAATACACATCTATTTTAGGAGGAAACAAGAAACATGAAAAAGATTCTTTCTCTGGCTCTGGTTCTGGTTCTGATGCTGGGTCTGGTGGCCTGCGGCGGTAAGACCGAGGCTCCCGCCGCTACCAACGCTCCCGCTGCCGGTACCGAAGCCGCCGCAGGCACGGAAGCTCCCGCCGCCGTCGCCGACGTGAAGCTGGGCTTCATCTTCCTGCACGATGAGAACTCCACCTACGACCTGAACTTCATGAACGGCGCCAAGGAGGCCATTGCCGCCCTGGGTCTGACCGAAGATCAGTACATGTTCCGCACCAACATCCCCGAGGGTCAGGAGTGCTATGACGCCGCCTGCGAGCTGGCCGATGCCGGCTGCAACATCATCTTCGCCGACTCCTTCGGCCATGAGGATTATGTGATTCAGGCTGCCAAGGAATTCCCCGATGTGCAGTTCTGCCACTCCACCGGCACCAAGGCTCACACCGAGGGCCTGAGCAACTACCACAACGCCTTCGCCGCCATCTACGAGGGTCGTTACCTGGCTGGCGTGGTTGCCGGCCTGAAGCTCAACGAGATGATCGCCAACGGTGAGTTCACCGCCGACGAGGCCAAGATGGGCTATGTGGGCGCTTTCACCTACGCCGAGGTGGTTTCCGGCTACACCAGCTTCTACCTGGGTGCCAAGTCCGTCTGCCCCACCGTGACCATGGACGTGACCTTCACCGGCTCCTGGTACGATGAGACCGCCGAGAAGGAAGGCGCAAACAAGCTGATCGCCAACGGCTGCAAGCTGATTTCCCAGCACGCCGATTCCATGGGCGCCCCCACTGCCTGCGAGACCGCCGGTGTGCCCAACGTTTCCTACAACGGTTCCACCGTTTCCGCCTGCCCCAACACCTTCCTGGTGTCCTCCCGGATCAACTGGGCTCCCTACTATGAGTACGTTGTGAACTGCGTCAAGAACGGCGAGGCCATTGCTCCCGACTGGACCGGCACCATCGAGACCGGCTCCGTTGTGCTGACCGACATCAACGAGGCCGCCTGCGCCGAGGGCACCGCCGCCAAGCTGGAGGAGGTCAAGGCCGCCATTGAGGACGGCTCCGCGAAGGTCTTCGACACCACCACCTTCACCGTGGACGGCAAGGCCGTGGATTCCTACATGGCTGACGTGGACACCGATCCTGACTACACCCCCGACACTGAGGTTGTGGAGAACGGTGCTTTCCAGGAGTCCGTCAAGCGTTCCGCTCCTTACTTCGATCTGAAGATCGACGGCATCAACCTGCTGGATACCGCATTCTAAAAACCAATATCCCAGAGCCCCTTTTGGGGCTCTGGGAATGCTGCAAAGGGCAGCGCAGTGACCATTCGCCGCGCTGCCCTTTGCGGCATTCCACCCAAGGGAAGGCATTTTAGAAAAGGAGTGAGCTTATTGGAAGAGAAACAGGCTGCGGTGCAGATGCGCGACATTACCAAGCGCTTCGGCACGGTTCTTGCCAACGACCGGGTATGGCTGGATATCTATAAGGGAGAAATTTTGGCTCTGCTGGGAGAAAACGGCAGCGGCAAAACCACCCTTATGAATATGCTCTCCGGCATTTATTTCCCGGATGAGGGACAGATTTACATTGACGGCCAGGAGGTCATGATCCGCTCTCCCAGAGATGCCTTCCGTTACGGCATCGGCATGATTCATCAGCACTTCAAGCTGGTGGATGTGCTCAGCGCGGCGGAGAACATCGTGCTGGGCCTGAAGGAGCCGGGGCGGCTGAACATCGACAAGGTGGCGCAGAAGGTCAAGGCCATCTGCGATACCTATGGCTTTGACGTGGATCCCTACCAGAAGGTCTACAATATGTCCGTCTCCCAGAAGCAGACGGTGGAAATTGTCAAGGTACTCTACCGGGGCGCGGACATCCTGATTCTGGACGAGCCCACCGCGGTGCTCACCCCTCAGGAGACGGAGAAGCTCTTTGCCGTTCTGCGGAACATGCGTGACGACGGCAAAGCCATTGTCATCATCACCCACAAAATGCACGAGGTGGAGGCCCTGTCCGACCGGGTGGCCATTCTGCGGCACGGCCAGTTCGTGGGCGATATGCTCACAGCCAAGACCAACGCCCAGGAAATGACCAACATGATGGTGGGCCGTCCGGTGACGCTGAACATCGAGCGTCCCGACCCCGTTGATCCCAAGCCCCGGATTGAGGTGAAGAACCTGACCGTCCGGGATATGGAGGGCGCGCTGAAGCTGGAGGACGTGTCCTTCACCGTCAACAGCGGCGAAATCCTGGGCATTGCGGGAATCTCCGGCTGTGGACAGAAGGAGCTTTTGGAGGCCATTGCGGGATTGCAGAAGACGGAAGCCGGCAGCATCTGCTATGTGGAGGATGACGGCACCCGGGAAGAGCTCATCGGCAAGGATCCCATGCACATTGCGGATATGGGCGTGTGCCTGTCCTTCGTGCCGGAGGATCGGCTGGGCATGGGTCTGGTTGGCTCCATGGATTTGACGGACAATATGATGCTTCGCTCCTTCCGGAAGGGTCGCTCCTTCTTTACCGATCGGAAAAAGCCCCGGCAATTGGCGGAAAAGGTGGTTCAGGAGCTGGAGGTTGTTACCCCCGGCGTGTCCACCCCCGTGCGCCGACTGTCCGGCGGCAATGTGCAGAAGGTGCTGGTAGGCCGGGAAATCGCCTCCGCGCCCAGTGTGCTGCTGACGGCCTACGCCGTCCGGGGTCTGGACATCAATGCCTCCTATACCATTTACGATCTCATTAACAAGCAGAAAAAGGCCGGTGTGGCCGTCGTGTATGTGGGCGAAGACCTGGATGTGCTGCTGGAGCTGTGCGACCGGATTCTGGTGCTCTGCGGCGGCAAGGTCAGCGGCATTGTAGAGGGTCGTGGAGCTTCCAAGCCCGAAGTGGGCATGATGATGACTCGTTTGGGAGGAAAAGCCAATGCGTAAACAAAATCGGGGGCCGATTCTGCATATTTCCAAGCGGTCTGCCCTTCACTGGTATCAGGCCTGGGGCATTCGTGCTGCCGCCATTGTGCTGGCACTGATCGTCTGCGCCGTGGTGACCACCGCTCTGACCGGCGAAAATCCCATCGGCGTGTACAAAACCATGTTCGCCGGTGCCTTCGGCACCAAGCGGAAGGCCTGGATTCTGGGTCAAAACCTGGCAATTCTTTTGTGCGTGTCTCTGGCAGTGACCCCCGCCTTCAAGATGCGCTTCTGGAACGTGGGCGGCGAAGGCCAGATTCTGGCCGGCGGTCTTGCCACCGCGGCCTGCATGATTCTGCTGGGAGACAAGGTTCCCAACTGGCTGCTCATTGTGCTGATGGTGATTTCCAGTATTGCGGCCGGTGCCATCTGGGGCGGCATTCCCGCCATCTGCAAGGCCAAGTGGAATACCAATGAGACTCTGTTCACCCTGATGATGAACTATGTGGCGACCCAGCTGGTTGCCTATTTCGTCATCCTCTGGGAGGTACCCAAGGGCGCGGGCAAAATCGGCATCATCAATCAGAACACCCAGGCCGGCTGGCTGCCCCAAATCGGCTCCTACAAGTACCTGCTGAATATTCTGATCGTAGCTGTACTGACCTTCGTGATGTATTTCTACCTGAAGCGCTCCAAGCAGGGCTATGAGATTTCCGTGGTAGGCGAAAGTGAGCGCACCGCCCGGTATGTGGGCATCAACGTGGGCAAGGTCATCGTGCGTACCATGATGATTTCCGGCGGCCTGTGCGGCTTCGCGGGACTTCTGCTTGTGGGCGGCACCGACCACACCATTACCACCACAATCGCCGGTGGTCGGGGCTTCACCGCGGTCATGGTTGCCTGGCTTGCCAAATTCAACCCTCTGATGATGGTGTTCACCAGCCTGCTGCTGGTGTTTCTCAGCCGGGGTGCCAGCGAGATTACCACCATCTACGGCCTGAACCATTCCTTCGGCGATATCCTCACCGGCATTATCCTGTTCTTTATCATCGGCAGCGAGTTCTTCATCAGCTACCGTCTGAGCTTCCTGAAGCAGACCAAGAAGGAGGGCTGAGAAAATGTTTGATTTTGTCTCTTTCTTTCCCCGGGCCGTCATGCAGGGCATCCCTCTGCTCTTCGGTGCCACCGGCGAGACCCTGACGGAAAAATCCGGCAATCTGAACCTGGGCATTCCCGGTATCATGTATGTAGGCGGCATCTGCGGCGTTATCGGTGCGTTCTTCTATGAGCAGTCCGGCAGTGTGAACGGCCTCCTTGCGGTGCTGATTCCCCTGGTGTGCTGTCTGCTGGGGTCACTGCTCATGGGACTTCTGTACTGCTTCCTGACCGTTACCCTCCGGGCGAACCAGAACGTGACCGGCCTTGCCATGACTACCTTTGGCGTGGGCTTCGGCAACTTTTTCGGCGGCTCCCTCATTAAGCTCACCGGCAGCGAGGTGCCCTCCATCGCGCTTTCCACCACCTCCGCCTATTTCAGCCGGAGCCTGCCCATTGCGGACAAGCTGGGGGTTTTCGGCAAGCTGTTCCTGAGCTACGGCTTCCTGGCCTATGTGGCTATTATTCTGGCGCTGATTTCCTCCTATGTGCTGAAAAAGACCCGGGTGGGTCTTCAGCTTCGGGCGGTAGGTGAAAGCCCGGCCACCGCGGATGCGGCGGGCATTGATATCGGCCGGTATAAGTTCGTCGCCACCTGTGTGGGCAGCATGATTGCGGGCCTGGGCGGACTGTACTACGTCATGGACTACGCCTGCGGCGTCTGGTCCAACGATGCCTTCGGCGATCGGGGCTGGCTGGCCATTGCCCTGGTAATCTTCACCATCTGGCGTCCCAATGTGGGCATTCTCAGCTCCATTCTTTTCGGCGGACTGTACATTCTGTATCTGTTCATTCCCACGGGCACCAACCTGGCGGTGAAGGAGCTGTACAAAATGCTTCCCTATCTTGTGACCATTCTGGTGCTGGTGCTGACCTCCATGCGCAACAAGCGGGAGAACCAGCCCCCCGAAAGCCTGGGCGTGCCCTACTTCCGGGAAGAACGATAAAACTCTCTCTGTCAACGTCATCCTCGCCGGGTGACGTTGACTTTTTTTATCATCCGTGATAACATGACGGCAGTTTGAATTGGGAGGCCATTTTTATGGATCAGATAAAAGTCAATGCCATTCTTTCCGCTCTGGAAGCCCAGGGGATTCCCCAGATTATCATTTCCGACCCGGTGGTGATCTTCTATCTTACCGGCGCCAAAATTCAGCCCGGCGAACGGCTGCTGGCTCTGTACCTGAACCGGCAGGGGGGCCATAAGCTGCTGGTCAACGACCTGTTCCGCCAGACCCGGGATCTGGGCGTGGAGATTTGCTATTATAACGATATCCAGGACGGGGTGGAAATTCTCAACTCCTTTGCCGACCCCAATGCCCCTATCGCCATCGATAAGAACTGGCCTGCCCGGTTCCTGCTGCGGCTTCAGGAGTTGGGCTGCGGCAGCCGGTATGTGAACAGTTCCGATATTGTGGACGGCGTGCGCCGGATGAAAACCCCGGAGGAGCGGGAGAAAATGCGCGCAGCCTCCCGGGGAAACGATGCGGTCATGGCGAAGCTCGTGAAGCTGCTCAGCGAAGACCACACGGAGCTGGAGCTGAAGGAGCTGCTTCTGAAGGTCTACCAGAGCGAGGGCTTCCAGAACTTCTCCTTTGAGCCCATTACCGCTTTTGCCGGGAACGCCGCCGACCCCCACCACCGGCCCGATAATTCCCGGGGCCACTACGGCGATGGGGTTGTGCTGGACATCGGCGGCCTGATGGACGACTATTGCTCGGATATGACCCGGACGGTCTTCCTGGGCACGGTGTCCGACCGACAGCGGGAAATTTATGAGATCGTCCGGGAAGCCAACCGCCGGGGCATTGCCGCGGCCAAGCCGGGCGTCCGGATGTGCGATGTGGACAACGCCGCCCGGAGCTATATCACGGAAATGGGCTACGGTAAGTATTTCACCCACCGCACCGGCCACTCCATCGGTCTGGAGGTACATGAGGCGGGAGACGTATCCGCGGTGAATGAGGCCATCATTCAGCCCGGTCAGTGCTTCTCTGTGGAGCCTGGCATCTATCTGCCCCAGGAGAATCTGGGGGTGCGGATCGAGGATCTGGTGCTCATCACCGAGGACGGCTGCGAGGTGCTGAACCACTATCCCAAGGAACTTCAGGTCATTCCCTTCCCGGAGGACAAGTGACACAAAAGACCCGCCCGGTGAGGGCGGGCCTTTCTGAGGAAGAGAAGGAGAGAAGAAAATGATATCCATGAACCTGGTATTTGAGCAAATACTCATTATTTTTGGGTATGTTGCCGTAGGCCTGGGGGCGGGAAAGCTGGGGCTTGTAAACCCGGAGCAGCGCAAGTATCTGACCCGGCTGTGCTCGGATCTGATGCTGCCCTTTACCATTTTGTCCGCCGCCAGTATGCAGGTGGGGGCTGACGGCTTCCGAAGCCTTGCCATTGCCATGGCGGTGATGTTCGCCGTCATCGGCGGCACCCTGATTCTGAGCATGGCGGTGTGCCGGGTGCTTCACGCGGAGCGAAAGCTCAGCGTAGGCATGACCAGCCTGATCGCCTTTCCCAACCTGACCTTTCTGGGGCTCCCCCTGGGCATAGCCCTCTTTGGGGAGATTGCCGTGCTCTACAACAGTGCGGCGCTGATTGCCTTTAATGTGATCTTTTTCCTGGTGCAGGCTCCGCTGTTCACCGGGGACAAAATCAGCCTCAAGTCGGTGCTCACCGTGCCTACCGTGGCCACCTTCGTTCTGCTGGGAATGCTGATGCTTGACCTGCATTGGCCTGCCCCGGTGCAGACGGTTATGAGCAACGTAGGCTCCATGGTGACCCCCATGTCCCTGATCGTCATTGGCGTTATGCTGTCGGAAAGCGATTTTCTGTCCATTTTCCGGGAGAAGGCTGAGTATCCGGTGGTGATTGTCCGGAATTTTCTGGTTCCCCTTATCAGCCTGGGGATTCTCCATTTTGTGCCTATGGCTACCCCGGTCAGGCTCTGCGTGCTGGTGTTTCTGTCCTGCCCCTGCGCCACCATGACCAGCATCTACGCCATCCAGACGGATACCCGTCCGGAGCTGTGCGCCCGATCGGTGCTGCTGTCCACCATGGCCTTTGGAATCAGCCTGCCCCTTATCATTGCCGCGGGACAGCTGTTCCTGTAAAAAAAAGAGCCTCCGGAGATTTCCGGAGGCTTCCTTTGTTATCGGAATAAGAATTGCACAAGCAGCATATAGCACACGGTGCCCCCGGCGATGGACAGGAGAATCTGCCGCTTCCACAGATGCAGCCCTATCACCAGGGCGATGGCAAGCAGCTCCGGCAGACCGTGGCTTCCGGTAAGCAGGTTTACATTTTTCAGACAGTACACCACCAGAAGACCAAACACGGCGGGAGCCAGTACCTTGCCCAGGTAGGTGATGACTTTCGGGGTGGGCTTTCCAGCGGGAAACAGCAGGAAGGGCAGGAACCGGGTGAGCACGGTGCCCAGAACCACAATGGCAATGGTGAGGATTCTCTGGGTGAGGGTCATACGGCGGCACCTTCTTTCTCCAGTGTGCTTCGCAGAAGCAGCAGTACGGCAAGAATCGCTCCCATGGCCGGGAGCATGAAGCCGTCCGGGCCGAAGAGAAACAGGCTCAGGGAAGCCAGCCCCAGACCCAGCAGGGTACAGGTGTGGTTTTTCTCTTTGAGCCACTGCTCCAGAAGAATGACCACGAACATGGCGGTCATCACAAAATCTAGGCCTTCGGTGTTGAAGGAAATCAGGGAGCCGAAGAGCCCGCCCAGGGTGGCACCGGTGACCCAATACAGCTGATCCAGCGCCGTGACCCAGAAGAAAAACCAGCCCTTGTCAATTTCCGGCGGAATTTTGGCAGAGCAGGTGACGGAGAAGGTCTCGTCACTCAGACCGAAAATCAGGTAGGGCTTTTTCCGGCCGGTGTCCTGATATCTGTCCAGCAAAGCGATGCCGTAAAACAGGTGCCGGGCATTGACCATCAGGGTCATGACGAAGGCCTGGATGGGATTGAAGGCCCCCAGCAGAAGACTGGTGGTGACGAACTGCATGGAGCCGGCGTAAACCGTCAGACTGATGAGCAGGGGATACCAGAAGGAAAAACCGGAAACCTTCATGAGAACCCCATAGGACATGCCCAGAAACAGGTAGCCTGTCAGAATGGGAATGGTGTGGGGAAAGGCAGCCCGAAGGGCAGCCAGGGGTTTGCTTTTCTGCGCCACTGGGAAAAACCTCCAAAAATGAGATACCTCATTATAGCAAGCTGCACAGAAAAAAGCAATATTCCATCTTAAGAAAGACTTAATTTGTCTTTTCCCGGGA
>UQXG01000090.1 GCA_900544945.1 uncultured Eubacteriales bacterium | reverse complement strand
AAGATCCGCAAGGTCATCATCGCCTACGAGCCCATCTGGGCCATCGGCACCGGCCTGACCGCTACCCCCGACCAGGCCGAGGAGGTCTGCGAGATGATCCGCAGCGTGGTTCGCAAGCTGTACTCATCCAAGAACGCCCGGGCCATCTCCATCCTGTACGGCGGCTCCATGAACGACAAGAACGCCTTCGAGCTGCTGGCTCAGCCCGACATCGACGGCGGCCTGATCGGCGGTGCTTCCCTGGTGCCCGAGAAGTTCGTCAAGATCATCGAGGCTGCCAACCAGCCTACCGCGTAATCACAAATGTGTTCCTTCGGGCAGTCACCTTCCGTGGCTGCCCGTTGACTTTTCGGGAGAAAATTATGAAAACCCTGTTTTTAGACGCAAAGGCTCCGGAAACCCCGGAAATTGCCGCACATATTATCCGAAACGGCGGCCTGGTGGCCATCCCCACGGAGACGGTCTACGGTCTGGGCGCCAACGGCCTGGACGAAAAGGCAGTCCTGAAAATCTTCGAGGCCAAGGGTCGTCCCCAGGACAACCCCCTGATTCTCCATGTGGCGGAGCCTGAGGAAATGGAGCGGTTCTGCCACGACATTCCGGCATCTGCCTACAGCCTGGCGGAGAAATTCTGGCCAGGCCCCCTTACCATGGTGCTGCCGGTGCGGGACATCGTGCCCAAGCGCACCACGGCAGGGCTGGCTACCGTGGCTGTCCGGTGTCCGGACAATGATGTCACCCGGAAAATCATTGCCCTGGCGGGAGTGCCCATTGCCGCACCCTCGGCCAATCTTTCCGGCAAGCCCTCCACCACCACCGCCGAGCATGTGCGCCATGATCACGACGGAAAAATCGACGCCATCGTGGACGGCGGCCCCTGCCGGGTGGGGGTGGAATCCACCATCGTGGACTTGACGGAAGATCGGCCCCGGCTCCTGCGCCCCGGCGGAATCACCCCGGAGCAGCTGATTGCCGTGCTGGGGGATTTGGTGGTGGACAAGGCCGTCACCGCCCAGATTGACAAGGATGCGGTGGTGAAGGCACCGGGTATGAAGTATCGGCACTATGCGCCCCAGGAGCCGGTGGTCATCGTGGCCGGTTCCCGGGAAAAGGCGGCGGAATATATTCATCGGCATTTTGTCCCCGGCGACCGGGTGCTCTGCTTTGAGGAGGAGCTGCTGCTCTATGCCGACTGCGCCCCTCTGGCCTACGGCCGGGAGGCTGACCCCAACACCCTGTCCGCGGGACTGTTTTCCGCCCTGCGGGTACTGGACGACCCGACCATTCATCAGGTTTACGCCCGGTGCCCGGTGGGCGGCGGCGTAGCCTATGCCGTCCAGAACCGGCTGAAAAAGGCCGCGGCCTTCCACATTGTGGACGCGGAGGCGGAGCTATGATTTTAGGCATTACCGGCGGCACCGGCTGCGGGAAGACCACCCTCCTTCATTGTGTGGCGGAGCGGGGTGGCCTGGTGCTGGATTGCGACGAAATTTATCACGAGCTGCTGGAAACCGACCCTATGCTCTTGGCGGCTATCGAGGCCCGGTTCCCCGGCACGGTGGAAAATGACCGCTTGCAGCGCAAGAAGCTGGGGGAGCTGGTGTTTTCCAATCCGGCGGCCTTGGCAGACCTGAACCGGATTACCCACAGCGCGGTGAAGCATGAGGTGCTGCGCAGACTGAAAACCAAGCCGAATCTCGCGGCCATTGATGCCATCGGCCTGTTTGAAAGCGGCCTTTCGGAGCTGTGCAATGCCACCGTGGCGGTGACGGCTCCGGAGGATATGCGCATTGCCCGGCTTATGAAGCGGGACGGCATTTCCCGGGCGTATGCCGAGGCTCGGATCGCCGCCCAGAAAAGCACCGGATGGTTTCGTGAGAAGTGCGACTATGTGCTGGAAAACTACGGAACCCAGGAAGATTTCCGAAGAATATGCCAGGAATTTCTGGAAAAACTGATGTCAAAGGAGGAAAACCCCTATGAATACTGACGAGCTGCGCGATGCCCTGCTGCTGTCCCCCAAGAATGGCTATACGCGCCTGAGCGAGGAAGACCGGCAGGAAATGGAGCACTATTGCCTGGGCTACCGGGCCTTCCTGGATGAATGCAAAACCGAGCGGGAGGCCACGGCCTGGGTAGTTCGGAAGGCACAGAGCCTGGGCTACCGACCCTTCACCCCGGGAATGCCTCTGAATCCCGGAGACAAAATCTACTATAATAATCGGGACAAGTCCGTAGCCCTGGCGGTGATTGGCACAAAGCCCCTGAGCGAGGGCATTCATATCTGCGCAGCCCATGTGGATTCCCCCCGGCTGGACGTGAAGCCCAACCCTCTGTATGAGGATTCCGAAATTGCCTATCTGAAAACCCACTACTACGGCGGCATCAAGAAGTACCAGTGGCCCACCATTCCCCTGGCCATCCACGGGGTGGTGTACCGGAAGGATGGGACGGTAGTCACCGTGACCATCGGCGAAAATGAAGAGGATCCGGTGCTGATGGTCTCCGACCTGCTCATTCACCTGGCGGCGGATCAGATGCAGAAGACCATGGCCAAAGGCATTACCGGCGAGCAGCTGAACGTGCTCCTGGGTACCGAACCCATCGAGGGGGAGGGCAGCGACCTGGTGAAACTGAACGTGATGCGCTGGCTGAACGAAAAGTACGGCCTCATCGAGGAAGATTTCCTGTCCGCTGAATTAACGGTAGTGCCCGCCGGGCACTGCCGGGAGGTAGGCCTGGACAGAAGTCTGCTGGGGGCCTACGGCCACGACGACCGGGTCTGTGCCTATGCCGAGCTGGATGCCATTTTTAACATCGAAAATCCCACAAAAACCGCGGTCTGTATTCTGGCGGACAAGGAGGAAATCGGCTCCGTGGGCGTTTCCGGTATGCAGAGCCACTACTTTGAGCATTTCGTGGGCGGCCTGTGCGATGTCCAGGGGGTCAAGCTGGAGGACTGCTTTGCGAAATCCTTCTGCCTGTCCGCCGATGTGACCAACGCTTTTGACCCCAATTTTGCCGACACCTGCGACAAGCGGAACAACGCCCAGCTGAACTACGGCGCGGCCATCTGCAAGTACACCGGCGCCCGGGGCAAAAGCGGAGCCTCCGATGCCTCCGCCGAGGCCATGGGCTTCGTGCGCAGCACTTTGGACAAGGCCGGGGTCATCTGGCAGATTGCCACTTTGGGCAAGGTGGATCAGGGCGGCGGCGGCACGGTAGCGGCCTACATGGCCAACCGGAACATTGTCACCGTGGACGCTGGCGTGCCTGTGCTGTGTATGCACGCGCCTATGGAGATGGTGTCGAAGCTGGACTGCTACGAGACCATGCTGGCCTGCAAGGCCATCTATCTGGCATAACTATCTGGCATAAAGAGAAAACGCTGGCATTGCGAAACCGCAATGCCAGCGTCTTTTCAGTCATCAAGGGCTTTGTCCACGACGGCAAGGCTGTTGGCAATGAGCCGATCCGGCCGCAGATACTGCTGATAGTAGGCGGCGTTGGCTTGCTTCATGGCGGCAATTTCCGCAGGGTGCTCCACCAGATGTCCCACCGCGTCCACGCACTCCTGGGCGGTGCGGAAGGACAGATAGTTAACGCCTTCCCGGAAATCTCCCGTGACCTGATAGTGAAATTTCTCGTGGACGATGGCCTTGGCGGCGGCTACATATTCGCCGGATTTTCCACCGATGCTGCCGTGGAGTCCCGTGGAGCCGATGCAGATGTCGCTGGCGTGGACGGCTCTCAGATAGTGCCGCCGCTCGGTCAGCTCCCGGGGGACAATCAGATCAGGAGCCAGCTGCCGGGACAGAGGGCAGTCGTTGATACCGCCCACGAAGTTCTCCCCATAGGCATCCCGGAGAGACCGGATGATTTCAATCCGGGTGCGGCTGATTTCCTCCCGCTCGTCGTTGGCGGGATCTCCCTCCAGCCAGGCCTCCCGTCCCCAGAGCCGGGCCAGAAACAGGATTTTCGGCGGCTGATGGACGGGGGCCCTCCCGTCCCCCTCAAAAACCTCCGGCACAAAGTACCGAGCCGGGGTCTTGCCCTGGAAGGGTCGGAGCATGGCTTTCCACAATGGTTCATCCACCGGATTTTTCCGGTGGGTCACATAGTAGTTAAAACCAAGAGGATAGACTTTTTTCGCGTGATCTCCGAAAATTTCACGGTTTTTTTCCGGGGAAAAGCTGCGCTTGAAGTAAAAATCGCAGACCTCCATAGCCTTTAACATGTCCGGAGGATCCTGATAGCCGTCCCATACGTCATAAAACAGGGTTTTTCCCCGATATTCGGCGAACAGGCAGGGAAGGCCATGGTAGGCAAAGTGCCTGTCGTCCGCCCGGTTCACAAGTTCTATGTCCCAGCCCTGCTCCCGAAGCATGAGAAAGCCGGTAATCAGCTGGGCGCAGTGATGAATGTGGGTGGGAATAATGACCTTAATTTTTTCCATGTTCTCCTCCCGGCTCCCAGGGAAAGGGCTTCCCGGCAAGCACGCTGTCTTTCAGATATCGGAATGTGGTTTCTTCCCCCTGATTTGCCAGCATAGTCAGAATGTACTCCAGCTGCCGGGCGGTTTCCGGGTGCATCAGCGTTCGCTCCCGGCCCTTTGTGAAATACTTCAAGGCAGCATCGTCCCGATAGGCCTTGCCTTGGTAGGTCATGCAGGCCGCCCGCCGATCCATGACCATTTCCACCAGGTATTTCCGGGGCATGGGAATGGGTTCGTATCGGCGGGTCTGCGGGTTCATGTCCGTCCAGTATTCATAGTGGTGCCGGTTGCGGCCCTTGTGGTGCATCCAGGCCTCGCTGTAGCCCTTATCTTCCCGCTCTGCGGCGTTGGGACTGCGGTTGCCCTGGTAGTACCGGGCGCCGATCCAGAATTCCGTGGGGGAGTACTTGGACAGGTCATGGGCAATGCCCTGACGGTAAAGTCCCACCCGGAAGCACCCCAGCCGGACGAGCCAGCGATGATGGGTGATGGTTTTCAAATGCTGCCAGGGCTTCATGGTATCCCTCCGTGTTTCGTGTTTTCTCCATTATACGCCCTTTGGGCAAAGAAAGCAAGAGCTGTCCTTTTTTCGGGGAACTTCCGGAAAAAGAAGGAGACGGCTTTGTGGGATGTGTGCAAAATGAATGCCAAAATACGGATGAAATGCACAAAGAATTCGGCATTCTTCCTGAAATTTTGGCAGGAATGTGTCTTGCCGTCGCTTTGGTTTGGTGCTATGATAACGAAGTTAAAAAGTTGGAATTCTATATCAAAAGTGAGGTAGTCAACGTGGAAGTATATCTGATTTCTCTGGCCGTCGCGTTGGTTGGCGGTCTGATGATGTCCCGGCTGACCAAGCTGGTGAATCTGCCCGCAGTCACCGCCTACCTGGTGGCAGGTCTGCTGCTGGGGCCCTTCTGCATCGGCGCGCTGAAGGTGCCCGGCCTGGGCTTTAACAACGCCGACCAGGTGGAGGCTATGAAGATCGTGACCCAGACGGCACTGGGCTTCATCGCCTTTACCATGGGCAACGAGTTCCGTCTGCGCCAGCTGAAGGAGACCGGTGCCAAGGCCATTACCATCGGCATTTTGCAGGCGGTGATCGCCACGATCTTCGTGGATGTGACCCTGATTGTGCTGCATTTGCTGTTCCCCAGCCTGATTACCATCTCCTGCGCCATCACCCTGGGCGCCATCGCTTCTGCGACGGCTCCTGCCGCAACCCTGATGGTCATCCGTCAGTATAAGGCTGACGGCCCTCTGACCCGGCTTCTGATGCTGGTGGTTGCCATCGATGACGCGGTAGGTCTGGTGCTATTCAGCGTTTCCTTCGGCATTGCCACCGCACTGTCTGCCGGTCATGTGAGCGTGGTAGCCGTGGTGGTAGAGCCGATTGTGGAAGTGATTCTGTCCTTGGGTCTGGGCGCAGCGATGGGCTGGCTTCTGAATTGGGTGGAGCAGTTCTTCCACTCCCGTTCCAAGCGTATGAGCATTTCCGTGGCCTTTGTGCTGCTGACCGTCGGCCTGAGCATGATCGAGTTTGACGTGGCAGGTATCCATTGCGGCTTCTCTCTGCTGCTGGTGTGCATGATGACCGGCACGATCTTCTGCAATATCTGCTCCACCTCTGAAGAGCTGATTGGCAGAATCGAGGGCTGGACCACCCCCATCAATGTGCTGTTCTTTGTGATTTCCGGCGCGGAGCTGGATCTGAACGTGCTGGCTCAGCCTGTGACCCTGCTTGTCGGTGTGCTGTTCATCATCGCCCGGAGCGCAGGCAAGTACTACGGCGCGGCCTTCAGCTGCAAGATCACCGGCCAGCCCAAGAACATCACCGATCACCTGGGCATTACCCTGCTTCCCCAGGCAGGTGTGGCTCTGGGCATGGCAATCACCGCGGCTTCCTTGCCCGACGGTGCCCTGGCCCGGAATGTGGTGCTCTTCAGCGTGCTGGTGTATGAGCTGGTTGGCCCCGCGCTGACCAAGCGTTCTCTGCTGGCCGTGGGCGAAATCAAGCCCGAGGGCCGCACCGATGCCCGCCAGGAAAACAAGGACTGAGAAATTCCGGAAATATGCAAAGCCGCCTGTGTCTTCCGACGCAGGCGGCTTTTGATACTATTTCTTAGGGTCTATCTGATACTGAACTCCAATCAAAATCTTTAAAAAGATTTTAATTGGAGTTCAGTATGAGGCGCTTTCGGATTACGATGTGTATTTTGTGTGATTATTCCACACCATTCAGAACGGCGGCTTCGGCCTCGGCCTGGATATCCGGGAAGGAGGAGAGTATAGGCTCCTCGGATTTGCCCAGAATCTTCCGGGCGACGTAGTTCTTCGTGATCCGGTAGACCACTGGGGAGAGCACCGTTACGCCGATCAGGTTGGGGATCATCATCATACCGTTGAGGGTATCGGCAATGTCCCAGGCCAGATTTTCGCCCATCACAGCCCCGCCGAAGGTGGCCAGAACGAAGACGATCCGATAGACCTTGGTAGCCTTAGCACCGAACAGGTACTCGCAGGCCTTGGAACCGTAGTGGCTCCATCCCAGGACGGTGGAATAGGCGAAGAGCACAATCGCAATGGCCACGAAGGCCCCGCCCAACCAGCCGAAATTCATGGTAAACACGGTGCTCACCAGGTTTGCCTTGGTCAGCTCCACGCCCGCGTATTCCGTGACGGCTATGCCGGTGTCCAGGTCGACGAGGCCTGAGGACAGAACCGTGAAGGCGGTGAGGGTGCACACCACCATGGTATCGGCAAAAACCTCAAAAATGCCCCACATGCCCTGTCTGACAGGCTCCCGGACGTTGGAGTTAGAGTGCACCATCACCGAGGAGCCCAGGCCTGCCTCGTTGGAAAACACACCCCGCTTCATGCCCTGCTCAATGGCCAACTTGATGCCGTAGCCTACAATGCCGCCGCCTGCGGCCTTTAACGCAAAGGCCCCTTCGAAGATAGCCGTGAATACTGCGGGAATCATGGCAAAGTTCTTCACCAGAATGGCGATCGTGCCCACCATGTAGATAAGAACCATGAAGGGAACGATTTTCTCCGTGACAGTGGCGATGCGTTTCAGCCCGCCCACGATGACCAGGCCGCACAAAATCAGGATGACAATGCCCGTGGCCCAGGTGGGCACGCCGAAAACGGAATACACATTGCCGGAAATGGAATTGACCTGGGTCATGTTGCCGATGCCGAAGGAGGCCAGGAAGCAGAACACGGAGAAAGCCGCGGCCAGCACCTTGCCGACAGTCTTGCAGCCCTTCTTCGCCCCCAGGCCGTCCCGGAGGTAGTACATGGCGCCGCCGCTCCACTCGCCCAGCTCATTTTTCCGGCGGTAGAAGATGCCCAGCACATTTTCCGAGTAGTTCGTCATCATGCCAAAGAAGGCAATGAGCCACATCCAGAACACGGCCCCGGGACCGCCAACCAGGATAGCTCCGGCCACGCCCACGATATTGCCCGTGCCCACAGTGGCGGCCAGGGCAGTGCACAGACTCTGGAACTGGGAAATGGAGCGATCGGCCGTGTGGGAGGTGACCTCGCTGTCGTGGAAGATGGCACCGATGGTGTGCTTCATCCAGTGACCCAGATGGCTGATCTGGAAAAATCTCGTGATGCAGCTGGTGAGCACGCCCACAAAGGCCAGCAGAATCAGGGCCGGCCAGCCCCAGACAATACCGTTGAGGGTGTTATTTACCTGCGTGATCCATTCTACCATAAGAAAACCTTCTTTCTACGAAAAAGACGCCGTATACCGAAGTATACGACGTCTTTGCCGTTAGGATGGGGAAATTATACCCGGGATCGCCGATGCTGTCAAGTAGGGGAAACAATTTTCGGCGAAAGGCCGGAAAACAGGGAGATTCCCAGAAGTGTTTTTGTATAGAAGACAGATGTTTTTATTACAAGAACATTCCTACAGGTTACTTCTGCGCGGCAGCCGGAACAGGCGTCCGGGCTTCCTTGGCCTCCACCTTCTTCCAGGGGCCTTTCTCGTAGAAGTATATGGACATAACCGCGGAAATGCTCCAGCCGATGGGCCAGGCACACCAGATGCCCAGAGGGCCGAAGGGAATGGACAGCACCTTGGCCAGCACTACCCGGAGAATCAGATCGGTGAAGGTGGCGATCATAAAGGGCCTCATCTGCCCCGCACCCCGGAGAATGCCGTCGGAAACCAGCTTGGCGGAGACGACAAAGTAGAACGGCGACAGAATCCGCAGGAACTGAATGCCCACCTGCATGGCGGTGCCTGTGGGATTGTCCAGGAAGAGGTATAGCAGGTACTGACCCGCCAGGAAGTAAAGCACCGTCAGCGGCACGCACAGCATCCATACCAGCTTCAGCCCGGCCCGGAAGCCCTGGCAGACCCGCAGGGGCTTGTCCGCCCCCACATTCTGAGCGGTGTAGTTGGAAATGCCGTTGCCCAGGGTGGTGAAGGAAGTGATGACCAGATTGTTGAGCTTCACGGAAGCGGAGTAGCCCGCAATGACGCTGGCGCCGAAGGTGTTGATAACACTCTGAATGATGATGTTGCCCACGGAGATGAAGCTCTGCTGCAAAATGCTGGGAATGGCCACGATGGCAATTTTTTTCAGCAGGGGCACGGAGAAAAGCTTGGGCTTTTCCGCAGTCTCAATGGTGCGGAACCGGCTGAATACCACGATCACCGCCAGCACACAGCTGACGCCCTGGCACAGGAAGGTGGCCCAGGCCACACCGGCTACGCCCATTTTGAAAGCGGTGACGAAGAGAATGTCCACCGCAATGTTGGACAGGGACGAGACGGCCAGGAAATAGAAGGGGGTTTTGGAATCGCCCAGGGCGGAGAAAATGCCCGTGGCTACATTATAATAGAACACGAAGGGCAGTCCCCAGATGTAGATATCCAGGTACAGCTTGGAGTCTGCCAGAATGTCCTGGGGCGTGTGGATCAGTTCCAGAAGATCGGTGCAGAACGCGGTGCCGAAGACCATCAGCACCAGACATACCGCGCCGCTGGCAATCAGGGTGGTGTACACGGCGGTTTTCAGCTCCGAAAGCTTCTTCGCGCCGAAGAGCTGGGACACGACCACCGAGCAGCCGATGTTGCAGCCGAAGGCAAAGGCGATGAAAAT